>CBIHRR010000001.1:0-59215 GCA_966212495.1 uncultured Gammaproteobacteria bacterium
TCTTCGGCTGGGAAGCGGTGGGCCTGGTCTCGTACCTGCTGATCGGCTTCTGGTTCAAGCGGCCGACGGCGATCTTCGCCAACCTCAAGGCCTTCCTGGTCAACCGCGTCGGCGACTTCGGCTTCGTCCTCGGCATCGCCGCGGTGCTGTACTGGTTCAATTCGCTCGACTACGCCACGGTGTTCGCCAACGCGCCGACCATCGACGGCATGACGGTCGCGGTGTTCGCCGGCCACGAGTGGTCGGTGGCGACGATCATCTGCATCTGCCTGTTCATCGGCGCCATGGGCAAGTCGGCGCAGGTGCCGCTCCACGTGTGGCTGCCCGACTCGATGGAAGGCCCGACCCCGATCTCGGCGCTGATCCACGCCGCGACGATGGTGACGGCGGGCATCTTCATGGTGGCGCGCATGTCGCCGCTGTTCGAGCTCAGCGACACCGCGCTGGACTTCGTGCTGTTCATCGGCGCCACGACGGCCTTCTTCACCGGCCTGATCGGCATCGTCCAGTACGACATCAAGCGCGTGATCGCGTACTCGACCCTGTCGCAGCTGGGCTACATGACCGTCGCACTCGGCGTGTCGGCCTACAGCGCCGGCGTCTACCACCTGATGACCCACGCCTTCTTCAAGGCGCTGCTGTTCCTGGGCGCGGGCTCGGTGATCATCGCCATGCACCACGAGCAGGACATGCGCCGCATGGGCGGCCTGCGCAAGTACATGCCGGTCACGTTCTGGACGATGCTCGTCGGCACGCTGGCCCTGGTCGGCACGCCGTTCTTCGCGGGTTTCTACTCGAAGGACACGATCATCGAGGCCGCCGCCGAGCACGCGCACGAGGCCGGCAGCTGGGTCGCGACCTACGGGTACTGGGCGGTGCTGCTGGGCGCCTTCGTGACCTCGCTCTACAGCTTCCGCCTGATGTACATGACCTTCGCGGGCCCGGAACGCTTCCGCGACGCGCACGGCGACGGCCATGGCCATGCGGCGCACGCGCACGACGACCACGCGCATGACGATCACGCGCACGACGGTGGCCACGGCCACGATGCACACGAGCCCCACGAATCGCCCTGGGTCGTGACGGTGCCGCTGGTGCTGCTGGCGATCCCGTCGGTCGTGATCGGCTTCCTGACCGCGGGTCCGATGCTGTTCGGCACCGACGTGATGGGCCACGCGAAACAACTGCCGTATTTCCTGGGATCGATCGACGTCGATGCGGCGCGCGACGTGGTCGCGAAGATCGCGGACGAGGCCTGGCACGGGCCGGTCCGGTTCGCGCTGCACGGCTTCCTGGCGCCGGCCTTCTGGCTCGCGTTCGCCGGCTTCCTGCTGGCGACCCTCCTGTACTGGTGGAAGCCGGAACTCGCGGGCCGCGCGCGGCACGCGTTCGCCTGGCCGGTGCGCATCCTCGAGGACAAGTACGGCATGGACGCGCTGTGGATCCGCGGCTTCGCCGGCGGCGGGGTCGCGCTCGGCAAGGCGTCGCGCGTAGCCGACGAGCGCGTGATCGATGGCGCCGTCAACGGCAGCGTGCGCCTGGTGGGCGCCATCGCCGGCCTGCTGCGCCGCACCCAGTCGGGCTACCTCTACCACTACGCCTTCGCGATGATCCTGGGCCTGATCGCGCTGCTGGCGGCCCTGCTTCGCTACTGGCACTGACCGCATGTCGACCATGACCCATCTCCCGCTGCTCAGCCTGCTGGTCTGGCTCCCGATCCTCGGCGGCGTGCTGTGCCTGGCCCTCGGCGACGCGCGCGCGCAGGCGGCGCGCTGGACGGCGCTGGTGTTCGCACTCGCGACGCTGGCGGTGAGCGTCCCCCTGTTCACGGGCATCGACTTCGGCGACGCCGGCATGCAGTTCGTCGAGCAGCGCGCCTGGATCCCGACGTACGACATCCAGTACCACCTCGGCGCCGACGGCATCTCGGTGGCACTGATCGGCCTGACCACGCTGACCACGGTGCTGGTGCTCATCGGCGCCTGGAGCCCGATCCAGAAGCGCGTGAACCAGTACGTCGCGGCGATGCTGATGCTGGAAGGCGTGATGATCGGCGTGTTCGCCGCGATGGACGCGATGCTGTTCTACGTGTTCTTCGAGGCGATGCTGATCCCGATGTTCATCCTGATCGGCGTGTGGGGCGGCCCGCGCCGCGTCTACGCATCGCTCAAGTTCTTCCTGTACACCTTCCTCGGCTCGGTGTTCATGCTGGTCGGGCTGGTCTACCTGTACCTGAAGGGCGGCAGCTGGCAGATCGCGGACATGGCGGCGCTGCCGCTGGGGATGCGCGAGCAGGTGTGGCTGTTCTTCGCGTTCCTGATCGCGTTCGCGGTCAAGGTGCCGATGTTCCCGGTGCACACCTGGCTGCCGGACGCGCACGTCGAGGCGCCGACCGGCGGCTCCGTGGTGCTGGCCGCGATCATGCTGAAGATCGGTGGCTACGGGTTCCTGCGCTTCACGCTGCCGATCGTGCCGGATGCCGGCCACGAACTGGCCTGGGTGGTCATCGCCCTGAGCATGATCGCGATCATCTACGTGAGCCTCGTCGCGCTGGTCCAGGACGACATGAAGAAGCTGATCGCGTACTCGTCGGTCGCGCACATGGGCTTCGTCACCATGGGCATCTTCATCGCCTTCGCCCTGGTCCGCGACTTCGGCAACCTGGACGCGGCGCGCCTGGGCCTGCAGGGCGCGATGGTGCAGATGATCAGCCACGGCTTCGTCTCGGGCGCGATGTTCTCCTGCGTCGGCGTGCTCTACGACCGCCTGCACACGCGTCGCATCGCCGACTACGGCGGCGTCGCCAACGTGATGCCGTGGTTCGCCGCGTTCTTCATCTTCTTCTCGATGGCGAACTCCGGCCTGCCGGGCACCTCGGGCTTCGTCGGCGAGTTCATGGTCATCCTGGCCAGCTTCCAGCAGCATCCGCTGATCGCCTTCGGCGTCGCCACGACGCTGATCACCGGCGCCGGCTACACGCTGTGGCTGGCCAAGCGGATCGTGTGGGGCGAAATCGGCAACGCCAACGTCGCGGCCATGAAGGACATCGACATGCGCGAGTGGATCGTGCTCGGGACCTTCGCCGCCGGCGTGCTGCTCATCGGCGTGTGGCCGAAGCCGCTGACCGACCTGATGGAGCCCTCCATCGCGCACCTGGCGAGCCAGCTCGCCGCCAGCAAGCTCTGAGGACGCACGCCGCATGATCGCGACATTGCCCACCGCCGCCGACCTGCTGCCGCTGCTGCCGGAACTGGTGCTCGTCGCCGGCGCGTTCGCGCTGCTGATGCTCGACCTGTTCCTCGACGAGGCGCGACGCGGCATCACCAACACCCTCGCGATCGCCTTGCTGCTCGTGGTCGCGACCCTGGCCTTCACCGGCACGGGCGGGCAGGGCACGGTGCTGAACGGCATGTTCGTGCGCGACGTCATGGCCGACGTGCTGAAGGCCATCGCCTGCCTGGTCACCGCGCTGTCGCTGGTCTATGCGTGGCCGTTCCTGCGCGAGCGCGGGCTGTACAAGGGCGAGGTCGCGGTGCTGATGCTGTTCGCGACCGCGGGCATGATGCTGCTGATCTCCGCGGGCAGCCTGGTGATGGTGTACCTCGGCCTCGAGTTGCTGGCGCTGTGCTCGTACGCGCTGGTCGCGATCGACCGCGACAGCGCGCTGGCGTCGGAAGCGGCGATGAAGTACTTCGTGCTCGGTTCGCTCGCCTCGGGCCTGCTGCTGTACGGCATGTCGCTGCTCTACGGCGCGACCGGCACCCTCGACCTGGCCACGCTGCACGGCGCGATCGCGCTGTCCCAGGAGCGCACGCTGCTGCTGATGGGCACGGTGTTCCTGGTCGCCGGCATCGCCTTCAAGTTCGGCGCGGCCCCGTTCCACATGTGGCTGCCGGACACCTACCACGGCGCGCCGACCGCGATCACCGTGTTCATCGGCTCCGCGCCGAAGCTGGCGGCCTTCGCGATGGCGTTCCGCCTGCTCGAGGCGGGCGTCGGCCCGCTGAGCGGCGAGTGGCGCCTGCTCATCGCCGCGCTGGCCGTCGCATCGCTGGCGGTCGGCAACCTGGTCGCGCTGATGCAGGCCAACCTCAAGCGCATGCTCGCGTACTCGACGATCTCGCACGTCGGCTTCGTGTTCATGGGCATCGCGGCGGCGAACGCGGCCGGCTACGCGGCGGCGATGTTCTACGCGATCAGCTACGCGATCATGGCCACGGCGTCGTTCGGCGCGATCGTGGTGCTGGCGCGCAATGGCTACGAGGCCGACGGCATCGACGACTTCAAGGGCCTGGCGGCGCGCAGCCCGTGGCTTGCCGGGATGATGCTGTGCGCGATGATGTCGCTGGCCGGCATCCCGCCGTTCCTCGGCTTCTGGGCCAAGCTCGCGGTGTTGCGCGCGGCCATCGGTGGCGACCTGCTGTGGCTGGCCATCGTCGGCATCGTGTTCGCGGTCATCGGCTGCTTCTACTACCTGCGGGTGTGCAAGGCGATGTACTTCGACGCGCCGCCGGAAGGGCTGCCGTCGCCGCGTCCGAACGACCGCATCCTGCGCACCGTCTTCGGCGTCAACGCGCTGGCGCTGCTGGCCCTGGGCCTGGCCTGGAACCCGATCATGGCGTGGTGCCAGCTAGCGTTCCAGGGCTGAAGCGAAGGCGTCGCGCGAGGGCTCCGCACGGGGCCGCACGGCGTTCGCGACGCCGCTGCCATCGATCTCCAGCGACTGCGCGGCCATCGACGCCAGCCCGGTCCGGTGCGACACGACCACGATCGCCGCGTGCGGGAGGCGCCGTCGCAGCGTGGACAGCACTTCGCGTTCCGAGGCCGCGTCGAGCGCGCCGGTGGCTTCGTCCAGGATGGCGAGTGCCGGCTGCCGCAGCAGCACCTGCGCGAGCATGAGCCTCTGCAGCTCCCCGCCGGAGAACCGGCTGGCTGAATCCTGCAATCCCGTCTCGAGCCCCCGATTCGTCCGGTGCAGCCGCCGGTCGAGCCCCACGTCGGCCAGTGCCTGCCACATCCGCGCGTCGCTTGCCTCCGGCGCCGCCCATCGCAGGCTTTCGCGCACGCTCGCATGCCACGGCCGGACCTGCTGGCTGACGTAGGCGCCGGTTCCGACCAGCGCCCGGTACTCGTCGAAGCCGATCGCGCGGCCGCCCACGTCCGCCTCGAACCCGGCCGGCTCCATCATCCCGGCGAGGACGTCGACCAGGCAGCTCTTGCCGATGCCCGAGTCGCCGCACACGAGCGTCAGCTCACCGGGCGCAAGGACCAGGCCGCGCACATCGAGCGCGACGATCGAGGGCGGCAGCCGCACGCGCCCGATGCGCAGCGTTCCCGCCAGGCCATTCGCCGCAAGGCCGTCCGCGGAACGCGTGAGGGACGGCGGTTTCGCCTCCGGTTCCAGCGCCATGTAGCGCCGCCACAGGCCGAGTGCCGGTGCGGCTGAGCGCAGCTGCTGGATGCCTTGCCGGGTGGCGGCGAGGTAAGGCAGCAGGCGCCCGAGCAGCAGGCACACCGCCACCAGGTTCGCCTGCCCGACGCCGCTCCAGCGATGCGCCAGCAGTAAGGCCGCGGCGATCGCGGCCGCCGCCAGGAGCTCGAGGAGCAATCGCCCGTGGGCGGCGAGTTGCAGCTGGCGACGGTAGCCGCGCGCCAGGCCTGCCGCGATTGCCCCGTAGGAAGCATCGTCGGCCACCTCCCTGCCGAACGAGCGGACGTGGCGCAGGCGCCGCGGGAAGTCCTCGCCGCGCCAGAACAAGTGCGTCATGCCGGCGACATAGTCGCGGCTGGCGAGCGACTGCTCGCGGCCGAACAGGCGCGCCGCCATCCACGCGAATGCGGCCAGGACCGGCAATGCCAGCAGCAGCGGCGGCGCCATCCACAGCGCGAAGCCGAGCGTGACCACGGTCGTGGCGATCGCGACGAGCAGTTGCAGCGCCGCGCTGAAGCCGTGCACGACGACCTCGACGTTGTAGGTCAGGACATTGGCGATTTCGGCAGAGCTCGAGTCCGCGAGCGACGCAAGCTTCGCGCGGATCAACCGCGCGTGGACTTCGCGGCGCAGCAGCATGCCGCAACGCGACGCCAGCCGCGCGCCCAGGCAGGCCGCCGACCAGCGCAGCAGGGCGAACGCGCCGGTCGCGATCGCGAACCATGCGGCATGCGCCTCGAAGCTTCCTGCCGCGCGTGGCAGGCGGCCGGTGAACGGCAGGACCGTCGAAGGCTGGATCAGCGCCGCCAGGAACAGCGCCGCAACGCTTCCGGCGAGCGCCGCCAGCAGCGACGCGGCGATGTACGCAGCGACCTGCGCCTGGTCGCGTGGCAGGAAGATCCGGCCGAAGTCGCGCAACGCGGCGCGCCAGTCCTCAGGCGAGGATTCGTTGCAGCGCATCGACCGAACTCGCCGGCTGCGGCCCGCGCCGCAGGTGGTAGGCGGGCGCGTGCAGCGCCCATTGCTCGAAGCGGTCCCATCCGGGCTGGCCCATCGCGTAGGCCTGGTCGGAGGCCACGCACGCTGCCAAGTCTGCGCGCGTCGCGGGCGTGAGCGCTGCGTCCGGACCATCGCCCGCGTGCCTGGAGAGGATCACCGTCGCGACCAGTTCCAGGGGCGCCTGGGCGAGCCGCAGCCCGGGGGGCGCGCGCCGCAGGTCGGCCTCGAACTTCTCCACGCCGCTGCGGCGGCGGATCACCGGCGATCCCGCGATCCAGCGTCGGGCCGCGTCGTCGGCGATGCCGGCGAGCGCATCGCGTTGCACGTGCAGGAAGTTGGAGAGGCCTGTCGCCAGCATGCGGCCGGGCTCGACGAAGGTCGCGTCCTCGGAGAGGAAGTCCAGGCCGCGCAGCAGGCTGTGCAGCGCCAGCGTCGACTTGCCCGCGCCGCTGTCGCCGAGCAGCAGGACGCCGCGCCCGTTGCGTCCCACGCACGCGGCATGCAGCGGGACGAGGCCCTGGCAACGCGCCGCCAGCAGGAGGATCGCGAACTCGACCAGCTCGTAGCGCACGTTGTACGCGTGGTCGAGCATGTCGGCGGAGGCAACCACGCGCGCACGGCGCCGTCGCGGGGAGACCAGCACGTAGTTCCCGGCATCCATGATCCCGGCCTGGAGGCGGGGTCCCAGCCGGGTGCGGACGGGGGGCGGTTCCGGACTGGCGGTCGCGCGGCGGCGCGGCAGCAGGTGCAATTCGACGTCGAGGTCCGGGCCGACCTTCCCGAAGCGCAGCGGCGCCAGCCCGCCACAAGCGGCCTCGGCCACGTCCAGCATGGCCGCGCTGTCGCTCCGGAAACGAAAGCGGCCGCCGATGGCCTGCTGGCACCTGGAACTCATCATGCTGCGCACCGCGCGGTGGTGGTGGATCCTGCATGGGTAGGTGGGACGGCGGCGGGAAAAGGTTGCCGGCACGCAACCATTCGCCGGCGGGCGGGGACCCACGGGCGACATGCTCAGGATCCTGCTCGCCCATTCCTATTTCCTGCGCTTCGACCAGAAACAGTGGGAGCGCGGCAAGCCGTATCCGCCACTTGCCACCCTCCAGGTGGCCGCGATGCTGCGCACGCTGGGGCATGAGGTCGCGCTGTTCGACGCGATGCTCGCCGACGGCGTCGACGACTACGTCGCGGCACTGGGCGAGGCGCGGCCGGATCTCGTCGTCCTGTACGAGGACAACTTCAACTTCCTCACCAAGATGTGCCTGGACCGCATGCACGAGGCCGCGTGCCGGATGGTGGGCGAAGCCGCCGCCTCCGGCGCGCGCGTCATCGTCGCCGGGTCCGATGCGTCGGACCGTCCGCGCCCGCTCCTCGACGCCGGTGCCGATGCCGTGCTGGTGGGCGAGGGCACCGCCGCCCTGCGCGCGCTGGTGGCGCGGCTGGAACAGGATCGCGGCATCGAGGCGTCGCGATGGGTCTCCGGCATTCCCGGCCTGGCGTCGCTGCACCTGGTGCACGATGACGCTGGCAAGCCGCCAGGCGGGCAGTCCGGAATGCCCGCGAAGCCCGGTGCGCTGCCGCCGGATCGCCAGCTGTCCGGCGAGGCCGCATGGGACCTGGTCGACATCGGGCGTTATCGGCGCCTGTGGCAGGAGCGGCATGGCTACTTCAGCCTGAACATGGTGGCCTCGCGTGGCTGCCCGTTCCGCTGCAACTGGTGCGCCAAGCCGATCTGGGGCAACCATTACGCGCAACGCGCGCCGCGGGATGTCGCGGCGGAAATGGCTTTCCTGAAACGCGAGTTCCAGCCCGACCACATCTGGATGGCGGACGACATCTTCGGCTTCCGCGCCGACTGGCTCGCGGAATTCTCGGCGCACCTGCGGGAACTCGACGGCTCGGTGCCCTTCACCATCCAGATCCGCGCCAACATGATCAGCGAGCGCATGGCAGACGCGCTCCAGGAAGCCGGCTGCGTCGAGGCCTGGATCGGCGCGGAAAGCGGCAGCCAGCGGATCCTCGACGCGATGGCGAAGGACACCACCATCGGCGAACTGGTCGCGGCGCGGGAACGACTCGGCGCGCGCGGCATCCGCGTGGGATTCTTCATCCAGCTCGGCTACCTCGGCGAGCAGCTGGACGACCTGCTGGCGACACGCGCGCTGGTGGTGCTCGCCGCGCCGGACGAAATCGGCGTCAGCGTGTCCTATCCGCTGCCGGGCACGCGCTTCCACGAACAGGTCAAGGCGCAACTCGGCAGTAAGACGCACTGGAAGGAGAGCGGCGACCTGTCGATGATGTTCCGCGGCGCATACGATTCGCAGTTCTACCGCGATTTCCGCGACCTCCTGCATCGGCAGGTCGCGTTGCTGCAGCCGGGGCATGCGATGGCGCCGGGCGAGTACCGCGACGCCTGCGACAGGCTCGACGCGCGCTGGAGGGCGCTGGTCGCCGGCGAGCGCGAGCATCGCAACCCGGGCGATGCCGCCGTTGCGGCGATGGCGCGCCATGCCGCTGGAGATGCCCGTGTTGCCGCCACTCAAGACGGTTAAGGCCGGGCTGCGCGCCGCCACCGAGGCGCTGGCGATGGAGCTGGCGCAACCGGGGACGCCGACCCCGGACTGGGACGACGTGCAGTGGCGGCTTGCCTGCGCGGTCGCCGCGGCGCACGGCGTGTCGCCGCTGCTGGGGCGCCGCTGCCGATGGCGACACGAGGCGTGGCAGCGTTTCCTGCGCGACCAGCGCGCCCACGTCGAATGCCGCCAGCGACGCATCGCGGCGCTGCTCGGGCGCATCGATGCCGCCGCGCGCGCCGCCACGCTGCCGGTCATGGCGCTGAAGGGCTCGGCGCTGCACGCCATCGGCCTGTACGCGCCGGGCGATCGCCCCATGGCCGATGTCGACCTGCTGGTGCGGGAAGACCACGCCGGCACGGCGGTGGCGATGCTCGAGGCGCTCGGCTACGCGCAGTCGTATGCGCAGTGGAAGCATCGCGTGTTCAAGCCGGCCGCGGCCATCGCCCCGGTGCATGGCCTCGGCGAACACTGCGATACCCCGATCACCATCGAGCTGCATTTCCGCATCCAGGAGCGCCTGCCGGTTTCCCTGGCCGACGTCACGGAGCGCATCCAGCCACGCGTGCCCCGGGCCGGCCTGAACGCCTACGCGTCGACGGGCGCGCTGATGTGCCACCTCTTGCTGCACGCCGCTGGCGGCATCTGCAGTCGCAGCCTGCGCCTGATGCACCTGCACGACATCGCGCTGCTGTCGGCGAGGATGGCCGATGCCGACTGGGGGGAACTCGACGATTGCGACGCTGGCGGACCGGCCTGGTGGGCGTTGCCCGTCCTGCGCCTGGTCGATCGCTACCATCCAGGCCTCGTGCCGCCCGACGTGCCGGCCCGGCTGGCGCGCCAGTGCCCGTGGCTGCTGCGCGCGGTTTCCCGGCGCCAGGACATGACGCGCGTCTCCTGTTCCGAACTCTGGCTGCATCCGCTCGACGGGCTGGAATGGTCGCGCTCGGCCAGGGACGTCCGGCGCTGCCTCGCGAACCGCGTGAGGCCGTCGCGCGAAGCGGTACAGGAACGTGCCGACATGATGCGCACCCAGCTATGGCTGCAGGGCCAGGACTGGCCGCGGATGGGCCATGCGCGGCGCGCGCTCCGCTGGCTGGCGCGGCCGGTGCCGCGGATGGATATCCTCTACGCGGTGCGCGCGGCGATGGACGCCCCGGTGCTGGCGTCCTGAACGCGGCGGGCGCCGGCATGCGAGCGTGCGCAACGCGGATGGCGTCGCCGGATGGAACGATCCGCTTGCGCTGTCCGTGCTGCGGCGCACGCGCCACGGATGGCGCTTGCCCGGCATGCGGATTCCGGTTCGGAGAGCTTGGCGGCATCGTCGACGCGCTGTCGCCGGAATCCCGCGCGGGCCTCGCGAGCTTCGTCTCCGGGTACGAACGGATCCGCGAGGCGGAAGGCCGTGGCAGCGGCAGCGCCGGGTACTACCTGGCGCTGCCATATCGCGACCTGTCCGGCCGCGACCCGCGGCAGTGGCGGATCCGCGCGCACAGCCACGACTACTTCATGCGCCATCTGCTGCCGCGCGCGTTCCGCGAGGCTGCCTGCAGCGTGCTCGACCTCGGCGCCGGCAATGGCTGGATGAGCCATCGCCTCGCGCTGGCTGGCGGCCGTCCCGTTGCCGTCGACCTCGTGGTCAACGACCGCGACGGACTGGGCGCCGCGCGTCATTACCTGGAGCGATTGCCGGAGCCGTTTCCGCGGTTCCGGGCAACTTTCGACCGGCTTCCCTTCGACGACGCGCAGTTCGACCTCGCCGTGTTCAACGCCTCCTTCCACTATTGCGCGGATGGTGCCGCGACGCTGCGGGAAGCGCTGCGCTGTGTGAAGCCCGGGGGCAGCGTGGTCGTCAGCGACACGCCCTGGTATCCGCGCGAGGACGACGGCAGGCGGATGCTGGTGGAGCGGCGGATCGATTTCCTGGCCCGCCACGGCACGCAAGGCGATGCGCTCGACGCGATCGGGTTCCTGACCGATGCGCGACTGGACGCGATGGCGCGCGCGCTGGGGATCCGGTGGGAAGTCCATCGCCCGTGGCATGGGCTTGCCTGGGCGTTGCGGCCGTTGGTCGCCGCCCTCCGCCGCCGTCGCGCGCCGGCGCGATTCCGTCTTTACGTCGCGCGCAAGCCGGGTTGACGCAGGGCGTCACCGCCGGCGGAGATAGAGGGCTTCGAACGCCCGCGCCGTGAAGTCGGCATCCTCGGCGATCGCCAGCCGCTGCGCAGCCGATGCCAGGCGCAGGCGCAGCGCCTCGTCGTCGAGGACCCGCCCGATGGCGTCCGCGAGGGCGGGGGCATCGCCGACCGGCACGACGAGCGCGGCCGATGGTGCCCATTCGACCAGGTGCCCCACCGCAGTGCCGACGGTCGGCACGCCGGCAATCGCCGCTTCGAGCGCGACCACGGGACCGGCTTCGTGGCGCGATGCCATCAGCAGCACGTCCGACGCTTCCAGCAACGGGCGGAGCTCGCGCTGGGTCCTGAAGCCCGCGAAGCGCACGCGATCGCCCAGCCCGAGCGCCGCGGCGAGCCGGTGCACTTCGCCGTCCAGCGTATCCACGCCCACCACGTCCAGCGAGAAGTCGACGCCGCGCTGCGCGAGGATCGAAATGGCCCGCAGCAGCGTCGCCGGGTCCTTCACGCGGTTGAGGCTGGCGACATGGATGAGTCGCGCTGGTCCCGCGCCGCGCGGGCGCGGTGGCGATGGCGGCCACGCATCGAGGTCGACGCCCAGCGGGATCCGCCCGGCATGGATGCCGAGATCGCGCAGCGACGCCAGGATGGGGGCGCTGGCCGCGGTCACGGCATCGGCGGCGCGCAGCACGAGCGCCTCGCGCAGCCGGCTTGCCAGTCGCCTGCGCCCGCCGTAGTCGATCGCGTGCAGGGCCACGAGTTCGCCGCCGGCGACATGCACGAAGCCGCGCACGCGCAACACGCGCGCCGCCGCGACGGCGACGAGGCCGCAGGAGCCGGAAAAGATCGACTGGATGCAGTCGAAAGGGCCGCGCCGGTGCTCGGCGAGGATCGCGCGCACGGCACGGACGCGCGTCCACCCCTCGCCGATGTTGTGGATGCGGGCGCCGGCGAGCGTCCACTCGCCGCGCAGCGCTTCCTGGTGCAGCGCGAACACATGCACTTCATGGCGTCGCGAGAGGCGTTCGATGAGCGCGAGCAGCGCGGGGATCACGCGTCGCTCGCCGCCACGGTCGACGCCGCCAGGCACCACGAGCGCGAGCTTCACCGCCGGCCCCGGGCGTGTTGCTCGCGCACCTGCGCGTAGGCGTCCGCCCAGCGCCGGCCCACCGCGTCGAAGGACAGCGTGGCATCGAAATGCGTGCGCACCTGCGTCGGCGGCGTGCGTCGCGAGGCGACTTCCACCAGCGCATCGGCAAGGCGCGCCGCGTCGCCCGCCGGCCACAGCCGACCGACGGCGCCGCCGCCGGTCAAGGCACGGAACGACGGGATGTCGGTCACAACCGGGGCGGTGCCGCAGGCGAGCGCCTCGAGCAGCGCGTAGCCGCAGCTCTCCGAGCGGCTTCCGGAGACGAACACGTCGGCCGCGCGCATCAGCGCTTCGACCTGCGCATGCGGCACGTGGCCGAGGAAATGCACCCGGTCGGCGAGTTGCGGACAGGCGCGGACCCGATCCTGCACCGCGGCCAGCAGCGGCGCGGAACCGAACGCGCACCACAGCTGCAGCCCGGGCAACTGCATCGCGGCACGCGCGATGCCGTCGATGACGGCGAGCGGATCCTTGCCGGCGTTCATGTGCCCCACCCACAGGACGCAGGGGTCGCCGTGGATCCCGGTTTCCGCGCGGGCGCGCCGACGGTCCCCCGGGGCGAAGCGGCTGCTGGATTCGGGGATCGCGAAGACCGGCAGGCGTTCCGGGAACACGCGTGCGTCGAAGAACGGTCGCGCCTGCGCAGTGGCGGTGAAGGCGACGGCCGACACCGCCGAGTACCAGCGCCGCCACTGCGGCGTCCGCCACCAGCGCGGCGGACGATCCGCGTGGTCCTGGCACAGGATCGGCAGGCGCGGCAGCTGGCGCGCCACCCCGAACGCTTCGCCGGCGAACGCCAGGCCGTGCACGTGCAGGACATCCGCACGGAGGTCGGACAGCAGGCCAGCGACCATCCGGCTGCGCGCCGACTTTCCCGTCGCACCGTCACCGATTTCGACGAAGTGGTATTCGATCCCGTCGCGCAAGACGCAGTCGCGCTTCGACGCCGACTGCACGACGGTGACGCGGACGCCGCCAGTGGCGGCGATCGCCGCGACATCCCGCAGCGAATGCCAGCGGTCGAGCAACGCGCCGGCGGCGAGGCCGACCGGAGCGGGCTGGAAGTTGGCCTGGACGACGTGCAATGCGGCGCGGCCCGGCGCTAGAGGCCGGAAACCTGCGGCATGCGCAGGCTCAGCAGCCGGCTGGCCAACTCCAGTTCCCATGGCCGGTCGTAGTTGCCGCGGCGGTAACGCCAGCCGGCCATCGCGCGCAGCCCGCGCTTAGCCCAGGCGGGCGAGCCGAGATCCTGGACCGTCGGGTACCGGCAACGCAGCACGGTCACGAAATCATGGATCCGCTGGCGCAACCTGTCGTCGACCCATGGCGCGTCCGCATGGCACGCATAGGCGACCCAGCGCGGCTCCGCCCACTCCTCCAGCGTCTTCGGGAACACCACCGGGCGCCCGTCCAGGTCGCGCATCTCCACCGGCGCGCGCCGGCGCCGGTCGGATTCGTGGCGGCTTTCGTCGGGCAGCGGCGTGTAGATGTAGACGATCACCTCCGCGTCCGGGTTGATCCGCTTGAGCTCGCGGATGAAGTCGAACGTGCGTTCGGTTTCCTCCTCGGTATTCTCCGGCGGCGCGACCATGAACGACAGCTCGGGGATCACGCCCTGGCGGCGGCACAGCTTCACCGCTTCGACCGTCTGGTCCGGGCGCGTGCCCTTGCGGATGTCCTTGAGCATCTGCCCGCTCGGCGATTCCGCGCCGATGTAGGCCATGCGCAGCCCGCTCTTGCGCACCAGTTCCCAGCCGCGCGCGGACAGGCCGAGCAGCGCATCGGCGCGGGCGTAGCACCACCATGGCATCGCATGGCGCGCCATGACCTCGAGCAGCGGGATCATGTCCTGCTCGCGGTCGAAGAAGTTGTTGTCGAAGTACTGCACGGAGTCGGCGCCGAGCTCGTGCTTGAAATACGCGAGGTCCCGGTCGAGCCGCTCGGGCGTGGACAGGTGGGTGGCGCCGCCATACATCGCCGCGACGCCGCAGAAGGTGCAGCGGAAGCGGCAGCCGGTCGCCGCCTGGTGGACGACGGTGCGGCGACCGAGATAGGTGCGCGCGAGGTAACGGCGGGGATCGCCCAGCAGTTCGTAGGGGAGGCGATCCCCGCCGGCGGAGACCGGGATGCGTCGCGCGGGGTTGTGGACGATGGTGGCGCCGTCCTTCCAGGACAGGCCCGCGATGCGCGGGGGTCCGGCGTGGTCGCGGTCGCGCAGCGCGGCGACGAGTTCCGGCAGGGTTTCGTCGCCGGGGCCGCGGATGACGTAGTCCACGTCCGGCGAGCCGAGCGCCGCTTCCGTGTTGAGGGTGGGGAAGTAACCACCCCAGGCGATCGGCAGTTTCGGGAAGCGTTCGCGGATCGCGCGCGAAACGGCCATCGCCGGCGCCAGCTGGGGGCCGCCCATGACGCTGATGCCGGCGAGGTCGAACGGTTCCTCTTCGATCGCGCGCAGCGCCGCGTCGACGAACTCGCGATCGACATTGCCGTCGATGATCCGGCTGCTGCCCGCGCCATTCCGCTCCAGCGCCGCGGACAGGGTCAGCAGTGCCAGCGGGAAACGCGCGCTGCGGCGCGACGCGATCGTGGGATTGACCAGCAGGGTGCGCGGAGCGTTCGGCATGCGATGGATGTCCAGGAGTGTCGTGGTCAGCGCGGGCGCCGCAACTGCAGCACCAGGGCGACGGGCACGTCGAGGGCGGCGCGATCGAAGCGCGCGCCCGCGGGGATGTCGGCCGGGTCCAGCATCGGCTCGCGCACCTGCTCGATGTGCAGGCCGGCCGCCGTGCAGGCGTCGTGCCAGTCGGCGTAGAGGTGTTGCGCGTGGCGAACGGCATAGCGTTCACCGCCATGCCTGAAATCGCGCACCCATCCGAGCGCGTGGCCGATCGGGTGGACGTCGCTGCACAGCACGTTGCCACCGGGCCGGGTCGCGCGGGCGAGTTCGGAGACGCATGCGCGCAGGTCGGGCAGGTGGCCGACGACGAGGCCGCAAATGGCGAGATCCACGCTGGCATCCGCGACGGGCAGGGCGTCGAGGCTTCCGGCGACCAGTCCGATGGAGGCTTCCCGGTTGTCGCCGCGCTTGCGTCCGTCGTCGCGTCTGTCGTTGCGCTCGCCGGAGCCGCGCAGCGCAGCGCCGGCATGCGCGAGCATCTCCGGCGACAGGTCCACGCCGGTGACGCGCGCCGCGCCGCGCCGCAGCGCGTGCAACATGTAACGTCCGCTGCCGCAGCCTGCGTCGAGCACGGCCATCCCGCGCAGCGATTCGGGCAGCAGCGCGAGCATGGCGCGTTCCTCGGCCAGCATCACCGGGTTGTGCGCATGCGCCGGATAGCTCGACGCCCACAGCGCATAGGCGGGCGCGGGGTCGAGGAGGATCGGGGCGTTCACTGCGGTGCCCGGCATCAGCGGCTCCCCGTGATCAACGCGGGCGCGCCCTGCGATCGCCCGGCGCCGGTGTCGGGTTCGAGGCCCGGTTCGAGCGCGATGACGGCGGGATCGGCGAGCCAGCGCGCCAGCAGCTTCGGCTGGCCGTCGAGCGAGACCGGCACGGCGTCGACGCCGGCGATCGCGAACCAGTCGGCCAGGTCGGGATCGGTGATGCAGGGCAGTCCGTCGCGCACGACCGCGCGCAGGTCGCTGCGGCGCAGGCCCGCGACCGCGTCCGCGGCGTTGCCGCCGGTATCGCGCACGACCAGGAGGTCCGCCCGGTCGCCCGGCCCGAGGCTGCCATGGCCCGGCATGCGCAGGATGCGCGCGGCGGCAGTGGTCGCCAGTTCCAGCAGCCGTGCCTGCGCCAGTTCGCCGCGCAGCGCGATGCCGCGCATTTCGTCGAGCATGTCGCGCGCGCCGCTGAGCCGCGAATCCGTGCCCAGCGCGAGCCGGCCGGCGGCGAGCAGCCGGTGTGGATCCAGCGTGCGGCCGAGCAGGGCGTGGTTGCTCGAAGGACACCAGACGACGGCCGCGCCACGTTCGATGACGCGTTCGATGTCGGACGCGCGCAAGCCCACGCCGTGCACCAGCACGCTGTTGCGCGCGAGGCAACCGATGGCGTCGAGCGCCTCCAGTTCCGCCTGCGCGACGGCATCGGTACCTTCGGCCAGGTGGATCATCCACGGGCGTTCGCCCGGCGTGTCGAGGAAGCTGCGCCGCGCATCGGGGCCATAGCCCGGCCATCCGAGCGCATAGCTCCAGCCATGGTCGCGCAGCACGGCGACCGGGAAATCGGGTTCGTCCAGCACCGGATGCCAGGGGTCGTGGTGCGCGACACAGGTGGTGCCGGCCAGCAGGTTTTTCAGCGCGCCGTGGCGCATGCGCACGTCGCGGGGCACGGCGAGCGCCGCGGCCACCGCCGGCTGCGCGAAATGCGCGCCGAACGCTTCGATCCACTCGTAGCTGTTGCGGAACGGCTCGTCGTGCAAGAGCGGGGGTACCGCGTTCACGTGCAGGTGCTCGTGGGCGTTGACCAGCCCGGGCAGGACCAGGTGCCCATCCAGCCGCAGGCGCGACGCCTGCACGCCGGCGGCGCTGCCGATTCGGCCGTCGCGGATCGGCAAGGGCGCGCGCACGAGGCCGCCCGGAGCGAGTGTGGCGGCGCCGTGCAGGTCGATCCCGATCGTGGCGGGCGTCGCGTCCATGCTCAGCGCCGGCGCATCACCATGAGGAAGTGGTCGCCCATGTCGCGCAGCAGCGGCCAGCCGCCGACGCGATCATCGAGCCTGCCCAGTCGTTCGCACCATCCCGGGTGGCGGTGGCAGAAGTCCACGAGGTAGGGCGGCGGCAGGAAGAGGCTCAGCGCGCGATAACGCAGCAGCGAGAACCGCACCGCGAAATGCCGGTGGAATTCGCGTGGCAGGTAGTAGCGCGTCCAGATCGTATGCCGGTTCATCCCGACCGCCGTCGCGCCCCGCGCGGCGCGGACGCCGGCGCGCCCGAAGCGGCCGCGCAGCGCGTAATGGCCCAGCTCCCACGGACAGATCCGGCCCATCACGGAGAACACGAGCACGCCGCCGGGTGCGAGCAGGCGCGCGCATTCGTCGGCGGTGGCGGCGAGGTCGGGCGCGCAGTTCAGCGGCCCGAAGTTGGAGTAGATGCCGTCGAACGCACCGTCATGCGCAGCGTCGAGTTCGGCGAGCTGCTGGATCCCCAGTTGCCTCACCGTCACGGGCGAGGGCAGCTGCGCTTCCGCCATGCGGGCTTCGGTGCGCGCGACCATGCCCGGGGACCAGTCGGTGGCGACCACGCGATAACCGCATTGCGCGAACCGCAGCGCGTCGATGCCGGTGCCGCAACCCAGGTCGAGCAGGCGCGCGCCGGGCGCGAGTTCGCGGTCCACGACGTCCCAGAGGGTGCGGCGCATGCGCTGGATCAGCGCGTTGTTGCCGCGCGGTCCGTCGTAGTCGGCGGCCACGCTGTCGAACGCGCGCCGGGTGTCGTCCAGCTGCGTCGCGACCGATGCGGCTGCGGCGCCGCGGATTCCCGTCATGTCGCGCCCCTCCTCGAATGCAGATGGGTGCCGCGGGCCGGCGGAAAAGTTGCGTCCGGGCGGGGCCGCCACCCCTTTGCAACCTTTTGACGGGGCGGCCGGCACACACCGCCAGGCGCATGCGGGGGCAGCTCTGATGATGGAAGCATCCGGCGAAGGCCGGCCCGGCGGGCCAGGGAGCCGCAGGCAACGGCGGTTGGCGCTGCCGGTGGCGGCCTTGCTGGTCATGCTGGCCGGCCAGGGACTGCTGGGCGTTCCTGTCTTGCACGCGCAGCAGGGCGAACAGGCCCGTGCGACCCAGGGCGCCTCTGGCGCGCTCCCCAAGCCGATGACCGCGAGCGACTTCCTGCGCATGCTTCCGCCGACGGACATGGGCGGCGATACCCCGCTGCACCGGATGGCGCTGGACGACATCCCCGCCTTGCCGTTTGCCTCGGCACGCGTCGCCTCGAACCCGCTGGCACCGCACGCGATCCCCATCGGCGCGAAGAGTTGCGCCTCCTGTCACGCGCTGGAGACCCTGCAGGCGTCGCACAGCCTCCACGTCGGCGCCTTCATGGCGGGAGCGCACGGCGTCGCGCCGCAGGGCGCGTGCGAAGCCTGCCATGGCCCGGGATCGGCGCACGCGCAGCGTCCCGAAGCGAAGGGCCTGATCATCGCCTACACGCATGGCAGCGCGACCCCGGTCGACGTGCAGGCGGGCACCTGCCTTGGCTGCCACGCCAATGGCGCGCGCCAGCACTGGACCGGATCGGTGCACGAGCGTCGCGGCCTGTCGTGCACCGATTGCCACAACCCGATGGTGCGGCTGTCGTCCGAAGGACTGCTTGCCAGGCCCACGATCAACGAGGTGTGCGCGACCTGCCATCGCGACGTGCGCGCGCAGTTCAACCGGCGTTCGCACATGCCGTTGCCGGAAGGCCAGCTGTCGTGCGTCGATTGCCACAACCCGCACGGCACGGTCACCGCGCCGCTGCTCAAGACCGCCACCGTCAACGAAACCTGCTACTCCTGCCACGCGGACAAGCGCGGCCCGTTCCTGTTCGAGCATGCGCCGGTGCGCGAAAGCTGCCTGAACTGCCACACGCCGCACGGCTCCAACCACGCAGACCTGCTGGTGACGCCGGTGCCGATGCTGTGCCAGCAATGCCATACCAACTTCCAGCATCCCAACGACCTGCTGACGCGGCAGAACCTGCGCAGCGGGCTCGTCCCGGACGAGCGCGTGATGTCGCGCGGATGCCTCAACTGCCACGGCAACATCCACGGATCCAACCATCCCGCCGGACCCACGCTGGTCAAGTGACCGGTCCATTCCACCAGGGCGTCGCCATGCCGAAGCCGAACATGCCTGTATCGAGCATGCCTGTATCGAGCATGCTGAAACCGAACGTGCTCGCGGCGCTCGTCGGCGCGATCCTGGGCCTGGGCCCCTGCGCGGACGCCTTGGCGCAAGCGGACACCAGCGATTCCCAGCGCGTCGGCAACCTGCAGTTCGGCAACGGCCTGGACCCGGCGGGCTGGGATCCCTTCGTCGTCGCGGATCCGCAGGGCATGTCGTGGCTGCATCCGGGCCAGCTGCGCACGCCCACCGGTGCGCTCTATCCCTATCCGCACGCGGTGCCCGGCGAAAAGGCGATCGCAACGACGGACTGGAGCTACTACGGACTGGTCAGGCTCGGATACGTGTCGACGCGCGGCGACGACGACAATGCGTTCTTCCGGAGGTACACGGACTGGGGAAACGGACCGGTCCTGGGCCTGCTCGCGTTTTCGGCATTGAACCGCGACACCGGCGCTTACGTCGAGGTGCGCGGCAGCAGGATCAGCCAGGACGACGAGTATCTTCGCGTCCGCGCCGGGCGATACGGTTCGAGCCGCTTCGAGTTCTTCCAGCGCGCGACATCGCATGTCCTGGACACGACCGCGTATCCGCTCTGGGACGGCGTCGGGAGCACGAGCCTCGTGCTGCCTCCCGGCATCGCCACCGGCAGCAAGCCCGACGCGGTGCGCGCGGCCATGGAGGACCGTCCGCGCGAGACGCTCGGCATCGTGCGACGGAGCACCGGCGCGAGCTGGGAAGGGACGGCGACGCCGCGCTGGATCGGCTACGCGGGCGTGACCCGCGAGCGCCGGGAAGGCGAGCGCGCCTGGGGCGGCCCGATGTACCTCAGCTATTTCTTCATTGCGCCGGGGCCGGGTGGCGCCGGTTCGCCCGGCGTGCCGGGCAGGTTCGGCGGCCAGTACGAGACCGTGCGCCCCGTCGATTCCACGACCACCGATGTCCACCTCGGGCTGCGCAACAAGGGCGGCGAGATGGGTTGGCTGCTCGACTTCAGCCTCAACGGCTCGTTCTTCCGCGACCACAAGGACCATCTCGACTACCAGGTGCCGTTCTCCGTGGTCCCGGGCACGCGGTCGATGATCAACGGCGGAACGTGGGCGCTCGAGCCGGACAACGATTACTACAACCTGCAGCTGGAGGCTTCGCACCGGCTGAAGTTCTGGAACGGCAACCTGTCGCTCACGGCGTCCTGGGCGAGCATGCGCCAGGACGATCCCTTGCAGGCGCCGCTCGACCCTGCGTTCTGTCCGGATGGCGCATCGATCTCGACCAGCGGCATCGCGTGCTCGGACTGGAACACCACGGCGGCGCTGTCGCGCACGACCGCGAAGGCCCGCATCGACACCATGCTCGTCGACGTGCGCACCGATTTCCGGCCCGGCGCCGCCGTCCGCCTGTTCGCGCACCTGCGGCGCTACGAAGAGGACAACCGTACGCGCTACACGATGTACAACCCGCTGACCGGCCAGTACGGCTATGTCGCCGAGAACGGCGCGGTGGCGCTCGTGATCCCCGAGCCGGCGTTCTCCGGCCTGTTCAAGCCGGGGGATGCCGCGTACCAGTCCGTGTACACCCAGGTCGCCAACATTCCCTACAGCTACGATCGCCTCGATTTCGAGCTCGGCGGGAGCCGGGATTTCGGCGCGCGCGGCACGGTGGGCACGCGCTACCGGTACGAGCGGCGCACGCCCCGCGTGCGCGAACGCGACCGCGTCGACGACCACCGCCTCGAACTGACATGGGATGGACGGATTTTCCGCGGCACGGTTCCCGGGGGCGCGACACTGCGCGTGGGTTACGAAGCGCAACGCCGCACCGGCGATGCCTACGATCCCGATCCGTACCTCGCCGCTTATTCGCCATCGATGCCGGGCTACGTGCCGCCCGCGGCGGGCAATCCGGCCTTCACCGTCGCGCAGATGCGCAAGTACGACCTCGGCGACGTGTCATCGAGCCGGTTGCGCGCGATCCTGGTCATGCCGGCGGGCGATGCCGCCACGATCAGCGCCACGCTGCAGGGCGACCGCAAGGACTACCGTGCGTCGATCGGTCGCCGCGCGTTCGACACCACCGGCGCGGATGTCGCGTGGGACTGGTCGCCTTCGCCGGGCACCACGATGAGCGCCTACGCCGGCGTCCAGTCGAGCCGGCTCGTGCAGGGCAACGTCAACGACAACGAAGCGCTGGCGTACTCCTCGCCGGACCAGGCCAACCCGGAAGCCGGCGGGCCGTTCTATCCGTTCGGCAACGCCTGGTCGGCGGCGGACGAAGAGCGCAACGTCAACGCCGGCCTGCACCTCCAGCACGCGTTCACGCCGCGCGTCCGGATCGACGTGGGCTACGACTTCAGCGGTTCGCGCGGCGTCGACCGCTACGACTACGCGACGCTGGCCGCGCTTTCGGTCGTGTATGCCCGCATCCTCGACGAAGCGGCGGTCGGCGACCGCTTCCCGGCGAATCTCTACCGCACGCACGACGTGGCGGCGAAGCTCGATTTCGCGCTCAGCCGAAACGTCGACCTGCGCCTGACTTGCCAGTACCAGCACGGCCGGTTCTTCGACTGGCACTACGCCGGCTTCGACACGCCTGCCGATCTCGTCGTCGGCAACCGCGTGTTCACGGAACTCGCGCCGCCATCGCGCTGGAACGCGATGGCGGTGGGGGCCTTCCTCACCATCCGGTTGTAAGGGAGGCGAACCATGCGGTCCCCCAGGCTTCCCTTCCTCCTGCTCGCCGTCGCGACGATGGGCCTGGCCGGCACCTTCGCGGCCGCGTTCGCCCTCGCGGCCGAAAGCGACGGCGCAACCGGCACGCCGCAGGCGCGCGTCCTCGACTTGCGCCGGCAGCAGCCGATCACCGGCGACGCGCAGGCCGGCCAGGCGCTGTCGGCGGTGTGCAGCGCCTGCCACGGCACGAACGGCGTCGGCATCGCGCCGAACTTCCCGAACCTGGCCGGGCAGTCGGCGACCTACCTCTACGTGCAGCTGAGGACGTTCAAGGACGGCGAGCGCAGTGACCCCGTGATGGGCGCCATGGTCGCGTCCATCGGCGACGTCGACATGCGCAACCTCGCCGCGTACTACGCCTCGCTGCCGGCGAACGCCGCCACGCAGGGTGCCTCGGATTCGCGTGGCGCGAAGTTGTTCACCGATGGCGAACCCTCCGTTGGCATTCCTTCTTGCCAGGCCTGCCATGGCGCCGACGGCCGCGGGCCGCGTCCGGATGCCGACGTGGACGCCACGGCACCACGGCCGCCGTGGTCCACGGTCCCGCGGCTGCAGGGACAGTCCGGTGCCTACGTCGCCAAGGCGCTCCACGACTTCAAGGACGGTGCCCGCGGCGGCACGAGCAATGCGGCGATCATGCACGGCGTGGCGCAGGCGCTCGGCGATGCCGATATCCAGGCGCTGGCCGACTTCATCGATGCGCGATGACGCGGCGCGCGGCGAAGTTGGCCCATAGCCGATTTGAATAGTCCACGCACGGCCAGTAATCTCGCGTCCAGGCGAATGGCTTGAATGCGAGCATGACGGCCCGACCACGCCGGCACATCCCGATATCCCGCGCCCCACGAATCACCCGCCGACCCGGCGCGGTGCTGTGGCTGGCCGCGGTTGCCGCGCAGGCGTGCCTGCCCGCGGTGGTGAATGCGCAGTCGCGCGTGGACGGGAAGATCGCGCTGTCCTCGCAGCTGGTGGATCGCGGGCTCGCGATCACGCGGGCCACCCCCATCCTGCAGGGCGCGGTGTCGTGGGCTTCGTCCTCGGGCTGGTCGCTGGGTGCCGCGGGCGCGGTGGAAACGCGTTCACCCGGAACGCCCGTGATGGCGCTGGCGCGTGCCTCGCGCGCCTGGGCCCCTTCGTCCGAATGGCAGGCGCAGGCGAGCCTCCTGTACTACGACTATCGCGTCGCCGCCATGCCGGACAGGCTCGATGCCAACCTCTACTTCACCTACCGCGACCTGCTGTCCTTCGGCGTGTCCGCCATCCGCGTCGACAACCCGCAGGCCCCGCGCCGGGTGACGGGTGCGGCCGACGCCACGCTCAGCTGGCCCGTCTCACGGCACCTGTCCCTCGCCGCGGGGGCCGGCATCGGCCAGGCGACGATCACGACCTATGGCTCCCGTCGCCCTCCCTACCTTTATGGCGCGGCCCGCGCCTACCGGTACGACCATGTGCGGTCCTACGCCTACGGCAGCCTCGGCCTGGCCTGGAGCGACGGCGCCTGGCGGCTGCAGGTCGACCGCAACATGAACAGCCTCGGCGACCGCAGGGTCTATGGTGCCCGGGCCCCCGGATGGGTCGCGACGCTGTCCCGGGCGTTCTGAGGCAACCTATCCGGCGCCACCCGGCACCTACGCTGGAAGCCAGGCAGCGGTATCCACCGCCAGGAAACATGAACGAGGCGAATGCTCATGCCGATGCCGTCGACCGCGCGCTGCTCCAGCGCATGGCCGCGGGCGATCGCGACGCGCTGTCCACGCTCTACCGCGACTACCACGGCCGGTTGTGCCGCTTCCTGTCGAGGTTGACGCGGCGCCCGGACGTCATCGAGGAGGTCGTCAACGACTGCTTCTGGATCGCGTGGCAGCACGCGGGCCAGTTCCGGGGCGATGCGCGGGTGTCCACCTGGCTCATGGGGATCGCGTATCGCTGCGGCCTCAAGGCCTTGCGCCGGCAGGGCAGCGAGGCGTTCGACGAGCTGACCGAGGACACGCTCCTCCCGGACATGGACAACGTCGCCGATCCGGGCGAGGACCGCGAGTTGCGCGACCTGCTCGGCAAGGCGCTCGAGCACCTCACCGCCGACCAGCGCGTCGTCGTCGAACTGGTCTACGGCATCGGCCACAGCCTCAACGAGGTCGCGGCGATCCTCCAATGCCCCGTCGGAACGGTGAAGGCGCGCCTGTTCCATGCGCGGGTGAAGCTGCTCAACGTCATGCCTGCGCTGGGCGGCGAAACGAAACTGCAGGGAGCCTAGGAGACCCATGGCCTCGACCCATTCCCCCAACAAGGACTGCGTGCTCGCCTGGGATGCAATGCCCGATGCGCTGCAGGGCAACCTGTCGCCGCGGCAGCGCGAGTGGCTGGACGGGCATCTTGCGTGCTGCGATGCCTGCCGCGACCAGTTCGCCCAGCAGCAGCGCCTGGAACGGGCGATGTCGCTGCCGCCCGGCCTGCAGGTCGACATGGAAGGCGGACTGCAGCGCCTGCTGGCGCGGATCGACACGCCCGCGGTGCCCGAAGCGCGTGACTCGCTGCGCCATGCGGGGTGGGTCGGGCGCGCGCTGGTCGCTGCGGTGCTGGTGCAGGCGATCGGGCTCGGGGCGATGGGCGCGAAGTTGTGGTCCATCGAGCCCGCCGCCGCGTATCGGACCTTGGGCGACGAAGCCCCGCCGACGCCCGCCGGTTCGATCCGGCTGGTGCCGGAGCCGGCCATGGCGCTTTCGGAGTGGGATGCGCTGCTGCGCGAGAACAGGCTGCGCGTCATTGCCGGCCCCAACGCCGTCGGCGCCTACACCGTGGTCGCGTCCTCGGGCACGGCGGGGCGCGATGCGCTGCTGCAGCGGCTGCGCGCGCACCGCGGCGTCCGCCTGGCCGAGCCCGTCACCGGCACGCCATGAAGTTCGCGTTCGCGCTCGTGCTTGCCGCCACGACGCTGGCGGGCGCCTGCGCGCACGCGCCGGTCGGCGAACCCGCGGGTGCAAGCCACGCCGGCGCCGCGCCGGCGACGGCCGGAGCAAGCGCGCCCGACGGCGCGCGCGACATCGTCGTGACCGTCCTGAATCCGGTGTCGCCGCCGGCCGCGCACGCGGGTTCGAACGTGCTCGGGTACGCAGCCATCGACCATTACCGCAACGGCCAACGCGCGATGTCGACGCTGGCCGCGCTGGAGCGGCGCTACCGGCTGCGCGAGATCACCGGTTGGCCCATCAAGCCGCTCGGCGTGTACTGCGCCGTGCTGCGGCCCGAGCCGGGCGCAGACCGCGACGCGCTGCTCGCCGCGCTGTCGCGCGACGAGCGCGTGCGCATCGCCGAGCCGCTGCACGAATACGCGCTGTACGCGCATCCGTCCGCACCCCTGCGCTACAACGATCCTTACGTCGGCATGCAGCGCGGATTCGCCGAAATCGACGCGGCGGCGGCGCAGGAAGCGAGCCAGGGCAGGGGCGTGGACATCGCGATCGTCGACACCGGCGTGGATGTCGCCCACCCGGACCTGAAGGGCCGCATCCGTGGTACGTACAACATGGTCGACGACGATGCCGCGGCGTTCAACGCCGATCGGCACGGAACCGAAGTCGCCGGCATCATCGCCGCGGTGGGCGACAACCGCCTCGGCATCGTGGGCATCGCGCCGCAGGCGACCCTGAGCGTGTACAAGGCGTGCTGGCAGGCGGCCGGCACGGGTGCGGCGCGCTGCAACACGCTCACGCTCGCCAAGGCGCTCGCCGCGCTCATCGACGCCGCCCCGCGCATCATCAACCTGAGCTTGGGCGGCCCCCCGGATCCGCTGCTCGAACAGTTGCTCGTCGCCTTGCTGCGCCAGGATCGGATCGTGGTCGTCGCGATGCCTCCCGACGGGCGCATCGCCGGGTTCCCCGCGGGAACGCCGGGCGTCATCGTCGTGCGCTCCGCGCTATCGCCGGGCGGGATGCCGGGCGCCGTGGATGCGCCCGGCACCGACATCCTCACCACCCAGCCCGACGGGCGCTACGATTTCGCATCCGGATCGTCCCTTGCCGCGGCCCACGTCAGCGGGATCGCGGCGCTTCTGCTTTCGCTTTCCCCGGGCCTGGAGGCCGATGACGTGCGGCGCATCCTCCACCGAAGCCGCGCAAGCGCGGGCGGAAGCCGGATGGTGAATGCCGCGGCGGCCGTCGCAGCGCTGCCCCGACCGGGTGCGGTCGATGCGCGGGGCGCGCGCGCCCGGTGATGCCTTCGCGATGAACCGCGTGCTTGCTGCCGGACTCCTCCTGTTCGCGGGCGCCGGGCTGCAGGCGTGCTGTTTCCGCAGTTGCGAGCCGGTCGACGCCGGTGATGCGATGGGCGCGACGAGCGCCGCGGCCGCGGCTCCGCTCGCGATCACCGACTGGGGGCCGCGCCGGACGCCGGCCGGTGTTGCATTCAACGTGCAGGACGCGGGCCGCGCGGCGGTCTGGATCCGGGTGGACCAGCCGCTGGACGGAAGCGACGTCCTGGTGCAGTTCGGCGATGCCTACCTCGCGGGCCAGGCAGCCGGCGGACTCGTGACGGCGATGGTGCCGCCCGAGTCGTACGCGCGCCCAGGCCGTTACGATGTGCGCGTGCTCGCGCGCAACCGGAGCGGGCGGCGGGACAGCAACACGGTCGTGTTCACCGTCGAGCAGGCGGCGGCGCATCGCAGCGGAGCCGGGCCGGGGCGCGGCCTGGCGCGCCGCGCGCCATGATCGGGTAGGCGCCGCAGGAAACCGCGTGCCAGCCCTGGGCGCGGAGCAGGGCTTCGATCTCGCCGGCCCACGGCGCTTCGCGCGCGAACACGACCGCCGACAGCCGATATCGGCGCACCGACGCAGCGAACCAGCGGTCCGCGCCCGGCGGGCGGTACTGGCCGCCGGCGTATCGCATCATGTTGCTGCGTTCCGCCGTTTCCCCCGGCGCGAACGCGAGGCTCAGGTACATCTGGCGGACGCCGATGATCCGCGGATGCACGACGAAGACCGGCAACCAGGTCGCCACCGCTTCCGGCGCGAGCACCGTCGCGCCTTCGGGCACCTCGTCGGCCAGCTTCTTCGCGACCGCGAATTCCACCGCCGGTACGTCGAGCGAAGGAAGGCCGAGCGTCACGGAATTGGCGCACAGCAGCGTGCCCGAGCGCGCACCGAACAGGACCGCGAGCGCGGCGAGCGAGGCGCACGCGCCGGTCGCCAGCGCCTTCGGCTTCGCCGAGATCGCGCGCCACGCGATGCCGTCGACGACCACCGCGAGGAAGACGGGGAGGGGCAAGGCCCACGCCAGCCGCCAGTACGTTTTTGCCCCGACCGACACGGCTGCGACGAAGGGTGTCGCATAGGGGTTGAGCGCGGCGAGCAGGAGGAAGAAGGCGCCCGCGGAGAAGTAGCGCGCCCGGCACGGATCGCGCACGAAGGACCATGCTGCAAGCAGGGCGACCAGCAGGAGCCGCGTGCTCCACGGGCCCCAGGCCTCCACGAGGATCCGGTACACGCCCGGCATCGGTTGCGGCGCCGGGGCGGCGAGCGCATGCGCGCCGTGCGTCCCCGTGCCGACCAGCCACGCGGCGCCGACGAGATAGGCGGCCGGCAACAAGCCGAGCAGGAAACGACGGCTGCCCGCAATGCCCGGTGTCCACCCGCCGGCCAGGCCCAGTGCTGCCGCTGCCGGGGCCACGAACAGCGCGCTGGCGGCGAGGCCCAGCGCCGCGACCTGTGCAGCGGAGAGCAAGAGCCAGTGGCGCAAGCCGCCGTGGCGCGCAAAGTCGAGCGCCGCGCCCGCGATCACCGGCACCATGCACGTCGCCAGGATCGCCTTGCCATGGTGCATGTGCACGAACGCGAAGTTGCCGTAGGCTCGCGGTGCTTCGCCCAGCAACAACACGCACGCGAACAGGACCGGCAGGACGAAGGACCAGCGCGCCGGCACGATGCGTTGCAGCAGGTATGCCCACGCGAACACGCAAAGCGCGGCGAACAGCGGGGGGAGCACCAGGTAGGCGACCGCGAGGTGGTCGATGCCGGTGATGCGGGAAATCACGGCGACGAGGACGCCATGGTTGGCAAGCCGGTAGAAGGGCAGCAGGATCGGGATGTCCTCCAGCCGGTACAACGTGTCGTGCAACAGCACGGGTTGCTGCGGGAAGCGCAGCAGCGTCGCCGGGATGCTCAGGTAGAAGGCGTCATCCGCCGCCGGGCGGTGCGCCACGAGCGCGACGCAGGCGGCCGCGATGGCGACGCCGGGGAGAATCCACCCGGGTTGCGCGCGCGGGCGCGTGGAACCCGGGTCGTCGGGTTGCGCGCGCAGGTGCCATGCCCATGCCGCCAGGCTCGCCACCAGGCCTCCCCACCAGAAAGTGCGATAGGGCATGCCCGCCGACAGCAGGCCCACCCAGAGCATTGCCAGGCCCAGCGCGACGAGTGGAAGCGCGCGCCGTTCGCCGGTCGAGTCCTGAACCGGCGGTGGGGTTCGGGCGGCGCCCGCAAGCCGATCGTTCGGCGAAGCGGCGGGGTCGCGGAGGCGGAACCACCCGACCGTCGCCCCGATGGCGAGCAGGACCACGACCGGCAGGCCCCGCATCAGGGTGTCGAAGCCAGCCTGTCGTGCCACCACCAGGTGGCAGTAGAGCGTCCAGGTCGCGTAGGGCAGCACGAAGGCCGGAACGACGCGATCCCACGCTTTCCCCTCGATCTCAAGCCTCATGACTCCCCCTCCGCCTCCGTCCGCCTGCGGACGAAGGGCCGGCGCTCCCTTCCTGGCCCGTCGCGGCGTCGGTAGGTGCCCGAGGGGCGCGCCCCGGTTGTCGCGCAGGGGGCTACCGCCAGGCGGCAAGCCGTATGGAAACGGTTGCAGTTTCAGGTTGACAGGCGTTTACGGGCGGATGTCGAAAATGTGACGCGCGTCACAAAAAATACCCCAAAAAGTGACGATTCCCCGATTGTTAAGAATTTGTGTACGCCATAAAGTCGCAACTGTCCGGATCCGCCGGACAGCGGGCCGGGGGTCCGCACCATTTCTGGGGAATCACCTTTTATGGCCAGCAAGTCTCTGCAACGGAGGCTCAAGCGCACCGCGCTCGCGCTCTCGCTCGGAATGTGTTTCGCAAGCGGCGTCTACGCCCAGTCCAACATCACCGGCAGCATCTTCGGCCAGGCGCCGGGGGCGGCAGGCGCGACCATCGTGGTCCAGAACCTGGACTCGGGCATGACCCGCACCATGCCGGTCGACGCCGACGGCCGCTACCGCATCACGTCGCTGCCCAACGGCCGCTACAAGGTGACCCTGCAGAAGGACGGGCAGGACGTCGCGGTGCGTGAAAACGTGTCCGTCAGCATCGCCAGCGGCTCCGAAGTCTCGTTCGCCGTGGGCGGCGCCAATGCCGAAGCCACCAACCTGGGCGGTGTCACCATCGTCGGCAGCGCGGTTCCCGCCATCGACATCTCGCAGACCGACACCCGCACCGTGCTCACCGCGGAGCAGCTGAGCAAGATCTCGATCGGCCGCACGATCGCCGACGTGGCGATGCTCGCGCCGAGCGTGGTCCGCAGCGACAGCTACAGCGGCATCCCCAGCTTCGGCGGCTCTGCGGCGTCCGAGAACGCGTATTACATCAACGGCTACAACGTCACCAACCCCGTCTCGTCGGTCGGTTACAGCACGCTGCCGTTCGACGCGATCGGCGAGCAGCAGATCCTCACCGGCGGCTACGGCGCGGAGTTCGGCCGCTCCACGGGCGGCGTGATCAACATCGTGACCAAGCGCGGCACCAACGAGTGGAAGGGCGGCGCGTACCTGTTCTGGACGCCGCAGGCCCTCGCGGGGACGCCGCGCGACATCTACTACGCCAACACCGGGTGGTACCCGATGACCGGCCCTGCGAAGCTCCCCAACGGCACCACGGTGGACGCGAGCACCCGCACGGTCGACCAGCGCACCGACGGCAGCCTCAGCCAGTACCGCCAGGACAACAAGAGCTGGACCACCACCCTCGGCGCCTGGGTCAGCGGTCCGCTGATGAAGGATCGCCTGTTCATCTACGCCAATGCCGAGCAGGAGCGGCGTCAGGGCACGGAAGTGCTGTCGACCCGCGTGTCGACGGGCGCGACCGCCAACCAGGGCTGGCGCGAGTACGAATTCAATCTGCCGCGCTGGACCACCAAGCTCGACTGGAACCTCAACGACGACAACGTCCTCGAGTTGACCGCGATCCAGGACCGCAGCAAGACCGATTCGAGCCGCTATGCGTACAACTACGCCGACTTCACCCACGGCAACACGCTGACCGCGCATTCCACCGCGGACAACGATGCGCGCATGTACGTGGCCAAGTACACGGGCTACCTGACCGACGACCTGACGGTCTCGGCCCTGTACGGCAGGCAGAAGATCACCCACAACGACATCACCGACGGCATCGACCCGAACTGCCCGCAGATCGTGGCCGCGACGCAGAACAAGGCGCCGGGCGTCACCTACACGGCCGGCTGCCAGATCTCGACCAGCACGGCGTACCCGGTGACGCAGCCCGAGGAAAAGACCGACGGCTGGCGCCTCGACGTGACCTACCTGCTCGGCGACCACGAAATCCGCGTGGGCTATGAAGTCCAGAACGCGGAGGCCGCGATCCACAACGGCATGGCCGGCGGCGTGCGTTACACGTACGGCAGGACCACCACGCCGACCTCGTCGGTCGACGCCTCGCTGGGCGTCGGCTCGCCCGCGTCCGCCAACGGCGGCGCGCTGGGCAACGCCGGCTATTACGTGCAGAAGCAGTTCCGCGCCGCGAACGCCGACCCGCGCGTCGAGCAGGCCTCGCAGTACGTCGAGGACCGCTGGCACGTGAGCGACAACCTGCTGCTGTCGCTGGGCCTGCGCAACGAGCAGTTCACCAACTTCGACGGCCTCGGCCGCCCGTACATCTCGCAGCGCCACCAGCTCGACCCGCGCATCGGATTCTCGTGGGACGTGCGCGGCGATTCCACGTTCAAGGTGTTCGGCAACGCCGGCAGCTACCACCTCGCGACGCCGAACCAGGCGGCCGTGCGTGGCGCCGCGGCGTCGCTCAACGCGTCGGAGTACTACACCTACACCGGCGTCGACGCCGCGACCGGCGCGCCGACCGGGCTGACCTTGATCCCGCTGACGCCGAACAACCCGGTGCAGTGCCCCGGCACCAACATGGTGTCCTCCAACCTGGAGTGCAACACGGCCCCGGATCCGCTGACGACGACGGCCAAGAACCTGAAGTCGCACTACCAGTACGAGTACATCCTCGGCTTCGAGCACGCGTTCTCCGAGGACTTCGCCTGGGGCGCCAAGGCGACCTACCGCGACCTGATGAGCGCCATCGACGACGTCTGCGGCGTGCTGCTGCACGGCAAGTGCCTGAACGCCAACCCGGGCGAGACCAACACGTTCATCTTCAAGAACGCGGACGGCACCTACACCGAGGAGACGTTCACCGCCGAGGAACTGGGCTTCCCGAAGCTCAAGCGCAAGTACTACGCGATCGACCTGTTCGCCGAGCATCCGTTCGGCAACCACTGGTACGGCAAGGTCGAGTACACGTTCTCGCGCAACTGGGGCAACACCGAAGGCCAGCTCGCCTCCGACCTGGACACGGGCGCCGGCGGCCAGGCCGACGTCGGCCGCACCCAGGACTGGGACCTGCCGCAGCTGATGGTGGGTGCGAACGGCCTGCTGCCGAACCACCGCAAGCACTACCTGAAGGCGTTCGGCTACTACCAGTGGACCGACGAGTGGCGCAGCGGCGCGACGCTGCTCGCGGCTTCGGGCCGCCCGCGGAACTGCACCAGCCACTATCCGACCGCTGACGCCGGCCTGTACTCCGGTGCGGCGTACTGGTTCTGCGGCCTGTCCGGCTCGGGCACGACACCGACGCTGCCGAATGGTTCGCCGCGCCCGGGCTATGCCCCGGCTGCCCCGGACTACGGCCCGTCGCCGCGCGGTTCGCACGGCACGGCGCCGTGGTCGATGCAGCTGAACCTGAACGTCGCGTACACCCCCCGCTGGGCGGACGGCAAGCTGACCCTCGGCGTGGACGTGCTCAACGTGCTCGATCGCCAGGTGGCTGGCGCGTACAACCCGCGCTACGAAACCAGCACGCGCAACCAGCCGAACCAGTTCTACAACCAGGAGATCCAGATCTCGGCGCCGCGTTCGGTCCGGATCATGGCGCGCTACGACTTCTGATCCACTTGTTGCATTTCCCGTAGGGACGGGGGGCCGCCGGCGAAAGCCGGCGGCTTTTTTTCGTGAGGCTTGCAATGGAGGGCCCGCCCGCACATAATTGCCGGCCTGCTGCGGGGTGGAGCAGTCTGGCAGCTCGTCGGGCTCATAACCCGAAGGTCGCAGGTTCAAATCCTGCCCCCGCTACCAGCTTCGTGCTGGCGTTCAAGGCTCCTCGGAGCCTTTTTCGTTTGCGCAAGCCGGGCCACGTGCGTCGTGCGTTTCGACGGCCACGCCGGAATCCAGCTGTATCGGACAAAGGGGCCCGCCGGGCCCCTTTTTGTTTTTCGGAAACCGATGACCGACAAGGCACAGGACATCGTCAAGCTGCTCGCCCCGACCGTCGGGTCGCTGGGCCTCGAACTGCTGGGCGCGGAATACCTGCCGTCGCCCGGCGGCGCGATGCTGCGGCTGTACATCGACGTGCCGGCCGGCGAGGAGCGCCTGGTCGGCATCGAGGATTGCGAGGCGGTGAGCCGCGAAGTGTCCGCGCAGCTCGACGTCGAGGATCCGATCAGCAGCCAGTACACGCTGGAAGTGTCGTCGCCCGGGATCGACCGGCCGCTGTTCACGCCGGCGCAGTTCCAGCGTTACGCCGGCGAACAGGCCAAGGTCGGCCTGAAGCTGCCGCAGGACGGGCGCCGTCGCCTGCAGGGCCGGATCCTGCGCGTGGAAGGCGACACGATCGTGTTCGACGTCGACGGCACCGAATTCGCGGTCGCCGCCGGCAACATCGACAAGGCGCGCCTGGTCCCCGACTGGGTCGCCCTCGGCCTCGCCCCGGCCCCCAAGCCCGGCAAGGCCCCCGCAAACAAGAAGAAATAGCCGCTCCTGCACGTCGAAGCCAACGAATCTACAAAGTCTTCAGAGAGAAACCCGGAATGAGCAAGGAACTGTTGCTGGTGGTGGATGCGGTCGCGGCCGAGAAGGGCGTGCCGGAATCCGTCATCCTCGAAGCGATCGAAGCCGCGCTGGCGTCGGCCGCGAAGAAGCGCTATCCCGAGCAGGACGTGCTGACGCGCGTCGCCGTGGACCCGAAGGACGGCAGCTACGAGACCTTCCGGCGCTGGGAAGTCGTCGCCGACGACGTGGTGATGGAATCGCCCGACCGCCAGGTGCGCCTGATGGACGCGCTCGACGAGAGCGAGGACGTCGAGGTCGGCGACTACATCGAGGAGCAGATCGAGAACCCGGACTTCGGCCGCATCGCCGCCCAGGCCGCGAAGCAGGTCATCGTGCAGCGCGTCCGCGAGGCCGAGCGCGCCCAGGTCGTGGACCAGTGGAAGGACCGCGTCGGCGAACTCGTCACCGGCGTGGTCAAGCGCGCCGAGCGCGGCAACATCTACGTCGACCTCGGCGGCAACGCCGAAGCCTTCATCCCGAAGGAAAAGGGCATCCCGCGCGACGTGCTGCGCGCCGGCGACCGCGTGCGCGGCTACCTCTACGACGTGCGCAGCGAGATCCGCGGCCCGCAGCTGTTCATCAGCCGCGCCGCGCCCGAATTCATGATGGAGCTGTTCAAGCTCGAGGTGCCGGAAGTCGGCCAGGGCCTGGTCGAGATCAAGGCCTGCGCCCGCGACCCGGGCGACCGCGCCAAGATCGCGGTGCTTGCCTACGACACCCGCACCGATCCGATCGGCGCCTGCATCGGCATGCGCGGTTCGCGCGTGCAGGCGGTGTCGAACGAACTGAATGGCGAGCGCGTGGACATCGTGCTGTGGTCCGACAACCCGGCGCAGTTCGTGATCAACGCGATGGCCCCGGCCGAGGTGCAATCGATCATCGTCGACGAAGAGAAGCATTCGATGGACCTGGCCGTCGCCGAGGACAAGCTCGCGCAGGCCATCGGCCGCGGCGGCCAGAACGTGCGCCTCGCCAGCCGCCTGTCGGGCTGGCAGCTCAACGTGATGACGCAGGACCAGGTCACCGCCAAGTCCGAGGCCGAGCAGGACGCCGCGCGCGCGCTGTTCCAGGAGAAGCTCGAGGTCGACGAGGAAATCGCCGGCATCCTGGTCTCCGAAGGCTTCACCACCGTCGAGGAAATCGCGTACGTCCCGGTCGGCGAGCTACTCGCGGTCGAGGGCTTCGACGAGGACATCGTCGAGGAACTGCGCTCGCGCGCCCGCGACGCGTTGCTCAACGACGCGCTCGCGGTCGAGGAGGGCCTCGACGAGCACCAGCCCGAGGAGGACCTGCTGGGCCTCGAGGGCATGGACGAGGAGACCGCGTTCGCGCTCGCCGCCCACGGCATCCGCACCGCGGACGACCTGGGCGAGCTCGGCGCGGACGAAGTAGTGGAGTTCGGCATCGAGGGGCTGGACGAAGCGCGCGCCGCTGCATTGATCCTGGCCGCGCGTGCCGAGGAAATCGCCCGCCTGGAGCGCGAGGGCTGAGCCCCCGCGCGCCCACTGGTTAGAATCTAGGAAAACGGAACCCGAATGTCGCAGCAAACCACGATCCGCAAGCTGGCCGAACTGGTGAACACGCCGGTCGACAAACTGCTGGAGCAGCTGGCCGAGGCCGGCATGCGCTTCGACGGTCCCGACCAGGTCGTCACCAGCATCGAGAAGGTCAAGCTGCTCGGCTTCCTCAAGCGCTCGCACGGCAAGACCGCGGCCGCCGAGGAAGTCGTCGCGCCCAAGAAGATCACGCTCAGCCGCAGCCGGAAGCAGGAACTCACCGTCGGCGGCGGCAAGAACCGCAACACGGTCGACGTGGTGGTGCGCAAGAAGGTGACGCTGGTGAAGCCCGCCGAGGGCCAGCAGGCAACCGCATCCACGGGGACGCCGCAGGACGACGAGCGCGCCGAGATCCTGCGCAAGCTCGAGGAATCGCGGCAGCGCAACCTGTCCGAACAGCAGCGCCTGGCCGAGGCCGACCAGCGCCGCGCCGAGGAAGCCGCCGAGCGCAAGCGCATCGAGGACGAGGCGCGCGTCGCGGCCGAACGTGCCGCCGCCGTCGCCACACCGGTTCCCGAGGATGATGCCGCCGCGCGCAAGACGCACGGCCACGGCCACCCGCGCCCGGCCGCGCCGCCGCGCGCCGACGACAAGACGCCGGCCCACCGCCACAAGACCCGCGGTTCGCACGCGATGGTCGCCGGCGTCGAGGACGACGACCGCACCAGCCGCTTCGCGGGCCAGATGCACCTGAGCGCCGCCGACCGCGCGCGACGCACCAGCAGCGGTCGGGCCAAGCCCAAGTCCTCGCGCCGCCAGGCCGAGCAGAGCCGTTCGGGCAGCGGCTTCAACCGCCCGACCGCGCCGATCGTGCGCGAAGTCGCGATCGGCGACGCGATCACGGTGGCAGACCTGGCGCAGAAGCTCGCGCTCAAGGGCGGCGACGTGGTCAAGGCGCTGTTCAAGATGGGCGTGATGGCCACCATCACCCAGACCATCGACCACGACACCGCGGTGCTCGTCGTCGAGGAACTCGGCCACACGGCGGTCCACGCCGACGCCGGCGACGCCGAGAGCGAGCTGCTGGCCCACGTCGAGGAAGCGCAGGGCGACAAGTCGCCGCGCCCGCCGGTGGTGACCATCATGGGCCACGTCGACCACGGCAAGACCTCGCTGCTCGACTACATCCGCACGACCAAGGTCGCCTCGGGCGAAGCGGGCGGCATCACCCAGCACATCGGCGCGTACCACGTCGACACGCCGAAGGGCACGATCAGCTTCCTCGATACCCCGGGCCACGCCGCGTTCTCGCAGATGCGCGCGCGCGGCGCGAAGCTCACCGACATCGTGGTGCTGGTGGTCGCGGCCGACGACGGCGTGATGCCGCAGACGATCGAGGCGGTGCAGCACGCGAAGGCGGCCGGCGTGCCGCTGATCGTCGCGATCAACAAGATGGACAAGTCCGACGCCGACCCGATGCGCGTCAAGAACGAGCTGCTGGCCCAGGACGTGGTCGCCGAGGACTTCGGCGGCGACACGCAGATGGTCGAGCTCTCGGCCAAGACCGGCCAGGGCGTCGACACGCTGCTGGACGCGATCACGCTGCAGGCGGAAGTGCTCGAGCTGCGCGCCGTCGTCGACGGCCGCGCCATCGGCGTGGTGATCGAATCCTCGCTCGACAAGGGCCGCGGCCCGGTCGCGACCGTGCTGGTGCAGCAGGGCACGCTGTCGAAGGGCGACTTCCTCGTGTGCGGCGTGCAGTACGGCCGCGTCCGCGCGCTCTTCGACGAGACCGGCAGCCAGGTGCAGTCCGCCGGCCCGTCGATCCCGGTGCAGGTGCTCGGCCTCTCGGGCGTGCCCGATGCCGGCGACGACTTCGTGGTCGTGGCCGACGAGCGCCTGGCCAAGGACGTGGCGCAGCAGCGCGATGCCAAGCGCCGCGAGACCAGGCTCGTGAGCCAGGCGGGCAACCGCATGGAAGACATCATGGCGCAGATGGGCGAGGGCGCTGCCCAGCTCGTGCTGCCGCTGATCATCAAGGCCGACGTGCAGGGTTCGGTGCAGGCGCTGCGCGAGGCGCTCACCGGCCTGTCCAACGAGCAGATCCGCATCCAGGTGATCGGCTCCGGCGTCGGCGGCATCACCGAGTCCGACGCGCAGCTGGCCGCGACCTCCAAGGCCACGGTCATCGGCTTCAACGTCCGCGCCGATGCCTCGGCGCGCAAGCTGATCGAGACGACCGGCGTGGACCTGCGCTACTTCTCGATCATCTACGACGTCATCGACCAGGTGAAGCAGGTCGCGTCCGGCATCCTCGGCAAGGAGATCCGCGAGGAGATCATCGGCATCGCCGAAGTCCGCGACGTGTTCCGTTCGTCGAAGTTCGGCGCGGTCGCCGGCTGCATGGTCGTCGAGGGCGTGGTCAAGCGCAGCAAGCCGATCCGCGTGCTGCGCGACAGCGTCGTCGTGTTCGAGGGCGAACTCGAATCGCTGCGCCGCTTCAAGGAGAACGTCGACGAGGTGCGCGTCAACACCGAATGCGGCATCGGCGTGAAGGCGTACAACGACGTCCAGCCGGGCGACCAGATCGAGTGCTTCGAGCGCATCGAGGTCCAGCGCACGCTGTAAGCGCGCGCCGCCGCCATGCCCGGGAAAGCCTTCAAGCGCACCGACCGCGTCTCCGCCCAGCTCCGGCGCGAGCTGGGCACGATCGTGCATGCCGCGGCGCGCGAGCACGGCCTGCCCTCGGTCAGCGTGTCCGACGTCGAGGTCACGCGCGACATGGCGCACGCCAAGGTCTTCGTGACCGCGCTGCAGCCCGAGCGCGCCCGCGAGGCGCTCAAGGCGCTCAAGGCGCTCGCGCCCGAACTGCGCCACCAGCTGGCGCAGGCGGTGAAGATGCGGCACGTGCCCGAGCTGCATTTCCACTACGACGAATCGCTCGACCGCGGCGAGCGCATCGACCAGCTGCTGCGGGACCCGTGAGCCGCAAACCGGGCTTCCGGAAGCTCGATGGCATCCTGCTGCTCGACAAGCCGCAGGGCCTGAGTTCCAACCAGGCGCTGCAGCGCGTGCGCCACCTGTTCCGCGCCGACAAGGCCGGCCACACCGGCAGCCTCGATCCGCTCGCCACCGGCCTGCTGCCGGTGTGCTTCGGCGAGGCCACCAAGATCGCCGGCGGCCTGCTCGGCGCGCGCAAGGCCTACGACACCGTCGCCAGCCTCGGCGCCACCACCGACACCGACGACGCGGAAGGCCAGCGCCTGCGCACGCGTCCCGTGCCGCCGCTCACCATCGGCACCATCGACGCGGCGCTGGCGCAACTCACCGGCCGCATCCGCCAGCGGCCGCCGATCTATTCGGCGCTCAAGCGCGGCGGCGAACCGCTGTACGCGAAGGCGCGACGCGGCGAAGTCGTGGAGGTCGAAGAGCGCGAGGTCGAGGTGCACCGCTTCGAACTGCAGTCCGCCGCCGACCTGATCGACGAGCTGCGCGGCGGCGACGCGCCACCGCAGCTGCGCCTGCACGTCGAATGCGGTTCGGGCACCTACGTGCGCAGCCTGGTCCGCGACCTGGGCGAACTGCTCGGCTGCGGCGCGCACGTGGCCGAGTTGCGGCGCCTGTGGGTGGATCCGTTCCGCGAACCGCGGATGTGGACGCTCGAAGCCCTGCAGGCCCTGGCCGAACGCGGCGAACGCGGCCTGGACGCCTGCCTGCTGCCGGTCGAGGCCGGCATGGCCTCCTGGCCCGAGGTCCGGGTCGCCGCGGCGCAGGCGCGGCGGCTGGGGCAGGGGCAAGGCGTGCCGGGGTTCAGGCCCGCCCCGAGCGTGGCGATCGTGGACGAGGCCGGGCGCGCACTTGGCCTGGGCACCGTGGACGACGAGGGCTGCCTGCGGCCGCAGCGCCTGTTCGCCTGGGCGGCCGCCCAGCCGACGCCCGGGCCCGCCGCCGTGCCGCCGCCTTGTCCCTGAGCGGCCCGGCCCGCTATACTTTCAAGGCTTTACCACCCCGCTCAACGCGGGCCCACGCACGCGGCGGGCCTGGCGGTGCGCCCGTCCCGATGGCCGAGGCGTTCCTGCCGACCACGCATCCACTGAAGGCACCCCAATGTCCATCGACAGCAGCACGATCATCGAAGAGCACAAGCGCGGCACCAACGACACCGGTTCCCCCGAAGTCCAGGTGGCCCTGCTCACCGCCCGCATCAACCAGCTCAGCGAGCACTTCAAGACCCACAAGCAGGACCACCACAGCCGTCGCGGCCTGCTCATGATGGTCAACCGCCGCCGCAGCCTGCTCGACTACCTGCACCGCAAGGACGCCGAGCGCTACAAGGCGCTGATCCAGAAACTGGGCCTGCGTCGCTGAGCAAGATCCCGACCGCGGCGCAGCAATGCGCCGCGGTTTTTGTTTCAGATCGAAATTGAAAGCAAGCATTCGAACGCAATCGCATCCAAGGAATTCCAACGTGGCGAAAATCACCAAGACCTTCCAGTACGGCAACCATGAAGTCACGCTCGAGACCGGCGAGATCGCGCGCCAGGCCGGCGGCGCCGTCATGGTCAAGTGCGATGGCACCGTGCTGCTGGTCACGGCTGTCGCCGCGAAGTCGCAGCGAGAGGGGCAGGACTTCTTCCCGCTCACCGTCGACTACCAGGAGAAGTTCTACGCCGGCGGCCGCATCCCGGGTGGCTTCTTCAAGCGCGAGGGTCGCCAGACCGAGAAGGAGACGCTGATCTCCCGCCTGATCGACCGCCCGATCCGCCCGCTGTTCCCCGAGGACTACAAGAACGAAGTCCAGATCATCGCGACCGTGATGTCGCTGAACCCGGAGATCGACGGCGACGTGCTCGCCCTGATCGGCGCCTCCGCGGCGCTGTCGCTGGCCGGCACCCCGTTCATGGGCCCGATCGGCGCCGCCAAGGTCGGCTACAAGGACGGCCAGTACCTGCTGAACCCGACCGTGTCGGAGCTGAAGGATTCGAAGCTCGAGCTCGTCGTCGCCGGCACCTCCAACGCCGTGCTGATGGTCGAGTCCGAAGCCGACGAGCTGTCCGAGGACGTGATGCTCGGGGCCGTGATGTTCGGCCACCGCGCGATGCAGGTCGCGATCAACGCGATCAACGACCTGACCGTCGAAGCCGGCACGAAGACCTCCTCGTGGCAGGCGCCGGAGAAGAACGCCGGCATGATCGGCGCGCTGAAGGAAGCCGTCGGCAACCGCCTGTCCGAAGCCTTCCAGGTGCGCGACAAGCTGCAGCGCCGCGACGCGATCTCAGCGCTCAAGAAGGACGTGATGCAGTCGCTGGCCGGCCGCGCCGAAGCCGAGGGCTGGGCCGCGGGCGAGATGTCGAAGGAATTCGGCGAGCTCGAGTACCAGACCATGCGCAACGCGGTGCTCGACACCAAGGTGCGCATCGACGGCCGTGCGCTCGACACGGTGCGCCCGATCTCCTCGAAGGTCGGCATCCTGCCGCGCGTGCACGGCTCGGCGCTGTTCACCCGCGGCGAGACGCAGGCGATCGTCGCGGTCACGCTGGGCACCGCGCGCGACGGCCAGGTCATCGACGCCGTCGCCGGCGAGTACAAGGAACACTTCCTGTTCCACTACAACTTCCCTCCCTATTCGGTCGGTGAAGCCGGCCGCATGATGGGCCCGAAGCGCCGCGAGATCGGCCACGGTCGCCTCGCCAAGCGCGGCGTGCTCGCCGTGATGCCGACGATGGAGCAGTTCCCGTACACGATCCGCGTGGTCTCCGAGATCACCGAGTCGAACGGCTCGTCCTCGATGGCCTCGGTGTGCGGCAGTTCGCTGGCGCTGATGGACGCCGGCGTGCCGGTGAAGGCGCCGGTCGCGGGCATCGCGATGGGCCTGGTGATGGAAGGCGACAAGTACGTCGTGCTCAGCGACATCCTCGGCGACGAGGACCACCTGGGCGACATGGACTTCAAGGTCGCCGGCACGAACAACGGCATTTCGGCGCTGCAGATGGACATCAAGATCCAGGGCATCACCGAGGACATCATGAAGACCGCGCTCGCCCAGGCGAAGCAGGGTCGCATGCACATCCTCGGCGAGATGGCGAGCGCGCTGACCGCGCCGCGCCCGGAGCTGAGCGATTTCGCGCCGCGCCTGATCACCATCAAGATCCACCCCGACAAGATCCGCGAAGTGATCGGCAAGGGCGGCTCGGTGATCCAGGGCATCACCAAGGAAACCGGCACCCAGATCGACATCCAGGACGACGGCACGATCACCATCGCCTCGGTCAATGCGATCGCGGGCCAGGCGGCCAAGGCGCGCATCGAGCAGATCACCTCCGACGTCGAGCCGGGCCGCATCTACGAGGGCAAGGTCGCCAAGCTGATGGACTTCGGCGCGTTCGTCACCATCTCCCCCGGCAAGGACGGCCTGGTGCACGTGTCGCAGATCTCCAACGACCGCGTCGAGAAGGTCAGCGACGTGCTCAAGGAAGGCGACATCGTCAAGGTCAAGGTGCTCGAGGTCGACAAGCAGGGCCGCATCCGCCTGTCGATGAAGGCCGTGGCCGAGGGCGAGGGCGCGCCGGAGTAATCCGCGCCCCGCGCCAGCGCGAACGATCGAACAAGAAGCGGGCTTCGGCCCGCTTTTTCCTTGCGTTCCGGGCAGGTGCAGGCGACGCCCGCGGCGCCGCACATCCGCTGCCGCGGCGTTATTGCCCCCAGGTGCCGCTACGCTTCATCACCCCCCACTTCTGCTTGCGACGCGTCGCCCACTGCCACAGTCCGCGGCAGCGCCACAGCGTGTTGAGCTGGCGGTAGCCGAAGTTCTCGATCACGGCGACGAAGAACAGCAGCACGATGTCGCGCTTGCGGCTGTAGACGCGGAACGAAAGCGCCTCGAGCAGCAGCCCGTTCACCGACAGCATGATGCCCATGCCGATCGCCACGCTGAGGAAGACCGTCAGCGCCAGCGGCGAGACGATGCCCAGCGCGAAGCCGAAGAGCATGAACACGTAGCCCGCGAGTTCGACCACCGGGCCGATCCATTCGAACAGCGCCATGAACGGCCACGCCAGCCAGCCGGCGGCACCGCCCTTGGGTCCGAGCGCCCAGGCCGCGTGCCGCGACAGGCTCTCCGACAGGCCGCGTTGCCAGCGGCTGCGCTGGCGGCCGAGCGTGCCGGCGTCCTCGGGTGCTTCGGTCCAGCAGATCGGATCGGGCACGTAGCGGATGCGATAGGGAATGCCGCGCTCGCGGTGGTAGCGGTGCAGGCGCACGACCAGCTCCATGTCCTCGCCCACGGTGTCGTGCCGATAGCCGCCGGCCTCGATCACGCGCGCGCGGTCGAACAGGCCGAATGCGCCGGAGATGATCAGCACCGCGTTCATCGGCGACCAACCCAGCCGGCCGAACAGGAAGGCGCGCAGGTATTCGACGATCTGGAAGCGGGCCAGCCAGTTGCGCGGGATGCCCGCCGCCTCCAGGAAGCCGCCGCGCACGCGCGAGCCGTTGGCGATGCGCACGGTGCCGCCGGAGGCGATGGTGCGCTCGTCGTCGAGGAAGGGCTGCACCACGCGCAGCAGGCTGTCGCGCTGCAGGATCGAATCGGCGTCCACCGCGCAGAACAGGGCGTTGCGCGCGGCGTTGATGCCGGCGTTGAGCGCGTCGGCCTTGCCGCCGTTGGCCTTGTCGATGACGCGCAGGTTGGCGTAGGTGAGCGAGCGGTAGACGCCGCGGACCTCCGCGTGCGGCAGCGTGCGCCGCAGCGGCTCCGGGTGCGGCACCAGCGCGAATTCCTCCATGAGCATGCGCAGCGTTTCGTCCTTCGAGCCGTCGTTGACGACCACGAGTTCGAAGTCCGGGTACTGCAGCTGCAGCATCGATCGCACCGAGCTGCGGATCGTGGCTTCCTCGTTGTAGGCGGGCACCAATAGCGAAACCGACGGCTCGATGCCGAGGTAGCGCGTCGCCTCGTTGCCGCCGCGCTCGCGCATGTAGCGGTTGAGGCTGGCCATGGAGAGCAGGTTGAGGCCGAGGTAGCCGCCGTTGAGGGCGACGAAGTAGCCGATGAAGCCGACCTGCAGCCACCACCCGGCGTCGGCCAGGTTCATCGCGCGCGCTCCGACAGCGCCCGCTGCATCGCTTCGCGGCCGTAACGGTCGTACACCGCGTCGGCCATCGCCGACAAGCCGGCGGGATCGAGGCCCGGCATCGACACCAGCGCGTCGGCCGCCGCCTGGCGGACCGCCCAGTTGCGGTCGGAGAGCATGTGCAGCAGGGCATCGGCATCGGAAACCAGGACCTGCGCGCGCAGCGCTTCGATCGCCGCGAGCCGGGCCGCGCCGAGCGGATCGCGCAGGCTGGCGAGGATGCGCGCGTGGTCGGCGGGATCGTGCAGCGCGCCGACCACGCGCAGCGCGGCGACGCGTTCCAGGCCGGGCCTCGCCTCGGCGTCGGCGTGCTCGCCGGTGCGCGCCGGCGCGTGCTCCGGCAACGGCCGCTCGAGGATGCCGCGCGCCCACGGCGCCAGCGCGCGCGGTTCCGCGTGGCGCAGCAGCTCGAGCAGCCGCGCGCGTGCCCACGGCGGCAGCGGTTCGCGCAGCAGGTCGACGAGCGGCTGGGTCACGGCGTTGCGGCCGGCATGGAGGCAGGCGAGGTCGATGCGGTTGCGCGACCAGTCGCGGCGGCGCAGCGCCATCGGCAGGATGCGTCGCATCGCGCGCACCGGATCGATCGCGACCAGGGCCTCGGCTGCCGCCAGCGAGATCACCGCGCCGGGGGCCTCGACCAGCGGCCTGATCGCGGACCAGTTCGCGCTGTCGCCAAGGTGGCGCAGCGCGGCCAGCGCCGTGAGCTGGCCGCGCATGTCGCGTCGCGCGAGCAGGGACAGCGCGTGCCGGTCCAGGCCGAGCGTGCACAGCAGGGCGTTCAGCCGCGCGTGCGCCGGGCCGCGCAGGTGGAACTGCACCTGGTTCCAGAGCCGCAGCAGCCAGTCGCATTCGCGGCGCCCGGCCAGCGCGGGGAAGGTTTCGGAGTCCGTCACCAGGCCGAGGCTTTCGGCGACCAGCAGCGGCCGCCAGCGCGCGTCGAATCGTTCGCGGCGGCGCTCGCGGCGCGCGCCGAACTGCGACAGCAGCAACACCTGCAGCATCACCAGCAGCGAGATCGTGGCCAGCCCGAGCGCCGCCAGCAACGCGAACCTCAGGACGGGATCGAGGGCGGCAAACGACACCGCGCTGGCCTCAGGCGGGCTTGCGCAGCAGGCGCCGGACCCGCGCCAGGACTTCTTCGGGCTGGAACGGCTTGGTCACGTAATCGTCGGCGCCCAGGTCGAGCGCGCGCACGATGTCGGCCTCGCGCGCCTTGGCGGTCAGCATCAGCACAGGCAGCGTGTCCCACTCGGGCAAGCGCCGCAGTTGCGCCAGCACCTCGAGGCCGTCGTGGTAGGGCAGCATGATGTCCATCAGCACCAGGTCCGGCGGCGGCTCCTGCAGCTTCTGGAGTGCCTGCCGCCCATCGAGCGCCTGGTCCACCGCGAAGCCGTTGCGCTCCATGAGGAAGCGCAGGATGAAGCCGATGTGCTCGTCGTCCTCGACGAGCAGCACCCGCGGCAGGGCTTGGTTCAAGTTGACATCCTCCACTCCGTCATTCTCCGTCCCCGGTGGGGTTTGCGCCGTGATCGTCGGCGCGTGGCCAGGACTGCAGCTGGTCGTGGATCAGCGCCGCCAGTTCGGGACCGTCGTGGTGCGACTTCACCAGCCGGCGCAGGATGACCGTGCTGTCGGGCAGCGGCGTGTCCCGCGCCGAAAAGATGATGACGCGCGTCGGCGGGCGGGCCGCCGCCAGTTCGTCGAGCAGTTCGGCGCCGTCCCCGTCGGGCAGCATCAGGTCCAGGATCACCAGCTCGTGGTGGCGCTCGGCCAGGGCGACGCGTGCCTCGGCGAGCGTGGCCGCGCCATGGAGCGTCAGCGGCTCGCCCTCGAGCAGGCCGCCGAGCAGGCGGCGCAGGTCCTCGTCGTCCTCGACGTGCAGCACCTGGGGACGATGCTCGCGCGAGTCGAGGCAGGCGCGGACGGACGCGACCACCCGGTCGGCGTCGAAAGGCTTGGACAGCCAGTCGCCGATGCCGATCGCGCCGCCGGACAGGCCGCGCGGATCGCTTTCCGGCGGGCGCACACCCACCGCCAGGATCGGCAGGTGGCGGTACTCGGGCACGCCACGCAGGTTGCGCACGAATCCGAGCGGATCCTCGTTGCGCAACGCGAGGCTGATGGTCACCGCGTGCACGGGCTCGCGCGACAGCAGCGCGCGTGCGCGCGCCGTGGTGGCGGCGGCGAGGGTGCGATAGCCGCGCGCCTGCAGGATGCGGGCCAGCTGCGCCGACGCGTCGACGTCGTCGTCGACGATCAGCACCAGCGGCAGGTCGAGCATGCCCGCATCCGGCAGCCGCGCGGGCGCGGGGGCCGGCGTGGTCGGCAGCTGGAAGTGGAAGCGCGTGCCTTCGCCCGTCGTGGTATCGAAGCCGATGCTGCCGCCGTGCTGCTCGACCAGGGTCTTCGTGATCGCCAGGCCCAGCCCGGTGCCGCCGCGCTGGCGCGCGTCGGAGCCGTCGGCCTGCGAAAAGCGCTCGAACACGCGCGCGCGGAATTCCTCGGGGATGCCGTTGCCGTGGTCGCGCACGCCGATCTCGACCTTGCCGTCGACGCGGGCGGCATCGATGGCCACGACGCCGCCGGGCGGCGAATGCTTCGCGGCATTGGAGAGGAGGTTGGCCATGACTTGCGCCAGCCGGTCGGCGTCGCCGCGGAGCCAGGCATCGCCGTCGTCGACGCGGGCCTCGATGCGGACCCCGAACTCGCGCGCATACGCCGCGTTCTGCTCGACGGCCTGTTCGACCAGGGTGCGCAACTGCAGCGGTTGCATCTGCAGCTGCAGGCGGCCGGATTCGAGCTTCTCGATGTCCAGCAGGTCGTTGATCAGGCGCACCAGGCGCTCGCAGCTCTTGTGGGCGATGTCGAGCAGCGGTCGCGCGGCCGGGTCGACTTCGCCGGCCATGCCGCCGATGAGCATGCCGAGCGCGCCGCGGATCGAGGTGAGCGGCGTCCGCAGCTCATGGCTGACGGTGGACACGAACTCGGCCTTGAGTTTCTCGACCTCGCGGCGCGCGGAGATGTCCAGCCCCACGACGAGGACGCGGCGCTCTTCGCCCGGCAGGTCCATCGACCGCTTCGCGACCTGGAACCAGCGTTCCGAGCCGGCGGCGTCGATCACGCCGACTTCCTCGTGGGCGCCACCGAGGCGCCCGGCGGCGATGTCTTCGTCGCGGGCGAACAACTGTGGCGCGCGGGCCACGATCGGGCCCGACGGCTGGCCTTCCAGGTGCTCGGGCCTGGCCCCGAACACCGACGCGAACGCGGCATTGCACAGGTCGAAGCTGCCGTCGCTGCGGCGCACGTAGATCAGGTTCTCGTCGGCGTCGACCACCGTGCGCAGGAAGGCGCGCTGCTCGCGCATGCGCGCCTCGCCGGCGCGGGCCCGCTCGGCCAGGCGGCGGCGCGTGCGCAGGTTGAGGTTGATGGCGATGAACGTGCCGAGCAGCAGCAGGCCGACGATGCCGCCGCCCACGACCACGTCGCGGCGACTGCGGGAGTACTGCGCCTCGACCGCGACGCGGCCCGCCTGCAACCGCGCGCGCTCCTCGGTTTCCAGGTCGTCGAGCTGCACGCGGATGCGATCCATCGTCCGCTTGCCCAGGCCGGTACGGGTCTGCGACATCGCGGCCTCCAGGCCGCTCTCGCGCCGCAGCCGGATGGCGCGCGTGGACAGGGCGATGCGTGCCTCGATGTCGGCGCGCAGGTGGCGCAGCCAGGCGTCGCGGGAGGGCTTCCTGCCCCGGAGCAGCCCGGCGAGGCGCCGGTACTCGAGCGTCCACTGGGCGCGCCCGGCCTCGTAGGGTTCGAGGTATTCGTCGCGACCCGTCAGCACGAAGCCGCGCGCGCCGGTCTCCACGTCGAGCACCGAGGAGCGGACGCTCTTCACGGCGGTCACGAGTTCGAGGCTGCGCCGGACGTCCTCGTTGTTCGCCAGCACCGCGTCGGCGCTCTGCAGGCCGCGGGCGGCGAGCAGGGCGACCAGCGCGGCCGCCAGGGTGAAACCCAGGTTGTGGATGAAGGTCGCCGTTGGACGCAAGGCACGTTCCCGCGCTGGCCGGTTCTCCCGCCAGTCTAGCCCGAAGCCCGCGGCGAGGTGCTACGCTCGGCGCGGCATCCGGGCATCCGGGCGTACGGGGGTGGACGATGCGGATGGGGCCGGTCTGGCTGGCGGCACTGATGGCGGTCTCGGGCGGCGCGTCCGGAAAGGATGGCGCGCTCGAGGTCCATGTCGCCGATGCGCGCGGCGCCCCGGTCGCGGATGCGATCGTCTCGGTCCGCCCGCGCGGCGGCGGCGTTGCACCCGTGCCGGCGCCTTCGCGCCACACGATCGACCAGAAGAACCTCGCGTTCACGCCGTCGCTGGAGGTCGCCCGTCCCGGCGACGAAGTGGTGTTCCGCAACAGCGACGGCACGCGCCACCATGTCTATTCGTTCTCGCCCGCGGCGAAGTTCGAGTTCGTGCTCGCGCCGCGCGACAGCTCGCCGCCGCTGCGCCTGCAGCGCACCGGCGTGGTCGCGGTCGGCTGCAACATCCACGACAGCATGATCGCGTGGCTGTACGTCACCGACGCGCCGTGGACCGCGCGCACCGGCGCGGACGGCCGCGCCAGCTTCGATGCGTTGCCGCCGGGCGACTACGAAGTGCGCGCCTGGCAACCGCGGCTCAGGCCCGGCCGCGCCGAACCGACGCGCAACGCGACGGTCGCGGCCGGCGCTTCCACCCCCGTGTCGCTCGCCCTGACCCTGCTGCCGCCGCCTCCGCGGACGGGCCACGACCACATGCAGTATTGACCGCGCCGCGAGCTCGCGCCGCCATGGGATTCCGGACCCGCATCGCGATCTTCTTCGTCGCCGCCCTGGTGGTGGTGCAGGGAGTCACCGCCTTGCTCGTCTACCGCGTCGCGCGCGTCGAGCTGGTTGCCGAAGGCCAGCGCCAGTTGCAGGTCGCGGCCGATGCGTTCGCGCGCCAGCTCGACGACGTGTCGGGCCGCGTCGCCGCGGGCGTGCAGGTGCTCGCCCTCGACTTCGCGCTGCGCTCCGCGATCGCGCAGCACGACGAGGCGACGTTGCTTTCGGCGCTGCGCAACCACGGGCGGCGCGTCGGTGCCGCGCAGATGCTGCTGGTCGGCGTGGATGGCCGGATCGAGGCCGACACGCGCAGCCAGTTCGCGTCGGGTGCGCAGTTCCCGTACTCCGACCTCGTCGACCACGCGCTGCAACGTCCCGCGTCGGCGGTGGTGGCCTTCGACGGCGGCGCCTACTGGATGGTGGTGGTGCCGGTGTTCGCGCCGGACCTGGTCGGCTTCATCGCCGCCGCGATCCCCATGGACGATCGGCTGCTGGCGCAGTTGCAGGGCCAGTCGAGCCTGCCGCGCGAGATCGAACTGGCCAGCCGCGACGCGCAGGGGCGATGGCGGGTGCTGGCGCGCGGCCGTGGCGCGGGCGGGCTTGCCGTGCGGCTCGCGGCGGCCGGCACCGGCCTGCCGACGCAGCCGCAAACCACCCTCGTCGGCGGCCGCGAATTCGTGATCCAGGCCGCATGGCTGGACAGCTCGACGCACAGCCCGCCGGTCGCCGCGATCCTGGGCTATTCGGTCGACGAGGCCCTGCGGCCCTACCGTTCCGTCGCGGCCGCGTGGGGCGGGCTGACGCTCCTGGGCCTGCTGGCCGGCCTGGCCGGGGCCTGGCTGATCGCGCGCAGCGTGTCGCGACCGGTCGAACGGCTGGCGGCGTCGGCGCGCAGGATCGCGCAGGGCGACTACGCCTTCGCCGACGATGCGCTGCCGCGCGCTGCCGGCCGCGACGAACTCGGGCAACTCGCTGCTGCGTTCTCGACGATGGCGCAGGCGATCCGCGAGCGCGAGGCCCGGATCATCGACCAGGCCAGCCACGACCAGGTGACCGGCTTGCCGAACCGCGGCGCCGCGGAGTCGGCGATCGCGCACTCCCTGTCGTCGCGCGCGGACGGCGCGCTGCTGATGGTGGGCCTGGCGCGCGTGCAGGAAATCATCAAGACGCTGGGCCACGACGTCGGCGACCGGATGATGCGCGAAGCCGGGCAGCGGCTGCGCCTGCCGGCGCGCGGCGGCGAGGTGGCGCGGGCCACCGACACCCAGTTCTCCGTGTACGTCGAGGGCGCGGGGCGCGAAGCGGCGGTGGCCACGGCGTACCGCATCATCGAGGCGCTGGGCGAGCCCTATCGCGAGGACGGCATCACCCTGGATTTCGCGCCGGTCGTGGGCATCGCGCTGGCGCCCGCGCACGGCACGGCTGCCGGCACGCTGCTGCGCCACGCCGAGGTCGCGATGATCGCGGCGATCGCATCGGGCGACGGTGCCGGCGTATACGACCCCGCGACCGACCCGCACCGGCCGGAGCGGCTGTCGCTGATGGGCGAGTTGCGCGAGGCGATCGCCGGCGATGCGCTCGAACTGCAATACCAGCCCAAGCTCGCGCTCGCCAGCGGGCGCGTGGATGCGTGCGAGGCGTTGGTGCGCTGGCCGCATCCCGTGCTCGGGCCGGTCGCGCCGGACCTGTTCGTGCCGCTGGCCGAGGAAAGCGGCAACATCCGCCCGCTCACGCGCTGGGTGCTCGCGGCCGGCATCGCCCAGGCCGCGCGCTGGCAGGCGCAAGCGATCGCGTTGCGCGTGTCGCTGAACGTGTCGGCGCGCGACCTCGACGACGTCGAGCTGCCGCGGCGCGTGGCCGAGCTGCTCGCGATCCACGGCGTGGCGCCCGAGTCGATCTCGCTGGAAATCACCGAGAGCGCGATCATGGGCAAGCCCGACGCGGCGATCGCCGTGTTGCGCAGGCTCGCGGGGCAGGGCATCGACCTGGCGATCGACGATTTCGGCATCGGCCAGTCCTCGTTCGCGTACCTGCGGCGCCTGCCGGTGCGCGAACTCAAGATCGATCGCAGCTTCGTCGCGCGCCTCGGGCAATCGCGCGAGGACCAGGAGATCGTGCGTTCCATCATCGACCTCGGCCATCGCCTGGGCTATCGCGTGACCGCCGAGGGCGTCGAGGACGCGGCGACGCTGGGTTGGCTCGCCGGCGCCGGCTGCGACCATGCGCAGGGCTATTTCGTCGCGCGGCCGATGGCCGTGCCGCCGTTCGACGCGTTCTTCGCCGCGGGCCGATGGCCCGGTCGCGAGCCGCACCTGCGCACGGTGGGGAAGTGAGTCGGCGGCAGCGCGCGCGCGACCGGCGCGGGAGCGCGGCGCTGGCCGCGTTTCTCGGCATGGCGTCGGGCGGCGCCGCGCACGCGCAGGCGGCCGCGCCGCAGTGGCATGGCTACGCGGAAGTACGCGCGGGACATGCCGGCGGCGACGATCGTTCCTGGCGCGACGGCGGACTCGGCAAGGCGCGCTTCGGCGACGGCGGCAGCGGCGTCGAGCCGGCCGCGGCGCTGGCGATGGCCTGGCAGTTCGCGCCGGCCTGGCTGGCGTCGGCGCAACTGCAGTACCAGGACGGGCAACGCCGCCCGTTCGGGGTGCTCGACGCGTGGGTGCGCTGGCGCCCGGTGTCGACGACGCCGTGGCGCTGGTCGGTCAAGGCCGGCGCGTTCTTCCCGCCGGTCTCCCTCGAGAACGACGGCGTCGGCTGGACCAGCCCGTGGACGCTGACGCCGTCGGCCATCGACAGCTGGGTGGGCGAGGAACTGCGCGCCACCGGCGCGGAATTCGCGATCGAGCATCGTTCCGGCGAGGCGACCTGGCGCGGCGTCGCCGCCGCCTTCGACCACAACGATCCTGCCGGCGACCTGCTCGCTTCTCGCGGATGGGCGATGGGCGACGTGACCTCGGCGCTGGACGCGGAATTGCGCGAGCCCGACGTGTACGCCGGCAATGCGCGGGTGCCGGCCCCGGTCGTGTTCCGGCCATTCACCGAGATCGACCATCGCATCGGCTGGTACGCGGGCCTGTCGCGCGAAGGCGCCGGCGGTTCGCTGCTCTCGTTGCTGCGCTACGACAACCGCGGCGACCCGGCGGCGTGGGAATGGCAGGGCGCGCGCAAGGTGTTCGCCTGGCACACGCGCTTCTGGAGCGCCGCCGCGCGCGGCCAGGCCGGCGGCGTGCAGTGGCTGGCGCAGGCGATGGACGGCGCTACCGCGTTCGAACCGCGCGAGGGCCTGTACCTCGACACCAGGTTCAGTGCCGCCTACGTGCTCGCGGCCTGGGAACGCGGCGACTGGCAACCGGCGCTGCGCTTCGACCTGTTCCGCGCGCGGCAGTTGCCGGAGACGCTGGCCGCGCCGCTCGGCGAGCACGGCAACGCCATCACCGCCGCGCTCAACTGGCGGCCGCGCGACGGGCTGCGGATCACCGGCGAGCTGCTGCGCATCGACAGCACCCGCCACCAGCGGACGCTCGAGGGCCTGCCGCCGCGGCAGTCCGGCCTGCAGGCGCAGGTCGGCGTGCGCGTGTCGTTCTAGGCGTCCCGCGCCTCCGTCCACAAGCCCAGCCCCACGCCGACCACGGCCATCGCCGCGAGGTATTGCGCCGGCGCCAGCGGATGGTCGCGCAGGGCCAGGGTCAGCACGATCGGCGTCGCACCGCCGCAGATCGCGTACGCGACGTTGTACGAGAACGACAGGCCGCTGAAGCGCACGGGCGCCGGGAACGCGGCGACCGCGATCGACGGCACCATCGCGGTGATGCCCACGCCGAAACCCGCCAGCGCATACAGCGGGAACAGCAGCGAAGGCTCGCGCGGCCCCAGCGTGTACAGCAGCCAGAACGAGGCGCCGGCAAGCACGCTCCAGGCCGCGAGCGTGCGGCCTTCGCCGTAGCGGTCCGCGATCGTGCCGGCGACCAGGTTGCCGGCGATCGCGCACACGATCGCCAGGCTGTTGGCGGCAAGGGCGGTCGTGCGCGGCACGCCCTGCTGCTGCAGGAACGTCGGCATCATCAGGATCGCGACCACGACCACCGCGGTGAGCAGCCACGTGAGCAGCATCGCCAGCAGCACGCCGGCCGAATGCTCGCGCAGCACGGTCTTCAGCGGCATCTCCGCGGACAGCGCGCGGCGCGCGCGCAATTCCGCGAACACGGGTGTTTCATGCAGGCGGCGGCGCACCCACATCGCGCCCAGTCCGAACACGCCGCCGACCAGGAAGGGCACGCGCCAGCCCCAGGCGAGCAGTTGCGCGTCGTCGAGCGCCGCCGACAGTCCCGCGGCGACGAGCGCGCCGACGAGGATCCCGGAGAGCAGGCCGGCCGAGAGCGTGCCGCAGGCGAGGCTGCGGTGCCGCGGCGACACGTGCTCGGTGACGAACACCCACGCGCCCGGGGCTTCGCCGCCGATCGCCGCGCCTTGCAGGATCCGCAGCAGGAGCAGCAGCAGCGGCGCGAGCGCGCCCACCTGCGCGTAAGTGGGCAGCAGGCCCATCAGCAGCGTCGGCACCGCCATCAGCAGGATGCTGAGCATGAACATGCGCTTGCGGCCGAGCAGGTCGCCGAAATGCGCGAGCACGACCCCGCCGAGCGGTCGCGCCAGATAGCCCGCCGCGAAGATGCCGAAGGTCTGCACCAGCCGCATCCAGCCCGGCATGTCCGCCGGGAAGAACAGCGTCCCCATCGTGCCGGCGAAGAACACGAAGATCACGAAATCGTAGAACTCGAGCGCGCCGCCCAGCGCGGCGAGGCCGAGCGTGCGCAGCTGGTCGCGGGACAGGCTCATGCTTCCAGTGCGAACGCGAGGCTGCGGTGCGACGGGTCGGCAGCCGCGAGGCGCACGCGCACGGCTTCGCCCAGGGGCAGGTCGCGGTCGGCGCCGACCGGCGCCTCGATCGCGAGGGCGTGCAGCATCACCGTGCCGTGGTGGCGGTTCTCGCCATCCACCTCGACGATGCTGCCCTCGAACGTGTCCCCGACGTGCGGCGCCAGCACCAGCGTTTCGGCCAGGTCGATCACCGCGCGCTCGTAGCGCGCGGCGCGCTGGTCGGCCGCGGCCATAGGCCGCGGAAGACGGGGCCGGGCGTCGAGCAAACAGGCCCGCGGCGGCGGTCCGGCGCCCCAGGCCCGGCACAACAAGCCCGGGTAGCGGTCGACGAGCCGGCGCAGCGGCGCCGTCGCGTGCGTGTACGTCGAGGCCAGCGCCGAATGCAGCGGCTGCGGGGGCAGCGCGCCGTCGAAGGCGGCATAGCCTGCGCCGCGCAACACGCTGGTGCAGGCCACCATCATCGCCAGGTGCCGGGGATCCGACGGATCCAGCGAATGGATGAATTCCGGGTAGCCGGACGACGGCGGCCAGGCGATGCCGAGTGCGTGCGCGGTCCGACGCAGGCGCGCGATCGCGTGCGGGGGCGGTTCCGGCAGCGTGCGGAGCAGGCCGACGTGGTGGCGCACCATCAGGTCCGCCGCGGCCATGCCGGTCAGCAGCGACAGTTGTTCGTTCCAGTCCTCCACGGGGCGGCGCGCGCGGTATTCCAGGCGCCAGCCCTGGCCATCGCCATCGCCATCGCCATTGCCGATGCGGATCTCCTGCTCGGGCAAGGGCAGGCTCACCGCGCCGCGGCGGCGTTCGCGCGCCATGCGCAGCTCGCCCAGCGCGCGGACCAGCGCCCACATCGGATCTGCGGTGCCGGCGTCGATCGCGTCCTGCACGCCGTCGTAATCCAGGCGCGCGCGGCTGCGGACCATCGCGCGGCGCACGTCGACCGAGGTGCCTTCACCCGTGGCGTCGACCTTGATCGTCCACAGCAGCGCGGGGCGGCGCCGGTCCGGGAGCAGCGACGCGGCGTCCTCGGACAGCACGCGCGGATGCAGCGGGATCTTGTCCTCGGCGCCGTAGAGGGTCTCGCCGCGGCGGTTGGCCTCGAGGTCGACCGGGTCGCCGGGGGCGACGAAGGCGGCGACGTCGGCGATCGCGTAATGCAGCACGTAGCCGTCGCCGTCGCGCGCGACGTGCAGGGCCTGGTCCAGGTCCATCGCGCCCGGCGGGTCGACCGTCACGAACGGAATGTCGTCCCGATCCTCCGCGGGCAAGCGCGGGTGCGCCGCGGCTTCGCGCGCGGCGGCCTCGACATCGGCGGGGAAGGCGTCGGGCAAGCCCATTTCGGCGCGGATGCGCGCGACGCCCGGTTCGAGCGCGGGAACCGCGGGGCAGTTGGCGCGGAGCCTGCGTGTGGTCGACATCCGTCGAGGATAACGTCTGGCGGGGGCGACGTCTGCGGGCCGCCGGGTAGCGGATCAGGCCGGTACCGGCGCCGCCGCCGCTTCGGCCTCGAACAGCCCCGCCTGCGCGCGCAGCGCGTCGCGCTCGATGAACCCCGACACGCCGACGCCGACGAGCCGGTAACGCGTCCGCGACGGCAACCCCACGCGTTCGCGCAGCTCGCACGCCAGCCCCGCGAATTCCTCCAGGGAGGCGGGCGTCCGCGACGGCGTCAGGCTGCGCGTCAGCACGTGGAAGTCGCCGGTCTTGAGCTTGAGCACCACGGTGCGCGCGATGCGCCCCGGGTCTCGCTCGAGCTCGCGCTGGTAACCCGCCCAGGCCTTGTCGGCCATGCGCCGGATGTGCGGTTCCAGCTCGCGCAGCAGCAGGTCGCGCTCGAACGTGTCCTCGGCCGAGACCTGCAGCGTCGGGCGCTCGGAGACGACCGCGCGGCCGTCGATGCCGAACGCGAGCTCGTGCAGGCGGCGCCCCCAGCGCCCGAACCGCTGTTCCAGCGAATCGACCGGGAACGCCCGCAGGTCCGCGACGACGTGCAGGCCCAGCTCCGCGAGCTTGCGTTCCATCACCTTGCCGACGCCCGGCAGTCGCCCGACCGGCAGCGGCGCGAGGAAGGCCTCGACCTGCGCCGGCTTCACGACGAACAGGCCATCGGGCTTGCGGAAGTCGGAGGCGATCTTGGCGACGAACTTGTTCGGTGCGACGCCGGCGGAGGCGGTGAGCGCGGTTTCCTCGCGGATCGCGGCCCGGATGGCTTCGGCGGTGGCGGTCGCGGAGGGCAGCCCGCCGGCATTCGCGGTGACGTCGAGGTAGGCCTCGTCGAGCGACAGCGGCTCGACCAGGTCCGTGTAGCGCTCGAAGATGCCGCGCACGTGGCGCGAGACGGCCTTGTAGCGGGCGAAATCCGGCGGCACGAACACGGCGTGCGGGCAGAGGCGCTCGGCGCGCACCGCGGGCATCGCCGACCGCACGCCGAACTTGCGCGCCTCGTAGCTCGCCGCGCACACCACCGAGCGGTTGCCGCGCCACGCCACCACGACCGGCCGCCCGCGCAGCGCGGGATCGTCGCGTTGCTCGACGGACGCGTAGAACGCGTCCATGTCGACGTGGATGATCTTGCGCGACGCGTGCTCCACGGGACTACCGCCAGAACGGGATCACGTAGTCGGTCTCGCCGGCGGCGCGTTCGCTGGCGCTGGCGTCGGTGCGCGCGACGCGCAACTCGTGGCGTCCCGGCGGCAATGCGCGCACGTCGATCATGGCCACGAGCGCGGGCCGGTCGGTGCGCGGATCGTTGCCGGCGTCGTAGCGCTGCCCTTGCAGCGGCTTGCCGTCGAGCGCGAGGGCGTGCAGGCGCTGCAGGCATGCCAGCGCCGCGCTGTCGTCGGCGCCCGCGCCGGGGCAGGCGGCGCGCATGGCGACGTCGTCGCGGCCCGGCAGGAACGGCACGACCAGGCGCACGTAGGGGCCCGCGACGACGGCGTCCTGGATGAAGGGGACCGCCGGATCCCGGGACGGCGCGCGCATCGCATCGTAGTGCGCGGAATCGACGTTGCCGCCGGGCCCGGCCCCCGCGCCGGGGAACCGCCCATAGTTCCCGAAGCGTTCGGGATGCTGCAGCGCCTTCAGTCCCACCACCACCGAGAACATGATCGGGAAGAACACCGCCATGACCAGCAGCATCGTCCTGCGCTGGCCGCCGTGGCTGGCAAGCAGCGCCATCGCGTTGTTGCCCCGGCCGAAGCCGAGCGTGCGATAGCACTGGAACATCCGCGACAGCGCCCGCGCGGCGAAGCCGTCCGGCGCGAGGCGCGCGCCCCAGCGGCGATCGACGAAGCTGGCCACCGCGAACGGCACGACGACCAGCATCGCCGACGCCGCGAACACCAGCGCGTTGTCCGCGCGAACGCCGGCCGCCAGCAAGAGCAGCGACAGCAGCCCGAACACCAGCGCCACGAGCAGGCTCACCGTGAGCAGCATCGTCGCCATCATCACGCCGATCGCGAACACCACGGTCGCGCGGTTGTCGGCCTGGTCGATCAGCTGGTCGCGACCGGGCGCTTGGCGTTCATCCGCCGCGCGCTGCAACGGGCCCATGCGCAGGCGCTCGCCACGGATCCCGTCCGGGAACACCGAATGCAGGCCCACCAGCGCGATCCAGTGCGCGCGCAGCAGCAGGTGGATCGAGAACGTCGCCGCGAGGATCACCGCCGCGGTCTTGAGGTACATGTACATCACTTCGAGCGGCTGCGCCCAGCCCGGGCCGAAGCGCGGCAGCATCGCGAGGATCGCGTCGTCGAGCAGCCCGGGCAGCTGCAGCATCGCGAACACCGCGACGCCGGAGATCAGCAGCTCGACTTCCCAGGTCGGCGTCGTGTGCTTCGGCAGCCCGCCGCCATCGTCCGCGCCAAGTTCCCCGTTCGCCATGTGCGTTCCCCTCCGCCCGTCGCGCTACTGGATCGTCCAGCCGCCGTCAACGTCGATCGTGTGCCCGGTGATGTTGCGCGCCGCCGGCGACATCAGGAAGGCGGTGATCCCGGCCAGCTCCTCGAAGGTGATGAACACGCCCTTCGGCATGGGCTTGAGCATCACGTCGGACACCACCTGCGACTCGGGGATGCCGCGCGTGCGCGCCTGGTCGGCGATCTGCCGGTCCACCAGCGGCGTCTTCACGTAGGTCGGGCAGATCGTGTTGATGGTGATGTCGGTCGTGGCTGTTTCCAGCGCCACCACCTTGGAGAATCCGACCAGTCCGTGCTTGGCGGCCACGTAGGCGCTCTTGTACGGGCTCGCGACCAGGGAATGGATCGAGCCGATGTTGACGATGCGCCCGAAGCCGCGCTCGCGCATGCCTGGCAGCACCGCGCGCGTCAGGCGGGCGACGCCGACGAGCATCACCTGCACGAGGAAGTCCCATTTCTCCATCGGGAACTCCTCCAGCGGCGCGACGTGCTGCAGGCCCGCGTTGTTCACGAGGACGTCCACGGGCGGCGAGGCTGCGAGCGCGGCGGCGATGCTCGCATCGGAGGTCACGTCGAGCACGCGCGCCTCGGCCGAGCCGCCCTCGTCCAGGATCGCGCGCGCCACGGCTTCCGCCGGCCCGGGCGCGACGTCCGTGACGACGAGATGGTGCCCCGCTGCGGCCAGGCCGGCGGCAATGCCGGCGCCGATCCCGGATCCGGCCCCGGTGACGAGGATGTTTCGCTTGTCCATGGATCGTTCGCAGGGAGGGCGCCCAAGCGTAGCAGGCGGGCGGGCGGGGATCGCCACCACGACGACTTGACCCGCGAGGCGCTATCGTCCGGCACTGGCCCCAGGAAGGACGCCCCATGCAGCAGTTCAAGATCGGCTACCTGATCGGCAGCCTCTCGAGCACCTCGATCAACCGGCGCCTGTCCACGGCGCTGATCCGGCTGGCGCCGCCGCAGCTCGACTTCACCGAGATCCCGTTCCGCGACCTGCCGCTCTACACCCCGGACTACGACGCCGACTATCCGCGGGTCGCGCGCGATTTCAAGCAGGCGATCGCGCAGGTGGATGGCGTGCTGTTCGTGACGCCCGAGTACAACCGCTCGATTCCCGGGGCGCTGAAGAACGCCATCGACTGGGCGAGCCGCCCCTACGGCACGAACAGCTTCGCGCGCAAGCCGTCGGGGGTGATCGGCGCGTCGCCCGGCGCGATCGGCACCGCGCTGGCGCAGCAGGACCTGCGCGCCGTGCTCGGCTTCTGCAATTCGCCGCAGATGAACTCGCCCGAAGCCTACATCCAGATGAAGCCCGGCCTGGTCGACGACGAGGGCGAGGTCACCGACGCCTCGACCAGGGAGTTCCTGCGCAACTTCATCCACGAGTACGCGCGCTTCGTCGAACGCGTGCTCACCGTGCTTCCGCGCGAGGATTGACGGCATGACGGAGCCCAGGCGCCATTTCTCGATGTTGCGCGACTTCCACCTCGCCGACTGGTTCACGCTCGGCAACGCGTTCTGCGGCACCGGCGCGATCTTCGCGGCGATGCGCTTCCTGCAGGAGGGCGTGGTCGCGGACCTGTTGTGGGGCATGGCGCTGATCCCGCTGGCCTTCGTGTTCGACGCGCTGGACGGGCGCATCGCGCGCTGGCGCCAGGTCGCCTCGACCCTGGGCCGCGAACTCGATTCGCTGGCCGACGTCATCTCCTTCGGCGTGGCGCCGGCCGCGCTGGGCTACGCCTGCGGCCTGCAGGGCGGCTGGGACTGGCTGGTGCTCTCGTACTTCGTCGGCTGCGGCGTGAGCCGCCTGGCGCGCTACAACGTCACGGCCGAGGCGCTGTCGGGCGACGAGGGCAAGGTGAAGTTCTTCGAGGGCACGCCGATCCCGACCAGCGTAGCGATCGTTGGCCTGCTCGCCGTCGCGGCCTTCGGCGGCCGGCTCGGCCCCGAACTGTGGGGCGGGGCGTGGCGGCTGGGGCCGTGGCTGCTGCATCCGCTGGTGGCGGTGTACGCGCTGTCGGGTTCGCTGATGATCAGCAAGACCCTGCGCATCCCCAAGCCCTGAGCGCGGGCCCCCAGCCGCCGGCCGCGCGTGGCTGCTAGCATGGTCCGTCATTACGGAGGCCCCCATGCCCGGCAGTTATCCCGGTTTCGACATGTACGCCCGGATGCAGGAAGTCGCATCCCGCATGGCCTCGGGCGGCGCCAGCCCGGAGGCGTTCGCCAGCGAGTGGAAGCGCGCGCTCGGGGCGACGTCGCCCAACCCCTTCGCCAGCGCCTTCCAGGCGATGGGCGGGCAGGGCATGCAGGGGCTGGATGCCTGGAACGCCGCCGTCGCGCCCTGGCTCGAAGCCGCGCGGCGCGAGGGCGGGGCGCTGCTCGGGCTGCCGGCCTTCGGCATCGGCCGCGAGCACCAGGAGCGGCTGCAGGCGCTCGCGCAGGCGCAACTCGAAGCCGCGCGCCGCGAGGGCGAGTTCAACTTGCTGATGCTGCGCGCGCTGGAACGCGCGCATGCGCTGTTCGGCGCGAAGCTGACGCAGCGCTCCGCGCCCGGCAAGGCGCTGGACAGCGCGCGCGCGCTGTTCGACCTCTGGATCGACGCGGCCGAGGAGGCCTACGCGGAAATCGCGCTGTCGCCGGAATTCCGCAGTGCGTACGGCGCGCTGGTGAACGCGCAGATGCGCGTGCGCCAGGGCGTGCAGCGCGAAGTCGAGCAGGCGGCCGAGCAGGTCGGCATGCCGACGCGCACCGAGATCGATTCGGCGCACCAGCGCATCGCCGAGCTGGAGCGCGCGCTGCGGCGCATGCGCGACGGCACGGACGCGACGCCCGCCACGCACGCCGCGAAGCCGGCCGCCACGCCAGCCGCCACGCCAGCCGCCAAGCCGGCAGCCAAACCGGCCGCAAAACCGGCCGCCGCGCGGAAGCCGTCGCCCAGCCCGGCGCCCAGCCCGGCACCGAAAA
>CBIHRR010000002.1:0-50002 GCA_966212495.1 uncultured Gammaproteobacteria bacterium
CGCCGCCGCGTCGCCGCCCACCGGCCGCCAGCTCGATGCCGCGGGCTGGCTCGATGTCGTCGCGGGCGCCGGGCTCACCGGCCCGGCGCGGCAGCTCGCCGCGCACGTCGCGTTCCTCGGCCACGAAGGCAACGTGCTGCGCCTCGCGCTGTCGCCGCAGGACGAGTTGCTGAAGACCCCGAATTCCACCCGCGCGCTCGCGCAGGCGCTGGCGCCGGCGCTGGGCGCGGAGCCGCAGCTGCGCTTCGAGGCGGGCGCTGCCGCCGCCGCGTCGGAAACGCTTCACCAGCGCGACACCCGCGAGCGCGGCGCGCGCCAGGAAGCCGCCGAGTCGGCGTTCATGGCCGACCCCGGCGTGCAGGCGCTGATGCAGCGCCATGGTGCGACGCTGGTCCCGGATTCGATCCGCCCCCACGACGAATAGAGGCCCACGATGCGCGGAAACATCGCCCAGCTGATGCAGCAGGCGCAGAAGATGCAGGAAAACATGCAGCGCGCGCAGGAAGAGCTTGCGCAGCTGGAAGTCACCGGCAACGCCGGCGGCGGCCTCGTCGCCGTCACCGTCAGCGGCCGCATGGAATGCCGCAAGGTCCGCATCGACCCGGCGGCCGCGTCCGACCTGGAGATGCTGGAGGACCTGGTCGCCGCCGCGTTCAACGACGCGGTGAACAAGGCCAACGCCGCATCGCAGGAGAAGATGGGCGCCGCCACCGCCGGCATGCCCTTGCCGCCGGGAATGAAGCTCCCGTTCTGACCACGGCTGCGACCTCGCGATGTCCGAACCCCTGCTCGAACAGCTGATCGAGGCCTTGCGCGTGCTGCCGGGCGTCGGCCCGAAGTCGGCGCAGCGCATGGCCTACCACGTGCTCGAGCGCGAGCGCGACGGCGGGCGGCACCTGGCCGACGCGCTCGCGTCCGCGGTCGAGCGCGTCGGGCATTGCGCGCGCTGCCGCGACTTCAGCGAAGCCGAACTGTGCAGTACCTGCGCCAGCGGCGCGCGCGACGCGCAGCTGCTGTGCGCGGTCGAGTCGCCCGCGGACCGGCTCGCGATCGAACAGGCGACGGGCTATCGGGGCCTGTATTTCATCCTGCAGGGCCGGCTGAGCCCGCTCGACGGCATCGGCCCGCGCGAACTCGGGCTCGACCGGCTGTCCGCGCGCCTGGCCGAAGGCGGCGTGCAGGAACTGATCATCGCGACCAATCCCACCGTGGAAGGCGAGGCGACCGCGCATTACCTCGCGCAGCTCGCGCGCCAGCACGGCGTGCGGCCGAGCCGGCTCGCGCACGGCCTGCCGCTGGGCGGCGAACTGGAATACGTGGACCGCGGGACGCTGTCGCATGCCTTCGGGAGCCGGGGCGAGATGCCTTGAGGGCGGAGAGCGGGAACGGGGAACGGGGAACGGGGAACAGGAGAAGCGGGGATGGGCGAGACGATTTTCCACAAGATCATGCGGCGAGAGATTCCGGCGGACATCGTCTACGAGGACGAGGACGTCATCGCGTTCCGGGACATCGCGCCGCAGGCGCCGGTGCACGTGCTGTTCGTGCCGAAGGTGGACATCGCGACGCTCAACGACCTGCAGCCTTCGCAGGCCGCGATCGTCGGCAAGCTCGCGCTTGCGGCCGCCGCGTATGCGAAGCGGGAAGGGTTCGCCGAACGCGGCTACCGCCTGGTCGTGAACTGCAACGGCGACGGCGGGCAGACCGTGTACCAGCTGCACATGCACCTGCTCGCGGGCGCGCCGCTGGGACATTTCGGCATCGCCTGAGGGCGAGCGCCGCGCGCCGCAGCGCGCAGTTTCCGGGCGCCGTCGATGGCCGGCGGCTTCAGTGCCCGCCGGCGCCAGGCGGCGCGGCCTTGCCGCCGAACGGCGGCTTCGCCAGCCACACGAACACGATCACGGCGAGGAACATCCAGCCGAGGAAGTGGAAGATCTCGTTGAAGCCGATCTGCGTGGCCTGCTGCGAGATCATCTGGTTCAGCATCAAGGCGCCGCGCTGCGGGTCGCCATGCCCGACGGCGGTGACCATGTGCTGCATCGCGGTGTCGGTGGCGGGGATGTGCTCGGTCAGGCGCGCATGGTGGATGGTCGTGCGCTGGTTCCAGGCCCAGATCGTGATCGACGCGGCGAAGCTGCCGCCGAGCGTGCGCACGAAGGTCGCCAGGCCGGAGCCGGCCGCGATCTCGCCGGGCGACAGGTCCGACAGCAGGATCTGCAGCATCGGCATGAAGAACAGCGCCACGCCGAGTCCCTGCAGCAATTGCACCGTGGCGACGTGGTTGAAGTCCACCTGCAGGTTGAACCCGGCGCGCATGAAGCTCGTCACCGCCAGGGCGACGAAGGCGAGGCTGGCGACGAGGCGCAGGTCGAAGCGCGCCGCGTACTTGCCCACGAAGGGCGTCAGCAGGATCGGCAGGATGCCGATCGGCGCGGTCGCGAAGCCGGCCCACATCGGCGTGTAGCCGAGGTTGCGCTGCAGCCACAGGGGCACGAGGATGCCGACGCTGAAGAACGCCGCGTACGAGACGACCATCGCGATCGTGCCGCTGGTGAAGTTGCGGTGCCGGAACAGGCGCAGGTCGACGATCGGGTCGCGGTCGGTGAGTTCCCAGATCAGGAACACCGCGAGCGAAACCACGGCGATGGCCGAGAGAATGACGATCTTGGTCGAGTTGAACCAGTCTTCGTCGTTGCCCAGGTCGAGGACGATCTGCAGCGCGCCCACGCCGAGCACGAGCGTGGCCAGGCCGATGTAGTCCATCTTCGGCCGGTCCAGCCGCTCCGCGCGCCCGGCGAGCTGCTTGCGCACCACGGTGCTGGCGAAGATGCCGATCGGGATGTTGATGAAGAAGATCCATTCCCAGCTGTAGCTGTCGGTGATCCAGCCGCCGAGGATCGGGCCCGCGATCGGCGCGACCACCGTCACCATCGCCAGCAGCGCGAGCGCCTGCCCGCGCTTGTGCGCGGGCCAGATCGAGATCAGCAGCGCCTGCGTGATCGGGTACATCGGCCCGGCGACGAAGCCCTGGAAGGCGCGCGCCAGCACCAGCAACCCCATGGTGTGGGCCAGACCGCACAGCAGCGACGCGAGCGAGAACAGCAGCGTCGCCCACACGAACAGCTTCCGCTCGCCGAAGCGGCGCGCGAGGAAGCCGGTGAGCGGCAGCGCGATCGCGTTGCTGACCGCGAACGAGGTGATGACCCACGTCGCCTGGTTCGCGCTGGCGCCCAGGTTGCCCGCGATCGTCGGCAGCGAAACGTTCGCGATCGTGGTGTCGAGCACCTGCATGAACGTCGCCAGCGACAGGCCGATCGTCGCCAGCGCCAGGTTCGGCGGCGTGAAGTGGCCGTCCTGCCTGGGCACCGCCGCGGGAGCGGCACCGCCCGGCGCGGCGCCGGCATTGGCCGTGGGGGAAGCCATGCGGCGACTCAGGCGTGGTGGCCGAGATTGGCCGCGATGATCTGCTCGATCAGCGCATCAGCATCCGACAGCTGCTTCGCATAGGCCTGCGTCGCGAGCACGGGCCTGGCGGGCACGGCGGCCGGCAGTACCTTGCCGTCCTGGTCACGGACCGAGATGTCGACCGACATGCTCATGCCGATGCGCAGGGGATGCGCGGCGAGCTGCTTCGGATCGAGCGCGATGCGCACGGGGACGCGCTGCACGATCTTGATCCAGTTGCCGCTGGCGTTCTGCGCCGGCAGCAGCGAGAAGGCGCTGCCGGTGCCCAGGCCGAGGCTGGCGAGCTTGCCGTCGAACTCGACGTCGCCGCCGTACACGTCCGAGGTCAGCTTCACCGGCTGGCCCAGGCGCAGCTTCTCGAGCTGGGTTTCCTTGAAGTTCGCCTCGACCCAGGCCTGCTCGAGCGGGATCACGGTCATCAGCGTGCTGCCGGGCGCGACGCGCTGGCCGAGCTGCACGCTGCGCTGCGCGACATACCCGGTCACCGGCGCGACGATCGCCGCGCGCTGCAGGTTGAGGTAGGCGGCGCGCACGGCCGCGGCCGCGGCCTGCACCTGCGGCTGGCTGGCGACGCTGGTGGCGTCGACCAGCGCGCGGTTGCGCGACAGGTCCTCGTGCGAGGCGGCGACCGCGGCTTCCGCGGCGGCGAGCGCATCGCGCGCGTGCGACAGCTCTTCGGCCGAGACGGCGCCGCTGGCGACGAGGCCCTGGCGCCGCGCGACGTCCGCGCGCGCCTTCTGCAGCGCGACGTTGCGGGCGCGCAGTTCGGCCTGGCCGGCCTCGACCGCGTTGTACAGGCCGCGCACCTGGCGCACGGTGCCGGCGAGGTTCGCCTTCGCCTGCTCCAGCGCGACTTGCGCGTCGTTCGGGTCCAGCTGCACCAGCACCTGGCCGGCCACGACCTTCATGCCGTCCTCGGCGCCGATCGAGACGACGGTACCGCCGGCCTGCGGCGTGATCTCGACGACGTTGCCCTGCACGTACGCATCGTCGGTGTCGACGTGCCAGCGGCCGACGAAGAGGTACCACAGCAGCCACGCGACCAGGGCGACCGCGACGACGGCGGCCACGGCCAGCAACGCGCGCTTGCGCTTGCCGTTGCCGGCGACGGGGGTCGGCGCCGCCTGGGCGTTGGGATTGATTTCGGTGGTCATGGCGTGGAGGCCTTGGCGATGTTGGCGATGTTGGCGGTGGAGTCGGTGGAGTCGGAAGCGGTGCCGGCGACGGGCGCCTCGAGGGCGAGGCCGCCGCCGAGCGCGCGGTCGAGCTCGACCGCGGCCTGCAGGCGCGCGGCGCGCAGCGCGGCGAGTTGCTGGTCCAGTCGCAGCAGCGGCTGCTGCGCGACCAGGGTCTCGATGCGGTTGCCGATGCCGGCGCGTTGCCGGCTCACGGCGACGTCCCACGCGGCGGCGGCGGCATCGCGCGCGCGCTGCGCGTCGGCGAGCTGCGCGTCGAGCGAACGCAGCGCCTGCAGCGCATCGGCGACTTCGCGCAGCGCGCCGACCAGCGACTGGTTGTAGGCGGCGACGGCGAGGTCGTAGTCGGCGTCGCTCTTCGCCAGGCGCGAACGCAGGGCGCCGCCGTCGAAGATCGGCAGGCTCAGCGCCGGTCCACCGAAGCCGAGCACGGCCTTGCTGCCGAACAGGTCGTCGAAGTGCGGCGCGGTGAGGCCGACGATCGCGCTGAGGTTCACGCTCGGCTTGAACGACGCCTTGCTCGCGTCGATGCCGCGTGCCGCGGCTTCGACGCGCCCGCGCGCCGCGACGACGTCGGCGCGGTGGCCCAGCAACTCGCTCGGCAGCACGGACGGCACGCCCGGCGTCGCGGCCCGGAGGTGGGGACGCTCGATGGCGAGGCCGCGGTCGGGGCCCTTGCCGAGCAGGGCAGCGAGCGCGTTGCGCAGCGCGTCGACCTGCTGCCGTGCCGCGCCGGCCTGCTGCGCGGCGGCGGCGGTCGCGCTGCGGCCGGTTTCCATCTGCATGTGGTTGTCGATGCCGGCCTCGACGCGCTGCCGGCCGAGCGCGGCCAGCTGCGTCGCGCGCTCGCGTTCGTGGTTGGCGACGTCCAGCGTGGCGTAGGCCTGGTCGAGCGCGATGTAGGCGCTGGCGACGTTGGCGGCGAGCGTCACGCGCGCGGCCTGCGCCTCGACTTCGGCGGCGCGCGCCTGGCCGACGGCGGCCTCGTACGCGGCGCGCTTGCCGCCCCACAGGTCCGGCGCGTACTTGAAATCGAGCATCAGCACGGGGCTGAACTTCAGGTCGCCGCCCATCGGCGGCTCGACGAAGGTTTCCGGGATCTGGATGCCGGTGTACTGCGCGCTCGCGCCGAGCGTCGGCTTGCGCGCCGCATCGGCGAGCGCGGCCTGCGCCTGCGCCTGGTGCAGGCGCGCATCCGCGGCCTGCAGGGTCGGCGCATCGGCGAGCGCTTCGGCGACGAGCGCGTCGAGCTGCGGATCGCCGAACGCGCGCCACCACTGCACCTCGGGGAAAGCGGCCGAGGGTGTGCCGCCGGCGAGGCTGCGCGATGCGGCGAGCGTGCCGGGGTCGGTCGGCGTCGTCGCGGGCGCGAGGCCATGGGTGCTGGCGCAGCCCGCGAGCAGCACCGCGGCGAGCAGCGGCGTGGCGAGGCGCGCGGGCATCGGCATCGGCTTCGCGGCCCGCCGGACGAGGGGTCGCGGCGAGCCGGTGTTCTTCGAGGTCATGGGCGTGGGGTCGCTGTGGTGAGGTTGTCGCGGACGCGGACGAGGAGGTCGGTCAGCTGCTGGCGTTCGGCCTCGTCCATGCCTTCCATGGCGAGTTCGCGCACGCGCATGCCGCACTGGTTGATGTCCTGCCAGATGGCGGTGCCCGCCTCGGTGAGGCGGATGTCGAGCGCGCGCCGGTCGCTGGGAACGGCGAAGCGCTCGATCAGGCCCCGCGCCTCGAGCTTGTCCAGCAGGCGGGTCATGGCGCCGGGGTTCACCTCGGCGGCGCGCGCGAGGTCGGTCACGCTGGCGTTGCCGGCGGCGAGCTTCTTCAGGGTGATGTACTGGCTGAAGGTCAGGTCGTGGCCGAGCTTGTCCAGTTCCACGGCCATCCGCGCCCACATGGCGTCGCGGGTCTGGCGCAGCAGGATGCCCAGCGCAGAGGCCGTGCACGGCTCGGCGGGCAGGTCCCAGAGGGGGGCGGGCGTCTTCATGGGCGCGCATATTGCTACCCACGGCAATATTTGTCAATGCAACTATTACATACGCACTAAACGCCCGGGCAGCGACCTCAGGTCACCCGGTGCAGGACCAGCTCCAGGACGGCCTTGCTGCCGAAGAAGGCCAGGACCAGCAGGGCCATCGCCGCCAGGGTCCAGCGCACCGCGATCCGGCCGCGCCAGCCGCGCCGCCAGCGCCCCAGCAGCAGGCCGCCGAACAGCAGCCACGACAGCACGCTCAGCACGGTCTTGTGGACCAGGTGCTGGGCGAACAGGTCCTGGACAAAGAGAACGCCGGTGAGCAGGGTCGCGGTCAGCAGCACGAAGCCGGCGCCGACGGTGCGGAACAGCAGCGTTTCCAGGTCGACGAGCGGCGGCAGCGCGTGCAGCCAGGGGCCGATGCGGTGCCGGCGCAGGGCGCGTTCCTGCACCCAGAGCATCAATGCGAGCAGCGCCGCCACCGCCAGCGTGGCGTAGGCGAGCAGGGCGCACCAGGCGTGCAGCTGCAGGCGCCAGTCCATCGGTTCGGCGAGGTGGCGGCCGTAGGCGGCGTACGCAGCCAGCACCAGCGCGGCGATGGGATAGGCGACCACCCCGAGCGCGGCCATCCGGCCGCTGGCGCCGAAGCAGGCGGTCAGCGCGGCCATGCCGAGCCCGACCAGGGACAGCGCCGCGAAGAAATGCATGTCGGCGACGCCGCTCGTGCGCCACGCCAGCACGTGCACGCCGGCATGCAGCAGCACGGCCGCGGCGGCAACGGACAGCCAGGTGGCCGGCGCGCGTTCGGTGCGGCGCAGGTCGACGACCAGCAGCGTCGCCGCCGCGAGGTAAGCCGCCACCGAAAGCCATGCGATCGCCATGCGCGAAGTGTCGCATGCACGCCCGCCTCGCGGAGGACCCGGGCCCGCCCGGCGCGGGGCGCAGGCGGGCGGCGGCTATAATCGGCGGCCATCTCCATCCGGCGGGTTTCCCGCGCGAGCGTCCATGTTCGAATCCCTCACCCAGCGCCTGTCGGGCACCGTCGAGCGCCTGCGCGGCCGCGGCCGGCTGACCGAATCCAACATCACGGAAGCCCTGCGCGAGGTGCGCGTGGCGCTGCTCGAGGCCGACGTCGCGCTGCCCGTGGTGCAGGCGCTGATCCAGCGCATCAAGGTGCGCGCGGTCGGGCAGGAAGTGCTGAAGTCGCTGACGCCGGGACAGGCGCTGATCAAGGTCGTGCGCGACGAGCTCACCCTGGTGATGGGCGCGCAGGCCAGCGAGCTCAACCTCAACGTGCCGGCGCCGGCGGTGGTGCTGATGGCGGGCCTGCAGGGCGCGGGCAAGACCACGACCGTCGCCAAGCTCGGCAAGCACCTGAAGGAACGCCGCAAGAAGAAGGTGATGGTCGTGTCGGCGGACGTGTATCGTCCCGCCGCGATCGAGCAGCTGAAGACGCTCGCGCAACAGGTCGGCGTCGCCTTCTTCCCGTCGGACGCGTCGCAGAAGCCCGAAGCGATCGTGCGCGCGGCGATCGACGAGGCGCGCAAGACGTTCGTCGACGTGCTGATCGTCGACACCGCGGGCCGCACCAGCATCGACGACGCGATGATGGCCGAGATCAAGGCCCTGCACGCGGCGGTGAAGCCGGTGGAGACGCTGTTCGTCGTCGACTCGATGACCGGCCAGGACGCCGCCGTCACCGCCAAGCACTTCGGCGAAGCCCTGCCGCTCACCGGCGTGGTGCTGACCAAGACCGACGGCGACGCGCGCGGCGGCGCCGCGCTCAGCGTGCGCTACGTCACCGGCAAGCCGGTCAAGTTCGTCGGCACCGGCGAGAAGCCCGAAGGCCTCGACGTGTTCCATCCGGACCGCGTCGCCAGCCGCATCCTCGACATGGGCGACGTGCTGTCGCTCGTCGAGCAGGTCGAGCAGCAGGTCGACAAGGACAAGGCGCAGAAGCTGGCCGAGAAGGTCGCCAAGGGCAGCAAGTTCGACCTCAACGACATGCGCGACCAGCTCGAGCAGATGCAGAACATGGGGGGGCTCGCCGGGCTCATGGACAAGCTGCCGGGCGTGGGCCAGATCCCCGACCACGTCAAGGCGCAGGTCACCGGCCGCGAAGTGCCGCGCATGGTCGCGATCATCAATTCGATGACCAAGCGCGAGCGCCGCAACCCGGCGCTGCTGAACGGCTCGCGCCGCGCGCGCATCGCGAAGGGCGCGGGCCTGACGCCGGCCGACGTCAACAAGCTGATGAAGCAGTACCAGCAGATGGAAAAGATGATGTCGAAGATGGGCCGCGGCGGCATGAAGGGCCTGATGCGCGGCATGCAGGGGATGATGGGCGGAGGCGGCGGCGGGATGCCGTTCCGTCGCTGAGATGAAGCGCGGACCGCATCGCGAACGGCACCGCGGCGGCCACGCCGGCTGGCTGCGGGCGGCGGTGCTCGGCGCCAACGACGGGATCGTGTCGACCGCGTCTCTGGTCGTCGGCATGGCGGCCGCAGGCGCCGGCCATGGCGCGGTGCTGCTCGCGGGGCTCGCCGGGCTCGTGGGCGGGGCGATGTCGATGGCCGCCGGCGAATACGTCTCGGTGAGCTCGCAGGCCGATGCCGAGCATGCGGACCTGGAGAAGGAGCGGCGCGAGCTGCAGGAATTCCCCGAAGGCGAGCACCGCGAACTGGTGGCGATCTACGTGCGGCGCGGCCTCGATGCGGCGCTGGCCGAACAGGTGGCGGCGCAGCTCGCGGAACACGATGCGCTCGGCGCGCATGCGCGCGACGAACTGGGCATCACCGAGATGCTGCGGGCCAGGCCGCTGCAGGCGGCGCTGGCCTCGGCGGCGGCCTTCGCCGTCGGCGCGGCACTGCCGATCGGGGTCCTGCTGGTGGCGCCCCAGGCGGGGGCGGGCGGCTGGGTCACGGGCATCTCGCTCGCCTGCCTGGCGGCGCTGGGCGCGGTCGCCGCGCAGGTCGGCGGCGCGGTCGTGTGGCGCGGGGCGCTCCGGGTGTTGGCGTGGAGTGCGCTGGCCATGGCCTTCACGGCCGCGGTCGGGCATGTCTTCGGGGTCGCGATGGCGGGCTGACCGGGCGCGTGGCCGGCAGCCGGGTTCCTTGGCCCGCGGCCTTGGGCTAGAATAGTCGGCTTACCCTGCCATTCCGGCAGCTGGGCAACACCGAAGAACGACCATGGTCAAGATCCGCCTTACCCGTGGCGGCGCGAAGAAGCGCCCCTTCTACCACATCATCGTCACCGACAGCCGCAGCGCCCGCGACGGCCGCAACATCGAGCGCGTCGGTTACTACAACCCGGTGGCTTCCGGCGCCGAGAAGCGCGTCGAACTCGACCTCGGCCGCGTGCAGCACTGGATCGGCCAGGGCGCGCAGATGACCGACAAGGTCGCCGACCTGTTCAAGCAGGCGAGCAAGGCCGCTCCGGCGGCCTGATGCCCGGCCGCGCATCGCGCGGCCCCGCTCCCGCATCCCTGCTCCAGCCAGGCATGCACGACATGCAATCCGAAGCGCCGTCGGCGCAGGCGACCGCCCCCGAAGCGTCGGGGAAGCGCGTCCTCCTGGGCCGGATCCACGGCGCCTTCGGCGTGCGCGGCGAACTCAAGCTCGAATCGTTCACCGATCCGCTGCGCGGGATCCTGCGCTACAAGCCATGGATCCTGCGCGACGCGCGCGGCGTCGAGCGCGAGCTTTCCGGCGCGCGCGGCCGCGAAACGGCGAAGGGCATCGTCGCGACGATCCCCGGCGTGGACGACCGCGATGCCGCCGACGCGCTGCGCGGCACCGAGGTCTGGGTGCCGCGTTCCGCGTTGCCGCCGCCCCCCGACGGCGAGTACTACTGGGTCGACCTGGAAGGCCTGCGGGTGGTGAACCTGGAAGGCGCCGATCTCGGCACCGTGTCGCACCTGTTCGCCACTGGCGCCAATGACGTGCTCGTCGCGGAGGGCGGCGTTCCGCCGCGCGAGCGCATGATCCCGTTCCTGCTGCCGGACGTGGTGCGTGCCGTCGATTTCGACGCGGGCGTGGTCACGGTCGACTGGGACGCGGAATTCTGAAGGGGCGGCCGCCCCTGGGGCGGCCCTACAATCCCGCGATGCGCATCGACATCGTCAGCCTGTTTCCCGAGTTCGTGGCGCAGATCGCCGGCCACGGCGTGGTCGGGCGCGCGACCGAGCGCGGGCTGCTGTCGGTACACGGCTGGAACCCGCGCGACCATGCCGAAGGCAACTACCGCCGCGTCGACGACCGAACCTTCGGCGGCGGGCCGGGCATGGTGATGATGATCGAGCCGCTGCAGGCGACGCTGGCGGCGGCGCGCGCGGCCGATCCGGCGCCGGCGCACGTCGTCTACCTCAGCCCGCAGGGGCGGCGCCTGGACCAGGCGAAGGTGCGCGAACTGGCGGCGCGGCCGCGGCTGGTGCTGCTGTGCGGCCGCTACGAGGGCATCGACGAACGCCTGCTCGCCGCGGCGGTCGACGAAGAGGTGTCGATCGGCGACTACGTCCTGTCCGGCGGCGAGCTGCCGGCGGCGGTGCTCGTGGATGCCGTGGCCCGGCTCCAGGCCGGAGCCCTCAACGACGCCGAGTCGGCCGAGCAGGACAGCTTCGAGGCCGGGCCGGACGGGCTGCGGCTGCTGGACTGCCCGCATTACACGAAGCCGGTGGAGCACGCCCTGGGGACGGTCCCCGAGGTGCTGCTGTCGGGGAACCACGCCGCGATCGCCCGCTGGCGGCGCCAGCAGGCCCTGGGCCGGACCTGGCTGCGGCGGCCCGACCTGCTCGACCGCGAGGCCCTGGCGCCGGCCGACCGGGCCCTGCTGGAGGCCTTCCTCCGGGATGACGCAGGCGGAAAAAACCCGCTATAATTCGCGGCTTAGCTCCAGCCGCACCAAGCGTTCCACCCCAGCCAAGACGCGGGTCCACGTGCACTCGCGCTACAACAGCCCGGCATCCCGCGCTTCCAATCGAGCACGACTGACCAGGCACACCAACAGGCCAACACCATGAACAAGCCCTCGATCCACACGCTGCTGCAGAACTTCGAAACCGAACAGGTGCAGCGCACGCTGCCGGACTTCGGCCCCGGCGACACGGTCATCGTCAACGTCAAGGTCAAGGAAGGCAACCGCGAGCGCGTCCAGGCCTATGAAGGCGTGGTCATCGGCAAGAAGAACGCCGGCCTCAACTCCGCCTTCACCGTGCGCAAGATCTCGCACGGCTACGGCGTCGAGCGCGTGTTCCAGACCCACAGCGCGAGCATCGACTCGGTGCAGGTGAAGCGCCGCGGCGCGGTGCGCGCCGGCAAGCTGTACTACCTGCGTGGCCTGGAAGGCAAGAAGGCGCGCATCAAGGAAGACCTGGCCGGCAACGCGAAGGCGAAGGCCGAAGCCGCCGCCGCGGCTGCCGCCGCCGAGTAAGCGGCGCGCCAGCGGTTTTCCAGCGACGGCCGCCCCAGGGCGGCCGTTCGCGTTTCACGGACACGCACGCCATGCACGACGAATCAAGCGAATTGCAATCCGGCGATCGCCAGCCCGGCGTGCGCATCGACCTGTGGCTGTGGGCGGCGCGCTTCTACAGGACCCGCAGCCTCGCGAAGCAGGCGGTCGAGACCGGCAAGGTCGAAGTCGGCGGCGACCGGCCGAAGCCGTCGCGCGTCGTGCGCGTGGGCGACGCCCTGCGCATCGAGCGCGGGGGCGAGTTCTTCGAAGTGACGGTACACGCGATGTCGGACGTGCGCGGCCCCGCCAGCGCCGCGCAGGCGCTGTATGTCGAGTCCGACGGATCGAAGGCGCGTCGCGCGGAACTGCGCGCGCAGCGCGCCGCCGAGCGCAACGGCTACCGCGCGCCGGAGGGCAAGCCGGACAAGCGTGCGCGCCGCCTGATCCGCGCGCTGGGCGACATCGACGCGCTGTAGGGCCTGCGCCGGGGTCCGGGCCCTACAGCGACCGCGACGTTCCGGCGCCGCCGCCGAGCAGCGAGCCGCCTGCCTTGAGCAGGTCGCTGAAGTCGACATCGCCGTCGCCGTCGCGGTCCAGGACCGCGCCGAGCAGTCCGCCATGCTGCGGGCCGGCCTGCTTCGCCTCGTGCTGCAGCACGTCGCCGAGTACCTGCGGCGAAGGCGTCGCGAGGCCGGTGTCGGTGCCGGTGGCCTGCACCTGCGATGGCGGCTCGGCCGGATGGCGCATGTCGAACATCCGCTTGGCCAGGTAAGCCATCGCGATCGGCGCGAGCCAGCGCAGCAGCATGCCGGCCTTGTCCTGGCCGAGGCCGGTCGCCTGGCCCACCGCCTGTTCGGCGCGGGGCTGCCGCGCACCGAACATGTGGCCGAGGATCTGCGGGCCCTGTGCCTGTCCGTCCATCGCCGAATCGAGCACGCCGCCGATGTCGCGGTCGCGGTGTTCCTTCAGCGCGCCGAACAGCGATTCCGCGCCCTGGGCCTGGCTGGCGTTGCGGCCGAGCGCGCCGAGGAGCAGCGGCAGCGCCGCGCCGATCGCGGTGCTCGCCTGCGACGGGGTGATGCCGAGGCGCTGCGCGATCTGCTGCGCGGGCGCGCCCGCCAGGCGGGACAGGAGATCGGTGGAAAGGGGGCCGGCCATGGATGTTCCTTCGCGTTGCGGGCCTTCCATGCTGTTCCGCGGGCCGTTAGCACCGCGCCAACGCGGCGACGCGTGTTCAGGCCAGCGTCTTGAGCCGGTACAGCGCTTCCAGCGCCTGCTTCGGCGTGAGCTCGTCGGGGTCGATGCCGGCCAGCGCCTCGAGCGCCGCCGACGCCGGCGCGAACAGGCCGATCTGCTGCGGCGAATCGAGGTTCTGCGCTGTGAGCGGCGTCGACGGCGCGTCGCGGCCCTGCGCCTCGAGCTCCGCGAGGCGTGCGCGCGCCTGGCGCACGACCGACTTCGGCAGGCCGGCGAGCGCCGCGACCTGCAGGCCGAAGCTGCGGTCGGCCGGGCCGTCCTTCACCGCGTGCATGAACACCAGCGATTCGTTGCCCGCCTGGTCGCGATGCTCGATCGCGTCGAGGTGCACGTTGGCGATGCCGCTGCCCGGCGTCGCGAGCGCGGTCAGTTCGAAGTAGTGCGTCGCGAACAGCGTGTAGCTGCGGTTGTGCGCGGCGAGGTGGCGCGCGCAGGCGTCGGCGAGCGCGAGGCCGTCGTAGGTCGACGTGCCGCGGCCGATCTCGTCCATCAGCACCAGCGATTCTGCGGTGGCGTGGTGGAGGATGTAGCTGGTCTCGCTCATCTCGACCATGAAGGTCGACTGGCCGCGCGCGAGGTCGTCGCCGGCGCCGATGCGGGTGAGGATGCGGTCGATGGGGCCGATCGTCGCGTGCGCCGCCGGCACGAAGCTGCCGATGTGCGCGAGCAGCACGATCAGCGCGTTCTGGCGCATGTAGGTGCTCTTGCCGCCCATGTTCGGGCCGGTGATCACCAGCATGCGCGTATCGGGAGACGGGAGAGGGGAGACGGGAGACGAAACAGCGCCCTGGTTCCCGTCTCCCGTCTCCCGTCTCCCCAGGAGGAGGTCGTTCGGCGTGAACGGATCATCGCGCACGGCCTCGACCACCGGGTGGCGGCCGCCCTCGATGCACAGGCACGCGGCGTCGACGAGCCGCGGGCGCGACCAGTCCAGCGCCTGGGCGCGCTCGGCGAAGCAGGCGAGCACGTCGAGTTCGCTCAGCGCGGCGGCGCAGCGCTTCAGCGCCTCGAGGTCCTCGTTCAAGGCGTCGAGCAGGCCGTCGTAGAGCAGCTTCTCGCGGGCGAGGGCGCGCTCGCGCGCCGACAGCACCTTGTCTTCGAACTGCTTGAGTTCCTCGGTGATGTAGCGCTCGGCACCGGTCAGGGTCTGCCGGCGCGTGTAGTGCGTCGGCGCCTTCACCGCCTGCGCCTTGCCGATCTCGATGTAGTAGCCGTGGACGCGGTTGTAGCCGACCTTCAGCGTGGCGATGCCGGTGGCTTCGCGTTCGCGGCGTTCGAGGTCGACGAGGAACTGGTCGGCATTGGTGGAGAGGGTGCGCAGCTCGTCGAGTTCGGCGTCGTAGCCTTCGGCGATGACGCCGCCGTCGCGGGCGAGCAGCGGCGGCTGCGACACGACCGCGGTGGCGAGCAGGTGCGCGTTGGCGCCGTGCTCGCCGAGTTCCGCGGCCAGCGCCCGCAGGCGCGGCGAGGCCGCGGCGCCGGTGGCCAGGGGCGCGAGTTGCGCGCGCAGGCCGGGCAGCAGCGCGAGTCCGTCGCGCAGCGTCGACAGGTCGCGCGGGCGCGCGCTGCGCAGGGCGATGCGCGACAGGATGCGCTCGAGGTCGCCGAGCGCGCGGAACGACTCGCGCAGCGCCTCGTCCGCGCGCGCATCGGCGAGCGCGGCGACGGCCTGGTGGCGCTCGCCGAGCACGCGGCGGTCGCGCAGCGGACGGTGCAGCCAGCGCCGCAGCAGGCGGCCGCCCATCGGCGAGATCGTGCTGTCGAGCACGCCGAGCAGCGTGTTGCGGGTGTCGCCGTCCACGCGGGTGTCGAGCTCGAGGTGGCGGCGCGTCGCCGCGTTCATCGCGATCGCTTCGTCGGCGGGTTCGAAGGCGATGCCGGTGAGGTGCGGCAGGCGCTGCTTCTGCGTTTCCTCGACGTAGCCGAGCAGGGCCGCCGCCGCACCGATGCACGCGGGCCGGTCGTCGATGCCGAAGCCGCCGAGGTCGTGCACGGCGAAGAAGCGCAGCAGTTGGCGGCGGCCGCTGTCGGCATCGAACAGCCACGGCGCGCGGCGGCGCAGGCCGCGGCATTCGAGCACGGCACGGGGCCAGCCGTCCTCGTCGGGGAACAGCACTTCGGCGGGGGAGAGGCGTGCGAGCTCGGCCTCGAGCGCATCGTCGCCGCCGACTTCGTTGACCAGGAAGCGGCCGCCGGACAGGTCGGCCCAGGCGAGGCCGTAGCCGTTGCGCCCGCGCGCGATCGCCAGCAGCAGCGTGTCGCGGCGCTCGTCGAGCAAGGCCTCGTCGGTGACGGTGCCCGGGGTCACGATGCGCACGACCTTGCGTTCGACCAGGCCCTTGGCCAGCGCCGGGTCGCCGATCTGCTCGCAGATCGCCACCGACTCGCCCAGCGCCACCAGCCGCGCGAGATAGCCTTCGTACGCATGCGCGGGCACGCCGGCCATCGGGATCGGCTGGCCGGCCGACTGCCCGCGCTGGGTCAGGGTGATGTCGAGCAGCCGCGCCGCCTTGCGGGCGTCGTCGTAGAACAGCTCGTAGAAGTCGCCCATCCGGAAGAACAGCAGCGTGTCCGGATGCTCCGCCTTGGCGGCGAAGAACTGCTTCATCAGCGGCGTGTGCTCTGCAGCGACGGACATGGGCGCCGTGGTCGTGGACTTCGGGGGGAAAGGCCGCTAGTTTGCCCCATCCGTTCCAGGATTCCGCGCGCGACGCGGCAAGGACGACACCGATGCAGGGCCCCGACGACGAACGACTGCGCGCGCAGGCCGCCTCGCTCGGCACGCGATTGCGCGAACTGCGGCAGACGCTGGTCACCGCCGAAAGCTGCACCGGCGGCTGGATCGCCAAGGTGCTCACCGACATCGCCGGCTCGTCCGAGTGGTTCGACTGCGGCCTCGCGACCTACAGCTACGAGGCGAAGCAGGGCCTGCTCGGCGTCAGCCCGCTCACGCTGGAGCATTTCGGCGCGGTGAGCCGCGAGACGGTGCTGGAAATGGTGTCGGGCGCGCTGGTGCATTCGGGCGCCGGCGTGGCGGTCGCGGTCACCGGCATCGCCGGGCCGGGCGGCGGGACGCCGGGCAAGCCGGTCGGCACGGTCTGGATTGCCTGGAAGCGGCGCGGCGGCTATCCGCAGGCCGAGCTGTTCCATTTCGACGGGGACCGCGAGGCGGTGCGCCGGCAGACGGTTTCGGCCGCGCTGGAAGGACTGGAGCGGATCCTCGCGGTTTAGGCGGGGCGGGTGTTGACGGGTCCTTTCGTTAGTAGTAATACTACTAACCATGGACGCGAACCTCCTGAGCGACACCCAGCAAGCCATCCTCGCCCTGATCGCCGAGCGCATCGAGGCCGAAGGCATGCCGCCTTCGCAGGCCGAGATCGCGCGCGCCTTCGGCTTCAAGGGCGTGCGGGCGGCCCAGTACCACCTCGAGGCCCTCGAGGCGGCGGGGGCGATCGAGCGGGTGCCCGGGCGCGCCCGCGGCATCCGCCTGCTGCAGGCGCCGGTGCCGCCGCAGGGCGCGCTGGCCTTGCAGCCGTCCGTCGGCCGGGATGCCGCTTCCAATGACGACGCCTTGCGCCTGCCGGTGCTCGGCCAGGTCGCGGCGGGCATGCCGATCGGTGCGGGCTTCGACCAGAGCGACCTCGGCTCCGAGCAGATGCTGGTGCTCGACCGCGTGCTGTTTTCCCCGGCGCCCGACTACCTCCTCAAGGTCAAGGGCGACTCGATGCGCGACGAGGGCATCTTCGATGGCGACCTGATCGGCGTGCACCGCACCCGCGATGCGCGCTCGGGACAGATCGTGGTGGCGCGCATCGACGACGAGGTGACGGTCAAGTTGCTGAAGGTGGGCAAGGACCGCATCCGCCTGCTGCCGCGCAATCCCGATTACGCGCCGATCGAGGTGCAGCCCGGGCAGGAGTTCGCGATCGAGGGCCTGTATTGCGGCCTGGTGAGGCCGAACCGGTGAAAGGCGACCTCGCCGCGCGGGCTTTCCCCACGCCGCGGCAGGAACTCCGCTGCTGTCGCGCGGCGCTGCCGGCGCGCAAATTCGATTCGTGTCCTGCCGTCGCGGTGCAAGCAGTCGCAGTCCTTGCGATGACGGCGCCCTAGGCTGACCACCAACCACTACGCCATCCAACTCCCAACGAGGAACCGACCATGGACGAGAACAAGAAGCGCGCGCTGTCCGCCGCACTGAGCCAGATCGAGAAGCAGTTCGGCAAGGGCTCGGTCATGCGCATGGGCGACCGTGTCGCCGAGATCGTCGAGGTCGTGCCCACCGGCTCGCTGATGCTGGACATCGCGCTCGGCATCGGCGGCCTCCCGCGCGGGCGCGTGGTCGAGATCTACGGGCCGGAATCCTCGGGCAAGACCACGTTGACCCTGCAGGCCATCGCGCAGTGCCAGAAGCTCGGCGGCACGGCGGCCTTCATCGACGCCGAGCATGCGCTCGACCCGACCTACGCCGACAAGCTCGGCGTCAACGTCGACGACCTGCTCGTCTCGCAGCCGGACACGGGCGAACAGGCGCTGGAAATCGCCGACATGCTGGTGCGTTCCAACTCCGTCGACATGGTCGTGGTCGACTCGGTCGCCGCGCTCACGCCGAAGGCCGAAATCGAAGGCGAGATGGGCGACCAGCTGCCCGGCCTGCAGGCCCGCCTGATGAGCCAGGCGCTGCGCAAGCTCACCGGCAACATCAAGCGCAGCAACTGCCTGGTGGTCTTCATCAACCAGCTGCGCCACAAGATCGGGATCATGATGCCGGGCCAGAGCCCGGAAACGACCACCGGCGGCAACGCGCTGAAGTTCTACGCGTCGGTGCGCCTGGACATCCGCCGCATCGGCTCGATCAAGAAGGGCGACGAGATCATCGGCAACCAGACCCGGATCAAGGTGGTCAAGAACAAGATGGCGCCGCCGTTCAAGCAGGTGGTCACCGAGATCCTGTACGGCGAAGGCATCTCGCGCGAGGGCGAGTTGATCGACATGGGCGTGGAAGCGCGCCTGGTCGAGAAGTCGGGCGCCTGGTACAGCTACAACGACGAGCGCATCGGCCAGGGCAAGGAGAACGCCCGCCAGTTCCTCAAGGAGAACCCGGCGGCGGCGACGCTGCTGGAGAACGCGCTGCGCGAGAAGTTCGTGCCGCAGGAAGCGAGCCGCGACGAGAACGACGCGGCGGCCAAGGACGACTGACGCGGCGATGGCGGGGCGTCGACCCGAACCGACTCCCGCGCAACGGGCGCTCGCGCTGCTGGTCCGGCGCGAGCACTCCCGGCCGGAGCTGGCACGGAAGCTGCGCGCCCGCGGCATCCCCGCCGATGAGGCGCGCGGGGCGGTCGAGCGCATGACCGAGGCGGGCTGGCAGGACGACCTGCGCTTCGCCTGCAGCCTGGTCCGTTCGCGGGTGGCGGGCGGGCAGGGGCCGGTGCGGATCCGCGCCGAGCTGGCCAGCCACGGCATCGCCGAGCCCATCGTCGAACAAGCCTTCGCGGCCCTGGCACAGGCCGGCGAAGACGACTGGCTCGCCCGTGCCCGCGACATGGTCCGTCGTCGCTTCGGCGCCGGGCTCGATACGCTGCCGCTGCGGCGCAAGGCCGCCGATTTCCTGCTGCGTCGCGGTTTCGACGGCGATGTCGTCCGTGCGGTGACCCGGGCCGGCCCGGTCGACCTCGACTGAGCGCGGCGTGCCCGCAGGGCGGGCCGCCCGCGCCCGTCTGCTAACCTAGGCCATCCGGTTTCCCGCCTGCCCGGACCGCACACGCCGGTTCCGGGCCGGGCGTCGTGATCGCCTGCCGTCAAACAGCCCGCTCCCGCCTATCGCAGTGTCCATGAAGACCACCTCCGAAATCCGCAGCGATTTCCTCGAATTCTTTGCCGCCCGCGGCCACGCCATCGTGCCGTCGGCGCCGCTCGTTCCGGCCAACGACCCGACCCTGCTGTTCACGAACTCGGGCATGGTCCAGTTCAAGGATGTGTTCCTCGGCGCCGAGAAGCGCGGCTACGTGCGCGCGGCCGACGTGCAGCGCTGCCTGCGCGCCGGCGGCAAGCACAACGACCTCGACCAGGTCGGCTACACCGCGCGCCACCACACCTTCTTCGAGATGCTGGGCAACTGGTCGTTCGGCGACTACTTCAAGCGCGATGCGATCGCCTGGGCCTGGGAGCTGCTGACGCAGGTGTGGAAGCTGCCGCCGGAGCGCCTGCTCGTCACCGTCTACCAGACCGACGACGAGGCCTACGACCTCTGGCACAAGGAGATCGGCCTGCCCGCCGACCGCATCGTGCGCATCGGCGACAACAAGGGCGCGCCGTTCGCAAGCGACAACTTCTGGCAGATGGCCGACACCGGTCCGTGCGGGCCGTGCACCGAGATCTTCTTCGACCATGGCGCGCACATCGCCGGTGGCCCGCCGGGTTCGCCGGACGAGGACGGCGACCGCTTCATCGAGATCTGGAACCTGGTGTTCATGCAGTTCGACCGCCAGCCCGACGGCACGCTGCTGCCGCTGCCGGCGCCGTGCGTGGACACCGGCATGGGCCTGGAGCGCCTGACCGCGGTGCTGCAGGGCGTGCACGGCAACTACGAGATCGACCTGTTCCGCGACCTCATCGCGGCGGCCTCGCGGCTCACCGGCACCGCGGACCTCGGCAACAAGTCGCTGCGCGTGATCGCCGACCACATCCGCGCCTGCAGCTTCCTGATCGTGGACGGCGTGCTGCCGTCCAACGAAGGCCGCGGCTACGTGCTGCGCCGGATCATCCGCCGCGCGCTGCGCCATGGCTGGATGCTGGGCGTGCGCGGCGATTTCTTCTGGAAGATGGTCGCGCCGCTCGTCGCGACGATGGGCGAGGCCTATCCGGAACTCGCCCGCGACCAGGCCTTCGTCGAGTCCGCGCTCCGCGCCGAGGAGGAACGCTTCGGCGAGACCCTCGAGCACGGCATGCGCATCTTCGACGAGGTCTCCGGGCGCGACGCGGTCAAGGCCAGCGGCACCATCCCGGGCGCCGACGCGTTCCGCCTGTACGACACCTACGGCTTCCCGGTCGACCTGACCGCCGACATCGCGCGCGAGCGCGGCCTGGCGGTGGACATGGCCGGCTTCGATGCGGCGATGGCGCAGCAGAAGGCCACCGCGCGCGCCGCCGGCAAGTTCGGCGGCGGCACCACGCTGCCCGCCGAACTGGCCTCGCAGCTGCCGCCGACGCGCTTCCTCGGCTACGACGCGCTCGAGGCCGGCGGCCTGGAAGTGCTCGCCATCCTCCGCGATGGGCGCCCGGTCGACGCACTGGCGGAAGGCGAGGAGGGCATCGTGCTGCTCGACGCGACGCCGTTCTACGCCGAGTCCGGCGGCCAGGTCGGCGACACCGGCGAACTGTCCGGCCCGGCCACGCGCTTCGTCGTCGACGACACGATCAAGCTCGCGGGCCAGTTCCATGCGCACGCCGGCCGCCTCGCGGCGGGCACGGTGCGACGCGGCGACCGCGTGCACGGCGCCGTCGACGGCGGGCGCCGCGCCGCCACCGTGCTCAACCACAGCGCCACCCACCTGCTGCACGCGGCACTGCGCCAGGTGCTCGGCACGCACGTCGCGCAGAAGGGCTCGCTGGTCGCGCCCGAGCGGCTGCGCTTCGACTTCTCCCACATCCAGCCGATGACCGCGGCCGAGGTCGCCGAGGTCGAGCGTCGCGTCAACGCGGAGGTCCGCGCCAACCACGCGGCCGAAGTGCACAGCATGGGCATGCAGGAAGCGCTCGACTTCGGCGCGCTCGCGCTGTTCGGCGAGAAATACGGCGACCAGGTGCGCGTGCTGCGCATGGGCGAGGCGTCGACCGAACTCTGCGGCGGCACCCACGTCGGACGCACGGGCGACATCGGCCTGTTCAAGATCGTGTCCGAAGGCGGCGTGTCCGCCGGCGTGCGCCGCATCGAGGCGCTGACCGGGCAGGGCGCGCTCGACCACGTGGCCGCCGAAGAGCAGCGCCTGCGCGAGGCCGCGCAGCTGCTGGGCGGCAATGCCTCCGACGTGGCCGAGAAGCTGCGCGGCCTGCTCGACCGCCAGAAGAAGCTCGAGCGCGAGCTCGAATCGATGCGCGCGAAGGCCGCGAGCGGCGCCACCGCCGACCTTGCCGCGGAGGCGGTCGACGTGGCCGGCGTGCGCGTGCTCGCCGCGCGCCTGGAAGGCTTCGACGCGAAGGCGCTGCGCGACGCGGTCGACCGCTTCAAGCAGCAGCTCGGCGACGCGGTCGTCGTCCTGGCGGGCGCGGCCGACGGCAAGGCGGCGCTCGTCGCCGGCGTCAGCGGCACGGCGCTGGGCAAGGTCAAGGCCGGTGACCTGCTGTCACACGTGGCGCGCGCGATCAACGGCAAGGGCGGCGGGCGCCCCGACCTGGCGCAGGGTGGCGGCGACGATGGCCCGGCGCTCGTCGCCGCGCTCGGCGCCATACCCGATTGGGTCCGGGAAAGGATGAACTGATCCCGACCGGATTCACCGGCTCGTGACTTTCGTCCTGCCTACATGGCGCGGGCGATGGGTAGTATCCTTGCGCGTTCACGGAACCGGTTGCAGCCGGCATGAAGCCGGACATGGAGAAGTTCAGATGCTGATTCTCACCCGTCGCGTCGGAGAGACGCTGATGATCGGCGATTCGGTCACGGTCACCGTGCTCGGCGTCAAGGGGAACCAGGTGCGCGTCGGGATCACGGCACCCAAGGACGTCGCGGTCCATCGCGAGGAGATCTACCAGCGCATCCAGCGCGGGGAACCGGGCCAGGACGGCGGCGATTTGCCGCAGGTGGGCTGAGCCGCTATCCTTTCGCGCTCGCGGCGCCGGCATCGGCCGCCACGGAGACTTGCCCGAGAGGCCGAAGGGGCTCCCCTGCTAAGGGAGTATGGGGTCAAAAGCTCCATCGAGGGTTCGAATCCCTCAGTCTCCGCCAGTTTTTCACCGCTTCAGGATTGACGGAGCCGCTCCGGTTCCGCACAATTCCGCTTCTGTTTTTTGCGCCCGTAGCTCAGCTGGATAGAGCACCAGGCTACGAACTTGGGGGTCGGGAGTTCGAATCTCTCCGGGCGCGCCAGACAACGGAAAGGGCCGGCGAATTCGCCGGCCCTTTTTGTTTGCGGGTGCTCGCGCCGCCTCAGGCGCCAGGGTTGGCCTTGCCCGCATTGGCGCCCTTCGCGCCGCCAGTCGCCTTCGAATCCTTCGTGCCGTCGCCGACGACGATGAGGTTGCGGATTTCCTTCACGCCCGTGCAGCCATCGGCCAGGTCCTCGGCGCGATGCTTCATCCAGCGCTGCGGCACGCGCCCGCCCAGGGTCGCCACCCCGTCGGCGACCTCGACGGTCAGGCCGCTCGCGTCCAGGTCGTGGGCCTCGGTCAGGCGTTCGTTGAGGTCTTCGCGGATGCGTTCGTCCGAACGCGTGTAGTTGGCAGGGCCGACGCCGCGGTAATCGCGGCCGCCGAAGTCGCGGCCGGCGTGTTCCTGCCCGTCCATGCCGTAGCTGCCGTAGGCCGCACGCACGGCGTCGTCGCGGAACGCGTCGTCGCGCGCGCCGCGCCGCACGTCGACCTGGTCGTAACCGTCGCCGCCGTAGTCGCTGCGCAGGTCGCGGTCGCTGCGCGACCACGCCTGGCCCGTGCGCTGCGCCTCGTCGCCCGCGCGTTCCAGCCAGCCCTGCGCCGCGCGCGCCCAGTGGCGGCCCATGCGCAGCATGTCCTCGGCGACCGCCTTCAGGTCGGACGCCGTCGTGCGCGCCACGCCGTCGCCGTCGCCTCGCGCACTCCCGTTTCTGATGTCTTCGTGTCGCATCGGTTCCTCCTCGCGCACATGCAATGGAGAATCCCTTCTATAGCGACGCGCGCATGGTCCCGGGGTGAAGGAATGCCGCGCGTTGGCGCCGGCCAGGGCCGCTGAATGCGCGGCTACGCGGCGCCGAAATGGTCGAGCACCGAGACGTCGCCGAGCCCGGGCCGGTAGCCGCCGCGCAGCGCGCGCGCCACGTAGTCGGCGGCGGCGGCGCAGGCGTCGCGCGGCGCGAGGCCGCGGCACAGGTTGGCGGCGATCGCGGAGGCCAGGGTGCAGCCCGTGCCATGGCCTTCCACCGCGATGCGCGGATGCAGGAAGCGCAGTTCGCCGGCCGGATCGGCGTAACGGTCGACCACGTCGCCGCCTTCGTCGAGGTGGCCGCCCTTGAGCAGGACGGCCCCCGTGCCTGCGCCGGCCGCACGAAGTTCGCGCAGGGCCGCGTCCGCCGCGGCCCCGTCGCCGATCGGATGGCCGAGCAGCAGTTCGGCCTCCGGGATGTTGGGCGTGAGCACCGTCGCGAGCGGCAGCAGGCGCGCGCGCATCGCGCCGAGCGCGTCGTCGGCGAGCAGCTTCGCGCCCGAGGTCGCGACCATCACCGGATCGAGCACGACGTGCGCCGGCCGCCAGCGTTCGAGCGCATCGGCCACCGCATGGATGACGTCGGCCGTCGCGAGCATGCCGAGCTTGACCGCGCCGATCCGGAAGTCCTCGAAGCAGGCGTCGACCTGCGCGCGCAGGAAGGCGACCGGCGGCACGTGGACCGCGGTGACGCCGCGCGTGTTCTGCGCCGTCAGCGCCGCGATCGCGGACAACCCATGCACGCCATGCGCCGCGAACGCCTTCAGGTCGGCCTGGATGCCGGCCCCGCCGCCGGAATCGGATCCGGCGATGGTGAGCGCGCAGGCCGGGCGCAGTTCGTCGCGGAGGCTGGCGCCGCTCATGACTGCCCGCCGTCCACGCCGACCCCCGTGTCGCCGCGCATGCGCCGGTGCTGGCGGTACGCCATGTAGGCCACGCCGGTGCAGCCGGTCAACGCCGCCGGCAGGTACAGCGCCGCGTAGCCGAAGCGCGCGAAGAGCCAAGCGCCCAGCAGGCCGCCGGCGAAGAAGAAGGCGATGACCAGGATGCACAGCCCCAGCCGCCGGCGCGCCAGCGGCATGCCCCGGATCGCGTGGCCGAGCATGATGCCGAGGTCGGTGAACATGCCGCTCAGGTGCGACGTGCGCACCACTGCGCCGCTGTAGGTGGTCGCCATCGCGTTCTGCAGGCCGCAGGCCATCGCGGCGCACAGCGCGCCGCCGACCATGTGGCGCTGGAACAGCGGCACCGCGGCGAGCAGCAGCGCGGCCTCGAGCGTCAGTACCACGCCGTAGCGCCGCCCGAGCCGCAGCGTGCTGTCCTGGATGATCAGCCCGCTGAGCATCGCCCCGGCGACGAACGCCGCGATCGAGCCGAGCAGGTGCAGGCTCGCGCGATCGTCGCCCGCCACCAGCGCGGCGCCGAGCAGGCTCGTGTTGCCGGTCAGGTGGGTGATGGCCTGGTGCTGGAAGCCGAGGAAACCGACGACGTTGACGATGCCCGCCACGCAGGCGAGCGCGGCGGTGCCGATCCAGACCCAGCGCGAGAGCTGCACGCCCATTGCCTGCTGCTCCGGCCGCGTCGCGTGCCTACAGCACTTCGGACGCGTGGTCGGCCAGGCGCGAACGCTCGCCGCGGCGCAACGTGACGTGCGCGCTGTGCGCCCAGTCCTTGAACCGGTCCACGGCGTAGGTGAGGCCCGACGTCGTCTCGGTGAGGTAGGGCGTGTCGATCTGCTCCACGTTGCCCAGGCAGATGATCTTGGTGCCGGGGCCGGCGCGGGTGATCAGCGTCTTCATCTGCTTCGGCGTCAGGTTCTGCGCCTCGTCGAGGATGAGGTAGCGCGACAGGAAGGTGCGGCCGCGCATGAAGTTGAGCGAGCGGATCTTGATGCGCGAGGCGAGCAGGTCGTTGGTCGCTGCGCGCCCCCAGGAGCCGCCTTCCTGGTTGTGCGTGAGCACTTCCAGGTTGTCGGTGAGCGCGCCCATCCACGGCGTCATCTTCTCTTCCTCGGTGCCGGGCAGGAAGCCGATGTCCTCGCCCACGCTGACCGTGGCGCGGGTCATGATGATCTCGCGGTAGCGCTGCGCGTCCATGGTCTGCGCCAGGCCCGCCGCGAGCGCGAGCAGCGTCTTGCCGGTGCCGGCGGTGCCGAGCAGCGACACGAAATCGATGTCCGGATCCATCAGCGCGTTGAGCGCGAAGTTCTGCTCGCGGTTGCGCGCGGTGATGCCCCACACGGCGTGCTGCGCGGTGCGGTAGTCGTCGACGATCTGCAGCGTGACCTTGTCGTCGGCGACCTTCGCGACCTTGAGCTCGGCTTCCTCGTCGCCGGGCAGGTACAGGAACTGGTTCGGGTACCAGCTGTCGTCCTCGGGCGCGGTGCCGGGGATGCGCGAGATCTCGTAGTACGTGCGGCCCTTGTCGGTCCAGGAGCGCAGGTCCTTGCCATGGCGCTGCCAGAAATCCTCCGGCAGCGCGGTCGCGCCGGTGTAGAGCAGGCTGAAGTCGTCGAGGGCGCGGTCGTTCTCGTAGTCCTCGTTGACGATGCCCGCGATCGACGCCTTGATGCGGAGGTTGATGTCCTTCGACACGAATACGACGTTCGCGTCGGGCTCGGCCTCCTTGAGGACGAGGATCGCGCCGAGGATGTGGTTGTCCGGGATGACCGCGCCGAAGCGCTTGCCCGAATCGAAGCTGCCGGTCTGGAAGCGCAGCCGGCCCGCGCTCGCCGCGCCGCGCAGCTGCAGCGCCTGCGGCCGCACCAGCGGCAGGCCGTCGGTGATGTCGTGGTTCGGGTCGGCCTCGATCAGCTCGTTGAGGAAGCGGCTGACCTGGCGCGCGTTGCGGCTGGCTTCGGACGTGCCCTTCTTGGCGTTGTCGAGCTCCTCCATCACCTGCATCGGCAGGTAGACGTCGTGTTCCTCGAACCTGAACAGCGCCGTCGGGTCGTGCATCAGCACGTTGGTGTCGAGGACGTAGATCCGCTTGCCGTGCGTCATTGAGTGGCTTGTTCCTGTTGTAGTGCATCGAGGACCGCTGCGGCATGGCCCGGGACCTTCACCCCGCGCCATTCCCGCCGGAGCACGCCGTCGGGGCCGATGAGGAAGGTGCTGCGCACGACGCCGATGAACTCGCGGCCGTAGAGCTTCTTCGGCTGGATGACGCCGAAGGCCTGGCACAGCGCTTCGCCCGGATCGCTGGCCAGCGGGAAGCCGAAGCCCTGCTTCGCGCGGAAGTTGTCGTGCGACTTCACCGAATCGCGCGAGGCGCCGAGCACCTCGGCCCCGAGCTTGCGGAACTTCGGCAGCAGCGCGTTGAAGTCCAGGCCCTCGGTGGTGCAGCCGGGCGTGGAATCCTTGGGGTAGAAATACAGCACCAGCCAGTGACCCGCTCGATCGCCGAGGGTCGTGGTGGTGCCGCCGGAAAGCGCCAGCGGCAGCGTGAGCACCGTCTTGGGCAGCTTCTTTCCGATGGCGACCATGTCAGTGCTTCGTGCTCCCGGGCGACGCTTCAGAACTTCATCGGATCCATGATGGCGTCGAGGTTCAGGTGGTCGCAGAACTCGAGGAAATCGTCGCGCAGCGCGGCGATGTGCATGTCGGCCGGGATCCCGATCGTGACCTGCGCGGTGAACATCTCGGCGCCGGTCTGCATCGCGCGGTAGCGGGAGCAGTGCAGGCTCTCGATCGTGATCGACTGGCGGTCGAAGAAGTCGGCGAGCTGGAACAGGATGCCGGGCTTGTCCGCCGCAACCACTTCGATGACGTAGGGCAGCAGGTTCGACTGCACCGGCTTCGGGCCGGTGCGGTACCAGACGAGCTTCAGGCCCTCGTCGCGCTCGAGCTTGCCGAGCATGGTCTCGAGCTTGGCCACCGCGTCCCACGAACCGGTGGCGAGCGCGGTCACGGAGACGTCGCGCCCGACGGTAGCCAGGCGGGTATCGACCAGGTTGCAGCCGCTGTCCGAGATCCGGCGGGTCACCGCCAGCAACGGGGACCGCGGATGCGTCGTATAGGCGTTGATCAGCAGGTGGTTCTCGTTCGGCGACGGACGGAGGGGATCGGGGTCGGTCAAGGCGGCGTCCGTGGCGTTGGGCTGCGCCCCGCACAGGCGCGCGGGGCCGGAAGCCAGCATACTTGCCCGTGCTTCGGCGCCGCAAGTAACATCGGCCGGGCACCGCCGACCCCACGGAGCAGCCCCGCTTGCGACTTTCCGGCAGCATCACGGCCCTGGCCACGCCCTTCACGGCGACCGGGGAGCTCGACCTCGACGCCTGGCGACGCCTGCTGCAGCTGCAGCTGGACGGCGGCACGCAGGCCCTGGTCGTGGCCGGTTCCACGGGCGAGGCCGCCGCGCTCCAGGACATCGAATACGAGGCCGTCCTGCGCATCGCGGTGGAAATCGTGCGCGGCACCATCCCGGTGCTCGCGGGCACCGGGCTGTCGAACACCGACAAGACCATCGAACAGACGCGCCGCGCCGCGGCGCTGGGCGCCGATGCCGCGCTCGTCGTGACGCCGCCCTACGTGCGGCCGACCCAGGCGGGGCTCGACGCGCATTTCCGAGCGGTCGCCGACGACGGCGCGCTGCCGGTGGTCCTCTACAACGTGCCGGGCCGCACCGGCTGCGACCTGCTGCCGGAGACCGCGGCGGCGCTCGCCGGGCATCCGCGCATCGTCGGCATCAAGGAAGCGCGCGCCGAACCCGAGCGCATGGCGGCGTTGCTGCCGTTGCGCGACGACGGGTTCGCGGTGCTCAGCGGCGACGACCCGACCGCGATGCGGGCGATGCTCGCCGGCGCGGACGGCCTCGTCTCGGTCGCCTCCAACGTGCTGCCGCGCGCGATGCGACGGCTCTGCGACCTGTCGTGCGACGCGCGCGATGCCGAAGCGGCGCGCGCGCTCGACGCGCGGCTGCAACCGGTGTTCGCGTTCCTCGGCGCCGAGCCCAATCCCATCCCGCTGAAGGCGCTGCTCGCGCGGATGCAGCTCGGCCACGGGCTGCGACTGCCGCTCACGACGCTGTCGCCCGCGCTCGCCGGCGACGCCGACCGCTCCGTTGCCGCGGTCAACGAAATCGAACACGCGTGCCGCGACCCACTCGCGGCCTGACCAGGAGATCCACGATGCGCCGTACCACGCTTTCCCGCTCGACCACCCTCATCGCGGTGCCGGCGGCCCTGCTGCTCGCGGCGTCCGTTTCCGGCTGCCACTGGTTCAAGAAGGATCCCGGCTTCGCGAAGACGGGCGAGGCCCGTCCGCTCGAGCTGCCGCCGGGCCTCGACGCGCCGGACACCGCGGGCGCGATGTTGCTGCCCGATGCGAAGCCGATGTCGGTCACGCGCTCGTCGCTCGGTGGCGGTCCGTCCGCCGCGTCGGGCAGCGGCTTCACCGTCCCCGGCGACCGTGATGCGGTCTTCGCGAAGGTCGGCGACGCCCTGGCGAAGATCGAGGGCGTGACCATCGCCAGCAAGGCGCAGCTGCTGGGCGCCTACGACGTCAGCTACGGCGGCTCGGACTTCCTCGTGCGCGTCAGCAAGACGGATGCAGGCACCTACGTCTCGGCGGTGGATCCGCGCGGCATGCCGGCCAGCGGCGAGGCGCCGGTGAAGCTGCTGGCGGCGATCAGGGCCTCGATCGGCGGCTGACGGCGCCCTCAGCGTTCCAGCAGGGGCAGCTTGCCCGGCTTGCCGTCCCATTCGGCGGCGTCGGGCGGCGCGTCCTTGCGGACGGTGATCACCGGCCAGTCCTTCGACAGCTCCGCGTTGAGGGCCACGAACGCTTCCTGCCCGGCGGGCACGTCGTCTTCGGGATAGATCGCGTTGACCGGGCACTCGGGCTCGCACAGCGTGCAGTCGATGCACTCGTCGGGATCGATGACCAGGAAATTCGGGCCTTCGTGGAAACAGTCGACCGGGCACACCTCGACGCAGTCGGTGTACTTGCACTTGATGCAGTTCTCGGTGACGACGAAGGGCATGGGGTTTCTCCGGGAGCGCCGGTGGATTATCGCAGGGATGCCCGGAACGACGAAGCCCACGCTTGCGGCGTGGGCTTAGGGGGTGGTGTATGGCGCTCCCTACGAGATTCGAACTCGTGTTTTAGCCTTGAGAGGGCCACGTCCTGGGCCTCTAGACGAAGGGAGCGGGGTGGCCGCGGAACGGGTCCGCCGACCCCGGCTGGACGGCCGGTCCCCCGTCGCAGCGTGGCTGCTTGCGGGGCTTGCTAGTATAGGGGGCTTGGTTGCCGCAAGGCAACGCCTCCACTGCCCGCGGCCCGACCGCCAACGATGCCCAGCCAAGACCCCGCCAACGCCGCCGGAAACGCCCCGCAGCCGCACCCGCTGCAGTCCCGGACCATCGCGCGCGATGGCCACACGATTTCCCGCAAGGACATCAGCCCGAACGCGCTGCGCGTGCTGTATCGCCTGCGGGATGCCGGCTTCGCCGCCTACCTCGTCGGCGGCGCGGTCCGCGACCTGCTGGTGGGCGGCAGCCCGAAGGATTTCGACGTCGCCACCGACGCCACGCCGGAACAGGTGAAATCGCTGTTCCGCAACTGCCGCCTGATCGGGCGCCGGTTCCGCCTCGCGCACGTGGTGTACGGGCGCGAGATCATCGAAGTCGCGACCTTCCGCGCCAACAGCGACGACGGCAGCGGCGACCGCCAGCTGCACGAAGGCGGGCGCCTGCTGCGCGACAACGTCTACGGCTCGATCGAGGACGACGCGGTGCGCCGCGACTTCACCGCGAACGCGCTGTACTACGCGATCGAGGACTTCTCGGTGCGCGACTATTGCGGCGGCTTCGAGGACGTGCAGAACCGCGTCATGAAGCTGATCGGCGATCCGGAAACCCGCTATCGCGAAGACCCGGTGCGCATGCTGCGCGCGGTCCGGCTCGCGGCGAAGCTCGGCTTCCGCATCGACGAGGCGAGCGCCGCGCCGCTGCCCGCGCTCGCGCCGCTGCTGCGCGAAGCCGCGCCGGCCCGCCTGTTCGAGGAATGCCTGAAGCTGTTCCTGTCCGGGAACGCGGCGGACAGCTTCCTCGGCCTCGAGCGCCACGGCCTGCTCGAGGCCTTGCTGCCGGAGACGGCGGCGGCGCTGAAGGCCAACCGCAGCGGCGCGCTGCGCAACATGCTGCTCGAGGGGCTGCGCGGGACCGATGCGCGGGTCGCCGCGGACGAGCCGGTGTCGCCGGCGTTCCTGTTCGCGGTGCTGCTGTGGCCGGCGTATTGCCGCGCGCTGATCGCGCTGCAGGCGCAGGGCGTGCATCCGGCGGAAGCGCAGCGCCGCGCCGCCGACCGCGTCACAGTGCACCAGCTGGAAGTGATCGCGTTGCCGCGGCGCTTCTCGCTGCCGATGCAGGAGATCTGGCTGCTGCAGGCGCGCTTCTCGCAGCGCAAGCGCGTCGGCCGGCTGCTGGCGCATCCGCGCTTCCGCGCCGCGTTCGACTTCCTCGTGCTGCGCCAGGCCGCTTCGCCCGACCACGCCGGCGAAGTCGCGTTCTGGCGCGACGCGCAGCGCGACGCGGGCCCGGCCGATGGTGGCAACGCGGGCTTCGACGGCGCCGACGCCGACGGCGACGTTGACGACCTGCTCGACGGCGACGCCGAAGCGGATGCGGAGACGGGGACGCGCGCGCCGCGCCGCCGCCGCCGCCGTCGCCGCCCCGGCGGCAACGACGGCGGGCAATCCGGCGCCGCATGAGCCTGCTCGAATGAGCGCGCCGGTCCGCGCCGCGATCGGGCTCGGCGGCAACCTTGGCGACGCCTCCGCCACGCTGCGCGACGCGTTCGAGGCACTGGACCGGCTTCCCGGCACGCGCCTGCTGCGCGCCTCGCCGCTGTACCGCACTCCCGCCTGGGGCAACACCGACCAGCCCGATTTCGTGAATGCCGCGGTCCTGGTCGAAACCACGCTGGCGGCGCGCGCGCTGCTCGACGCGCTGCTCGACCTGGAGCGCCGTTTCGGCCGCCGCCGCGAGGCCGGCGCGCAGTGGGGCCCGCGGATCCTCGACCTCGACGTGCTGCTCTACGGCGATGCCGCGATCGACGAACCCGGGTTGCGCGTGCCGCCCCCGCCCCGGCACGACCGCGCGTTCGCGCTGCGGCCGCGGGCGGACATCGCGCCGGAGTGGGTCGTGCCCGGCCATGGCAGCGTCGCGCCGCTGCTCGCGGCCGTCGACGCACGCGCCTGCGTCGAGGCCGGCCCCTGAGCGCAATCGCGGCCGGCGCAGCGCCGGCTGGCGCATAATCGGGGCTGCGCTCCCACCGCAGGCTTCCTTCGTGTACACCTCGCCCGCGCAAGCCCCGGACCGGATCCCCCCGGCCCGCAAACCATGGACGGTCCCGATGCTCGCCGACGCCAAGCGCGAAGGCCGCCGGCTCGCCATGCTCACCGCCTACGACGCGGGCTTCGCGCGCGCGATGGACGACGCCGGCATCGACCTGGTCCTCGTCGGCGATTCCCTGGGCATGGTCGTGCAGGGCCGCGACAGCACGCTGCCGGTGACGGTGGACGACATCGCGTACCACACCGCCTGCGTCGCGCGCGGGCTTTCGACGGCGCTGCTGCTGTCGGACCTGCCGTTCCAGTCGGACGCGAGCCCGCAGCGCGCGCTCGATGCCGCGACGCGCTTCCTGCAGGCGGGCGCGACCATGGCCAAGCTCGAGGGCGCGACGCCGCACAAGCTCGATGCGATCCGCCACCTGGTCGAACGCGAGGTGCCGGTGTGCGCGCACCTCGGCCTCACCCCGCAATCGGTGCTTCGCCTCGGCGGTTTCCGCGTCCAGGGCCGCGACGATCGCGCCGCCGCGCGCCTGCGCGAGGACGCGCGCGCGGTGCAGGACGCCGGCGCGAGCCTGCTGGTGCTCGAGTGCGTGCCGTCCGCGCTGGCCGCGGCGATCACCGCCGAGCTGCGCATCCCGACCATCGGCATCGGGGCGGGCCCGCAATGCGACGGCCAGGTGCTGGTGCTGCACGACGTGCTGGGCCTGGACAGCGGGCACCGGCGGCCGAAGTTCGTGCGCGATTTCCTGGCCGGCGGCGGCTCGGTGGAAGGCGCGTTCCGCGCTTATGCCGAGGCGGTGCGCGACGGCAGCTTCCCCGACGCCGCGCATTCCTACGAATGAGCGGCGCGATGCCGGGCGGGACGACGATCGAAGCGATGACCGGGCTCGACGCGCTGCGCGCGCGCGTCGCCGGGTGGAAGCGCGAGGGACTGCGCGTCGGCTTCGTGCCGACGATGGGCAACCTGCACGCGGGCCACCACTCGCTGGTGCGCCTCGCGCGGCGGCATGCGGACCGGGTCGTGGCGAGCATCTTCGTCAACCCGACGCAGTTCGGGCCGAACGAGGATTTCTCGCGCTATCCGCGCACGCCGGAAGCCGACGTCGCCGGGCTGCGCGACGCGGGATGCGACGTCGCGTGGATGCCGTCGGTGGCCACGATGTATCCGTTCGGCGTCGAAGGCGTCGTGCAGGTGCGGGTGCCCGGCGTCACCGAAGTGCTCGAAGGCGCGCATCGCCCGGGGCATTTCGACGGCGTGGCGACCGTGGTCGCGCGCCTGTTCCACCAGGTGCAGCCCGATGTGGCCGTGTTCGGCCGCAAGGACTACCAGCAGCTCGCCGTGATCCGCTACATGGTGCGCGAGCTCGCGTTCCCGCTGGACATCGTCGCGGGCGAGACGCTGCGCGAGGCCGACGGGCTCGCGATGAGTTCGCGCAACCAGTACCTGTCGCCGGAAGAGCGCAAGCTCGCGCCGCAGCTGCACCGGGCGTTGCTCGGCCTGCGCGATGCCGTGCTCGCCGGCGTGCCGCGCGCGCAGGCCGAATGGCAGGCGTCCGCGGCGCTCGCGGCGCAGGGCTTCGACGTGGACTACATCGTGGTCCGGCGCGCGGACCTGTCGGAACCGGTTTCGCAGCCATCGGCCGAGGCGCCCGGGCCCGTGGACGGCGACGGCGGCGCGCGGGTGGCGCTGGTCGCGGCGCGGCTGGGCCGGACGCGGCTCATCGACAACCTCGAATTCAGCCAAGGCTGATGCTGCACCGCCGCAAAAGACGCTAGACTGGGCGCCGACGCCCGCTGCCGAGGGCGGAGCGGACGACACCCCCATGCAACTGACCCTGCTCAAGGCCAAGATCCACCGCGCCACCGTCACCCATGCGGAGCTGCACTACGAAGGCTCCTGCGCGATCGACGGGCGACTGCTCGACATCTCCGGGATCCGCGAGTACGAGCAGGTCCACATCTTCAACGTCAACAACGGCCAGCGCTTCGTGACCTACGCGATCCGCGCCGCGGAAGGCAGCGGGATCATCTCGGTGAACGGCGCCGCCGCGCACCGCGCGCAGCCGGGCGACCTCGTGATCATCTGCGCGTACGGCGCGATGGAAGAAGCCGAGGCGGCGAAGTTCAAGCCGACGCTCGTGTACGTGGATCGCGACAACGCGCTCACCCACACCAACGACTCGATCCCCGCGCAGGCGGCCTGAATCCGGCGCCGCGGGCACGCGCCTGCGGAAGCGTCAGCGCCCGTGCCGCGCGAGCGCCCACGCGACGTGCTCGCGCACCATTGCGTCCTCGCAGTCGCGGCGCGATTCCAGCGCCGCCAGCGTTGCGGGCGTTGAAGGCGCGTTGCCCAGCGCGATCGCGAGGTTGCGCAGCCAGCGCCCGTAGCCGCTGCGCCTGATCGCGCTGCCTTCGCTGCGCTGCAGGAATTCCGCTTCGGTCCACGCGAACAGCTCCGCCAGCGATGCCTGGTCGAGGTTGTTGCGCACGCGGAAGTCCGGTTCGTCGGTGCGCGCGGCGAACTTGTTCCAGGGACACACGAGCTGGCAGTCGTCGCAGCCGAAGATCCGGTTGCCGATCAGCGGCCGCAGTTCCTCGTCGATCGCGCCTTCGTGCTCGATGGTGAGGTAGGCGATGCAGCGCCGCGCATCGAGCCGGTAGGGCGCGACGATCGCCTGCGTCGGGCAGACCTCGATGCAGCGCGCGCAGGTGCCGCAGTGCGCGCCCGCCGGTGGGTCAACCGGCAGCGGCAGGTCGAGGTAGATCTCGCCGAGGAAGAACCAGCTGCCGCCGTCCTTGTCGATCAGGCAAGTGTGCTTGCCGATCCAGCCCAGGCCCGCGTCGCGCGCCAGCGCGCGTTCGAGCACCGGCGCCGAATCGACGAACACGCGATGGCCGAACGGGCCGATCTCCGCCGCGACCGCGTCGGCAAGGCGTTGCAGGCGCTGGCGCATCAGCTTGTGGTAGTCGCGACCCAGCGCGTAGCGGGCGACGTAGGCGCGCTCGCCGTCGCGCAGGTTCGCCCAGGCTTCGTCGGCGTCGCGGCCGTAGTCGAGGCCGACCGACAGCACGCGGACCGTGCCCGGCACGAGTTCCCGCGGGCGCGCGCGCAGGTCGCCGTGGCGCGCCATCCAGTCCATCGAGCCGTAGAGGCCTTGCGCGAGCCAGTCGCGCAGGTGCGCCTCGTCCGCGCCGAGGTCCACGCCGCTGATCCCGCAGCGCTGGAATCCGGCGTCGCGAGCCAGCGCCTTCAGGCGCGCGGCGATCGCCGCTGGGTCGGGCGGCGCTCGCGGCGCGGGCGCGGTGGAGGCATCGGGGGCAGGGTCGTGCACGGCCCAAGTATAGAATCGCGCGATGGATACCATCGGCCCGGATGCACTGCCCGCGTGGCTTCCGCCGCGCCCGCGAGACAGCCACAAGGGCGCCAATGGCCACGTGCTCTGCATCGGCGGCGACCACGGCAGCGGCGGCGCGATCGTGCTCTGCGCGCAGGCGGCGCTGCACGCCGGCGCGGGCCTGGCGAGCGTGGCGACGCGCGCCGCGCATGTCCCGGCGCTGCTTGCGCGGCAGCCGGAAGCGATGGCGCACGCGATCGAATCCGCGGACGCGCTCGCGCCCTTGTTCGCGCGCGCCACCGTCATCGCGATCGGCCCCGGGCTGGGCCAGGACGCGTGGGGTCGCGCGATGTTGGGCGCCGCGCTCGCGGAGGCGAAGCCCCTCGTGCTCGACGCGGACGCGCTCAACCTGCTCGCCGCCGCGCCGCGCGCCTTGCCGGCCGGCACCATCCTGACGCCGCATCCGGGCGAGGCCGCGCGCCTGCTCGGTACCGACGTCGCCGCGGTGCAGTCGGACCGCAACGCGGCCGCGCTCGCGCTCGTGCAACGGCATGGCGTCGTCGTCGTGCTGAAGGGCGCGGGCACCCTCGTCGCCGCGCCCGGTCGCGCGCCGCGCATCGTCGCGGCAGGCAATCCGGGCATGGCGACGGGCGGCATGGGCGACCTGCTCACCGGTGTCGTCGCCGCGCTGCGCGCGCAGGGGCTCGATGCCTTCGACGCGGCCTCGTGCGGTGCGCTGCTGCACGCGCATGCGGGCGATCTCGCCGCGCGCGAAGGCGGCATGCGCGGCTTGCTGCCGACCGACCTGTTGCCGTGGCTGCGTCGCTGCGCGAATCCGCGGGAGGCGCGCGCATGACCGCCGCGACGATGGAATTCGTGTTGCGCGACGCCGATGCGACCGCGCGCCTCGGCGCCGCGCTCGCCGCGACGCAGCCCGCGCAGGCGGTGGTGTTGCTGCACGGCGACCTCGGCGCCGGCAAGTCGACGCTCGCCCGCGCGTGGTTGCGCGCGCTCGGCGTCGAGGGCGCGATCCGCAGCCCGACCTACACCCTCGTCGAGCACTACCCGCTGTCGACGGGAGGGAAGGGGCTGCACCTCGATCTCTACCGCATCGGCGATGCGCGCGAACTCGATTTCCTCGGCCTGGACGATGCCGGCGCCACCCTGTGGCTGGTCGAGTGGCCCGAGCGCGGCCAGGGCGCGCTGCCGCCGGCCGACCTGGAGGTCCGCCTCGCCGTGGACGGCTCCGGCCGAAGGGCCGGCCTGCTGCCGCTGTCGGCGAGCGGAGTGGCCTGGCTCCGACGCTTGGCCGGTGAGTTGCGGGACCTTCCTGTATAGGGACCCGAGGAAGTCGCGCCAGGCTTCGGATAACTAAGGGAAAAGTGGCTTGCATATCGCCGCGATCGGTGATTGAATCAAGCCATGCGCGCGAAGGGGGCTTCCATCCAGCAGATGCTGCTCGCCCTGGCCTTGCTGGCCGGGGTCTGCTGGAACCTTGCCCATGCCGCGGAGTTGAAGGCGGTCCGCGTCAGCACCAGCCCCACCGGCACGCGTGCCGAACTCCAGCTGGATGGCCCGGTCCGCTACCAGCTCATCCCCCTGACCGGCCCGGATCGCCTCGTGGTGGACCTCTCGGGCGTCGATGCCGCGCGCGGACTGCGGCTGCCGGCCGCTGCCGGCGTGGTCCGCGGCGTCCGCACCGGCCATCCCGTCCCCGGCACGACCCGCATCGTCTTCGACCTCGGCGACCAGGTCGCCGCCCTGCAGCCGCGCCTGGAGCAGGTCCAGGGCGGCACGCGGCTGGTCGTGGAGTGGCCCGGCGACGAGCCCGCTCCGGCCGACCGCGCGCCGGCCGACCGCGCGCCAGTCGCCCGGGTCGCGGAACCTGCCCCGTCGCGACCGCAACCGGATCCGGTCGCGATCCTGACCGCGGGCGCGGCCCCGGCCACGTCCACGTCCACGGTCACGTCCACGGGCACTGCCACCGCCGGCGGCCCGAATGCGGCCGGCATCGTTCCTTCCCGGGCTTCCGACCCGCAGGCGGCCACGCCTCCTGTCGCTGCGGGCGCACAGGCGCCGGTCAAGACCGTCGAGGACATCGCGCGCCGCGCGGGCCTGCGGCCGCTGGTCATCGCGATCGACGCCGGCCATGGCGGCCAGGATCCGGGTGCGCGCGGCGCGAACGGCAGCCGCGAGAAGGACCTCACCCTCAAGATCGCGCTCGAACTGGCGCGGCAGGTCAACGCGACGCCTGGCCTGAAGGCCTACCTGACCCGCGACAGCGACTTCTTCATTCCGCTCGCGCGGCGCTACCAGCTCGCGCGCCAGCACAAGGCCGACCTGTTCGTGTCGATCCACGCCGACGCGTTCACCAGCCCGACCGCGCGCGGTTCCTCGGTGTTCGTGCTCTCGCAGCGCGGCGCGTCGTCGCAGGCCGCGCGCTGGCTGGCGGACCAGGAAAACGCCGCCGACTTGGTGGGCGGCCTGAAGCTGCAGGACAAGAGCGACACGCTCGCTTCCGTCCTGCTCGACCTGTCGCAGAGCGCCACCATGAAGGCTTCCGAGGACATGGCGGGCCAGGTGCTTTCCGGCCTCAAGCGCCTGGGCAAGACCCACAAGAACGAGGTCGAGCGCGCGAATTTCGTGGTGCTCCGCTCGCCGGACGTGCCGTCGATGCTGGTCGAGACGGCCTTCATCTCGAACCCGGACGAGGAGGCGCGCCTCAACGATCCGGCGCACCAGAAGCAGTTGGCGAACGCGATCCTCGACGGCGTCACCGGCTATTTCTCGCGACAGCCGCCGCCGGGCACGCTGTACGCGATGCAGGCCGACGCGCGCCGTGGCGCCGCGAGCGCCAGCGCCAGCACCGGCACCGGCACCGGCGCGAGCTTTGGCGGCGGCCAGCCCTGAGTCCCCGGGGGGCCGACCGGCTATCATCGCCGGGTGACGATCCGGCAGCTTCCCGACACCCTCATCAACCAGATCGCCGCGGGTGAAGTCGTCGAGCGGCCGGCTTCGGTCGTGAAGGAACTGGTCGAGAACGCGCTGGACGCCGGCGCGAGGCGCATCGACATCGATCTCGAGGAAGGCGGCGTGCGCCTCGTGCGCATCCGCGACGACGGCGCCGGCATCGCGGCCGCGGACCTGCCGCTCGCCGTGTCGCGGCACGCGACGAGCAAGATCGCCTCTCTCGACGACCTGGAAGCCGTGGCGACGCTCGGGTTCCGCGGCGAGGCGCTGCCCTCGATCGCATCCGTCAGCCGGTTCGCGCTCTCCACGCGCCGCGACGGGGACGCGCACGGCGCGACCCTGCGCGTGGAAGGCGGCAAGGTCGGCGACGTGGTGCCCGCGCAGCACCCGCGCGGCACCACCGTCGAAGTCCGCGACCTGTTCTACAACGTCCCGGCGCGTCGCAAGTTCCTGCGCGCCGAGCGCACCGAGCTGTCGCACGTGGAAGAGTGGCTGCGCGCGCTCGCGCTCGCCCGGCCCGACGTCGAATTGCGCGTGTCGCACAACGGGCGCGCGTCGCGGCGCTATCGCGGGACGGACCTGGGCGATGCCGCCGATGCCGGTTCGGCCACGCCGGAGCGCCTGGTGGAGACGCTCGGCGGCGACTTCGCGGCCAATGCGCTGCGCGTCGACCATTCCGGCGCCGGCCTGCGCCTGCACGGCTGGGTCGGGCGGCCCGCGTACAACCGCGCGTCGACCGACCAGCAATACCTGTACGTGAACGGCCGCGGCGTGCGCGACCGCAATGTCGCCCACGCGGTCCGCCAGGCGTACAGCGACGTGCTGTTCCACGGCCGGCATCCTGCGTTCGTGCTGTTCCTCGAGACCGATCCGCGCGCGGTGGACGTCAACGTCCATCCGGCCAAGCACGAGGTCCGGTTCCGCGAATCGCGGCTGGTGCACGACTTCGTCTACCGCACGCTGCAGGAAGCGCTTGCCGCGACCCGCGCCGGCGTCGCCGCGGGCGCGGATGCGTCGATGGCCGCTGCCGGCGCGGCGCTGCCCGGCGACGCGGGCGGTGCGCACGCGCATGCACACTGGGCGATGCCGCAATCGCGGCTGGCCTTGCAGGTCGACGACGCGCGCGCCGGATATGCGGCGCTCTACGGCGCGGCCGCCACCGATGCGGCGGTGGGCGCCCCGGGCGCCGCGTCCGGCGACCACCACGGCCACGGCCACGGCCACGGCCATGCCCATGGCCACCTGCACCGGCATGCGTATCCGCCGCTGCCGGCCTCGGGCGACGCGACGCTGCCGCCGCTCGGCCGCGCGCTGGCGCAGCTGCACGGCATCTACATCCTCGCCGAGAGCGCGGAAGGCCTGGTGGTCGTGGACATGCACGCCGCGCACGAGCGCATCGGCTACGAGAAGCTGAAGGCCGCGCACGACAGCGCCGGCATGCGCAGCCAGCCGTTGCTGGTGCCGCAGCAGGTGGCGGTGTCGGAGCGCGAGGCAGAACTTGCGGAACGCGAATCGGCGACGCTCGCCGAGCTCGGCTTCGAGGTGTCGCGCGCCGGTCCGCAGTCGCTGCTGCTGCGCGCGGTGCCGGCCCTGCTCGCCGACGGCGATACCGCGGCGCTGCTGCGCGACGTGCTGGTGGACCTGCGCGAACACGGCGCGAGCCGGCGCGTGGCCGAGCAGCGCGACGAACTGCTGGCGACGATGGCCTGCCACGGCGCACTGCGCGCCAACCGGCGGCTGACGCTGCCGGAGATGGACGCGCTGTTGCGCGAGATGGAAACCACCGAACGCTCCGGCCAGTGCAACCATGGCCGGCCCACCTGGGCGCGCTTCGGGCTTGCCGAAATCGACCGATGGTTCCTGCGGGGGCGTTGAAGATGATGCGATGGTTCGTGGTGCTTTCCGTCTGCGGCGCGATCGTGCTGCTGGTCGCCTGCCGGCGCGATGCCGCGGGCACGCAGGACGCCGGGCCTGCCGCCGCGCCGCCGGCCGACGCGGCCGCGTTCGCGCGACGGGAGCAGGCCTGGCGCGATGCGCGCCTGCAACGCCTCGTCGCGCCCGACGGCTGGGCGAGCCTGGTCGGCCTGCACTGGATCGATCCGGGCATGCACGCCCTGGGCAGCGCTGCGGACAACGGCATCCGCCTGGCGATGGGGCCCGCGCACCTGGGCGTGTTGCGCGCCGGCGGCGACGGCGTGCGCTTCGAGCCCGCGAACGGCGTCGCCCTGACCCTGGACGGGGCGCCGTTCGCTTCGCCGCAGGCCTTGCGCACCGATGCGGCCGAAGCCGGGCCGAGCGTCATCGGCTTCGACGGTGGCAAGGGCGTCGCCACGGTCATCGAACGCTCGGGTCGGCTCGCGCTGCGCGTGCGGCACGCCGACGCGCCGAGCCGCACCGGCTTCGCGGGCCTCGACTACTGGCCCGCCGATGCGTCCTGGCGCGTGCCATCGCGCTTCGTGCCGCATCCGCCCGGCACCACCATCGCGATCGCCAACATCATCGGCAGCGTCGAGCAGGTGCCCAACCCGGGCGCGCTCGAGTTCGAGCGCGGCGGCAGGACGTATCGCATCGAAGCGCTGGACGAAGGCGAGGGCACGCTGTTCCTGGTGTTCGCCGATCGCACCAACGGCCACGGCAGCTACGGCGCCGGCCGCTTCATCGACGCGCCGAAGCCGGATGCCCGGGGCCGCGTCGAGATCGACTTCAACCAGGCCTACAACCCGCCGTGCGCGTTCACCGCGTTCGCGACCTGCCCGCTGCCGCCGCCGGAGAACCGGCTGGATCTCGCGGTCGAGGCCGGCGAAAAGGCGTACCGGAAGCCGCATCCGTGACCCTGCGCCGCACCGCGCCTGCGGCCCTGCTGCTCGCGACCGTCCTCGCTGCGTGGCCGTCGCCCTCGCGCGCGCAGGCGGTGGTCCCGGCGGTCCCGGCGGTCGGACCGCAGGCGGCGGTCCCGGCGATCGCGCCGCAGGTGCGCTTCGCGCCGGTGCCCTTGCTGTGGGCGGCCGAGCGCGAAGGGCACGTCGTGTACCTGCTCGGCTCCTTCCACCTGCTCGCGCCGGACGACTACCCCCTGTCGCCGGAAGTCGACGCGGCCTTCGCCGATGCCGAGTCGCTGCTGTTCGAGATGGCGCCCCCGGAGATGGCATCGCCGACGCTCGCCGCGCGGATGGCGCAGTCGGCGCTGCGGACCGACGGCACGCGCCTGGACGCGGAGCTGCCGGAGGCCACCCGGCGCAAGCTCGACGACTGGGTGCGCGCCAACGGCGCGCGCCTGGCCGGCGGCGGCATCACCGCGCAGGGCCTGCAACTGTTCGAACCGTGGTTCGCCGGACTCGTGGTCGGCATCGTCGGCATGAGCGACGCGGGGCTCGATCCCGCGCTCGGCCTCGACCGGCACTTCGCGCAGGCGGCCGTCGCGGCGGGCAAGCGCGTCGACGGCCTGGAGACGGGCGACCAGCAGATCGCGTTCCTCGACGGCATGGACCGCGCCGAACAACTGCAATTCCTCGACGAGGCGCTGTCGGACGCGCTGCCGGGCGACGACGACAACGCCACCCTGCACGCGCAATGGCGTGCCGGCGATGCGGACGGGATGTGGCAGAAGCTCGGCGGCGAACTGCGGCGCGACTATCCGCGCCTCTACCAGCGCATCGACGTCGATCGCAACACGGCGTGGCTGCCGGTGATCGAGCAGCGCCTGCAAGCGCCGGGCGACGACGACACGCTGGTCGTGGTGGGAGCGCTGCACCTGCTCGGCCCCGACGGGCTGGTCGAACGGCTGCGCGCGGACGGCTACGTGGTGCGCCGCATCTGCGCCGCCTGCGATGCGGCTCAGCCGCCGGCCGGCACCAGCACGATGCAGTCCACCGGGCAGGCGGGCACGCACAACTCGCAGCCGGTGCAGAGCGGTTCGACCACGGCGTGCATGAGCCTGGCGCCGCCGACGATGGCATCGACGGGGCAGGCCTGGATGCACTTGGTGCAGCCGATGCAATCCTCCTCGACGACGAGCGCGACCTGGGCGGGCTTGTGCGCGCCGCGGGCGCGGTCGAAGGGCATCGCCGCCACGCCGAGCACGCGGGCGAGGGCCCGCGCACCCGCATCGCCGCCCGGCGGGCAGCGCTCGGGGCCGGCATCGCCACGCGCCATGGCGTCGGCGTAGGGTCGGCAACCGGCGTAACCGCACTGGCCGCACTGGGTCTGCGGCAGGATCCGGTCGAGGCGCTCGACCAGGTTCACTTCACCGGCATGCCCGGCGCGGCGCCGGGGTCGGCGTCGAGCAGGTGCAGGGCGCCGCCGTCGAAACCGGCCGACAGGATCATGCCCTCGCTGGTGCCGAAGCGCATCTTGCGCGGCGCCAGGTTGGCGATGAACACGACGCTGCGACCGACGAGCCGTTCGGGTTCGCCGTAGCTCGCGCGGATGCCGGAGAAGATCTGGCGCCTGCCGAGATCGCCGGCGTCGAGTTCGAAGCGCAGCAGCTTGTCGGAGCCTTCGACGAACTCGCAGGCCAGCACCTTGCCGACGCGCAGGTCGAGCTTCGCGAAATCGTCGATCGAGATCGTCGCTGCGCCGGCACCGTCCGCGGGCGCCGGCGGCGTTGCCGCTGTCGCCGCAACGGGTTTGGCCTTGGCCGGCGCGGCGGCGTTGGCGGCCGGAGCGGCGAGGGTGTCCTTCGAGGCTTCGGTCATGGCGTCGATCTGCTTCGGGTCGATGCGGGTGAACAGCGGCTGGTAGTCGCGGATGACATGGTCGAGCAGCGGCGCGTCGGCGTCGCTCCAGCCGCGCAGCGGGGCGTGCAGGAATTCCTCGACCTGGCGGGCGAGCGCGGGCATCACCGGCGCCAGCGCGAGCGCGAGCACGCGGAACAGGTTCAGGCCCTGCGTGCACACGGCCTGCAGTTCGGCGTCGGCACTTTCGCCATGTTCACCGGCAAGCTTCGCGAGGACCCAGGGCTTCTTCTCGTCGATGTAGCGGTTCGCGTCGTCGGCCACCGCCATCGCGAGCCGCAGCACCGTCGCCGCTTCGTTGCGCGCGTACGCCTCGCGGATCGGGCCGAGCGCGGCGATCGCGCGCGCGTAGGCCTCGGGGTCCGGCAGCGCGCCGGCCAGGCGGCCGCCGAAGCGCTTGCCGATGAAGCCGGCGCAGCGGCTGGCGAGGTTCACGAACTTGCCGACGACGTCGCTGTTCACGCGCGCGACGAAGTCGGCGAGGCTGAGGTCGAGGTCGTCGACGCCGCCCGAGGACTTCGCGGCGAAGTAGTAGCGCAGCGCCTCGGGCGCGAGGCCGCAGTCGAGGTAGGTGCGCGCCATCACGAAGGTGCCGCGCGACTTCGACATTTTCGCGCCGTCGACGGTGAGGTAACCGTTGACGTGCAGCCGCGTCGGCGCGCGCAGGCCGGCACCGTGCAGCACCGCCGGCCAGAACAGGCCGTGGAAGTTGACGATGTCCTTGCCGATGAAGTGGTGCATCTCGGTGTCGGAACCGGGCACGGTGTAGTCGTGGAACGACAGCCCGGTGCGCTCGCACAGCGCCTCGAAACTGGCGAGGTACCCGATCGGCGCGTCGATCCACACGTACAGGTACTTGCCGGGGTGGCCCGGGATCCCGAAACCGAAGTAGGGCGCGTCGCGCGAGATGTCCCACGGCCGCAGGCCGCCTTCGCCGTCGAGCCATTCCTGCAGCTTGGCCTTGACGCCGGGCACGGCGACGTCGCCGGCCATCCACTCGCGCAGGAAGCCTTCGAACTGCCCGAGCTCGAAGAAGAAATGCTCGGACTCGCGCAGCTCCGGCGTCGCGCCGCTGACCACCGAGTACGGCGACTTCAGGTCGGTCGGCGAATACGTGGCGCCGCAGTGCTCGCAGTTGTCGCCGTACTGGTCCGGCGTGCCGCAGTTCGGGCAGGTGCCCTTGACGTAGCGGTCGGGCAGGAACATGCCCTTGACCGGGTCGTACAGCTGCGCGACCGAGCGCCGGGAGACGTGCCCGTTGGCTTCCAGTCGCGCGTAGATGCCTTCGGTAAGCGCGCGGTTGCGCGCCGAATTGGTCGAATCGTAGTGGTCGAATGCGACGCCGAAGTCGGCGAAGTCGCGCTCGTGCGAGGCCTGGATGCCGGCGATGAAGGCCTCAGGCGTGGTCCCGGCTTTTTCCGCGGCAAGCATGATCGGCGTGCCGTGGGTGTCGTCGGCGCAGACGAAGTGCGTCGTGCCGCCGGCCATGCGCCGCGCCCGCACCCAGATGTCGGCCTGGATGTAGCCCACCAGGTGGCCCAGGTGCAGCGGGCCGTTGGCGTAGGGCAGGGCGTTGGTGACGAGCGCGGGGCGCAGCATGGGATGTCGCCGGGGTTCGCCTGGGAAAGCGGGGGCGCGATTATCGCATGCGCCGCGCGGGCGCCATCCGCCGATAACGCGAACGGCCCGGGGATTCCGGGCCGTTCGTGGTGCCGCCGCGCGCCCGGGGGCCGCTGGCGGCGTGCCTGTCCCGCGCGCTTATTCGTCGCGCACCCAGGTCTGCGTGCGGCCGAGCAGCGAGAAGCCGAGGTAGCCGCGCACTTCGAGCTTCCGGCCGCCTTCGATCGGCGTCATCTTCGCCGAATACACCTTGCCGTTCTTCGGGTCCATGATCTTGCCGTCGTCCCAGCTGTCGCCCTCGTGGCGCAGGCCCCAGGCGATGACCATGCCCTCGATCGGCTTGTTGTGGTTGGCGCCCTTGCAGGCGTCGCAGACCGGGTGCGGGCCCTTCTCGGAATCGAGCACCTGCAGGACCTTGCCCTGCAGCGTGCCGTTCGCGGCCTCGGAGATCTCGACGATGGACTTCACCTTGCCGGTCTTGTCGTCGATCGTGCGCCACTTCCCGACGGGCGAGTTCTGGGCAAGCGCGCCGAAGGACAGCGCGACGAGCGGCAGGGCGAGCAGCAGGGCGAAGAGCTTGGTGCGCATGGTCCCTCCAGCGGGATGCGGTAATGGGTGGCCGTACGGCGTGTCACGTACCGGGTGTTTATACCGCATCCGGCGCCGTATGGAAGGGGCGCGGGCGGTACAATGCGCGGCATGGATGAAGCCATTCAGCAGGGCCTGCCCGAGCGGATCCGGGCCGTCGCCGATCCCCGCACCGGGCGGGCGCGGGCCAGCGCCAACGTCCGCGCCACGGTGTCCCGCGCCGGCGAAGGGGTGGCCGTGTCGCTGGCCATCGGCTATCCGATGGCCACCGAAGACCTGCCGGCGCTGCGCGAGGCGGTCGCCGCCGCCGTTGCGCCGTTGCCGCTGGCCGGCTTCGAAGTCGTGCCGCGCATCGCCGCGCACGCACCGCAGCCCAACGTCGCGCTCTCGCCGCGGGTGCGCAACATCATCGCCGTCGGCGCGGGCAAGGGCGGCGTCGGCAAGTCCACCGTCGCGGTGAACATCGCGCTCGCGCTGGCCGCCGACGGCGCGCGCGTCGGCGTGCTCGACGCCGACGTCTACGGCCCCAGCGTGCCGACGATGCTCGGCTTGTCCGGGCGCCCGGACAGCCCCGACGGCAAGGCGATCGAACCGATGCGCGCGCACGGCATCGAAGCGATGTCGATCGGGCTGCTGGTCGAACAGGACACGCCGATGATCTGGCGCGGGCCGATGGCGACGTCGGCGCTCACGCAGTTGCTCGAGCAGACCCTGTGGGGCGGCGATGGCGGCCCCGCGGGCTCCGCGGGCGGGGCCGCGACCCTCGATTACCTCATCGTCGACCTGCCGCCGGGCACCGGCGACATCCAGCTCACCCTGTCGCAGAAGATCCCGGTCGCCGGCGCGGTGGTGGTCACCACGCCGCAGGACGTGGCCACGCTCGATGCGCGCAAGGCACTGCGCATGTTCGAGAAGGTGCAGGTGCCGGTGCTGGGCCTGGTCGAGAACATGGCGGTCCACACCTGCAGCCACTGCGGCCACGTCGAGCATGTCTTCGGCGAGGGCGGCGGCGCGCGCATGGCCGACCAGTACGGCGTGCCGCTGCTCGGCAGCCTGCCGCTGGAGCTGGCGATCCGCGAGCAGGGCGACGCCGGCGTTCCGGTGGTCGCGGCGGCGCCGGATTCGGCCCCGGCGCAGGCGTTCCGCGCCGTCGCGCGGGCCCTGGCGATGCGCCTGGCGGCGCGCCCGCGCGCGGCGATGCCCATCGCGGCCGCGCTCGCCTGAGCCCCCGTACAATGGCCGCCTTTCGGGCGATGGAAGCCGCATGAGCATCAAGAGCGACCGCTGGATCCGCGAAGCGGCCGGCAAGGGCATGATCGAGCCGTTCGAGGCCGGGCAGGTGAAGCATTCCGCCGACGGCCAGCGCATCGTCAGCTACGGCACCTCGAGCTACGGCTACGACGTGCGCTGCTCGCGCGAGTTCAAGGTGTTCACCAACATCAATTCGACGATCGTCGACCCGAAGTCGTTCGACCCGAAGAGCTTCGTCGACATCGATGCCGACGAATGCATCATCCCGCCCAATTCGTTCGCGCTCGCGCGCACCGTCGAGTACTTCCGCATTCCCCGCGACGTGCTCGTGGTGTGCCTGGGCAAGAGCACCTACGCGCGCTGCGGGATCATCGTCAACGTGACCCCGCTCGAACCGGAGTGGGAAGGCCACGTCACGCTGGAGTTCTCGAACACGACGCCGCTGCCGGCGCGCATCTACGCCGGCGAAGGCGTGGCGCAGATGCTGTTCTTCCAGTCCGACGAGGCCTGCGAGACGTCCTACCGCGATCGCGGCGGCAAGTACCAGGGCCAGACCGGCGTCACGCTGCCGCGGACCTGAGGCCCGCGGCAGCGGCGCGCGTCAGCGTCCGCCGGGCGCCGGTGCGGGCGCCGGTGCCGGTGTTTCCGCCGGCGAGGCGGTGGTCGCGGCCGCCGCCGGCGCCGTCCACAGCTTCGCTTCCGGCGCGCCGCCGAGCATCTGCGCGCGCACCAGCGGGATCGGCGGGCCGCCGTAAGCCAGGAACTGGTCGTGGAACTGCTTCCACGCCGCGCGCCCGCCCTTGTCCTTCGTCCAGTCCTCGCGCAGCTGCATGATCATCAGCTTGCCCAGCGTGTAGTTGAGGTAGGCCGGGTCGTAGGTGCCGCGCGCCGCCTGCTGGCGCGCGTTGCCGGGATCCTGCAGGCCCTTCTCGCGGAACATCGCTTCGGACTGCGCCATGGTCATGCCGCCGGTATGCAGGCCGATCGCGGAGAGGAAGCGCACGTCCCGCAGCAGCGCATTCGAGATCTGGCCGATGTGGGTCTCCGGCGTGCCGCCGCCGAGGCCGGCGTCGTACATCATCTCCTCGCAGTAGTGCGCCCAGCCTTCGGCGAACGCATAGCCGACGAACAGCTGGCCGAACTTCCAGCCCGAACGGTTGGAATGCAGGAACTGCAGGAAATGCCCGGGCCAGACCTCGTGCGCGCTGACGAACAGCAGGTTGGCCTTGCCGGGCACGTAAGCGGCCTGGTCGGCCTTCGACCAGGTCGGGTCCGGCGGCGCGATGTAGTACACCGACGGCAGGTTCTTCTCGTACGGGCCGGGGATCTCGATGTAGGCGAAGTTCCAGCGGTTGAACGGCGGCGCTTCCTCGACCCTGGCCTGCTCCGGGCCCGGAATCGTCGCCAGGTCCTTGTCGACGATGAACTGCCTGAGGCTGTCGAGCTGCGCGCGCGCGCCTTCGACCGCGCCGCCCTCGGGTTTGTCGGCTGCTTCCTTCGCGACGCAGTCCTGCAGCGATGCGCCCGGCGCGAACCCGTCGCAGGCGGCCTTCAATGCAGCCAGGTTGCGCGCGAGGTCGGCTTCGCCCGCCGCCTTCAGCTGGTCGAGCGGGATGTCCACGCGCTCGGTCGCGTGCAGCATCTTCGCGAACTTCTCCGCGCCGAGCGCGAAATCCTGGGTCGCCTGCGGCTTCTGCGCCTTCAGCCAGTCGGCCATGTCCTGCGTGGCCTTGATCGCGGCGGCATTGCTGGCCTTGAGGCGCGCCTGCAATGCGTCGTCCTTCACCTCGGCGAAGATCTTCGGCACGTCGCTCGCGAAGAAGCTGGCGTAACCGCCGAAGGAATTCACGCCAAGGTCGATGTAGGACGCGGGGAGCGGCGTCCTGAAGTTCGCCCTGATCTGCCCGATCGCCTTCGGCAGCGCTTCCTGGTAGCGGATGAACGCATCCATGCGCTGCGCGAGCGGTGCATACGGACGGGTGAGGTACATGCTCGGCGACAGGTCGCCGGTGTAGAACCCCGGGTTGTTGTACGCGAACCCGGAATCCTCGAGCCAGAACAGCGCGCCGTCGATCACCGCGAGCGCGTAATCGCGGCGGAAGCGTCCCTGCGCGTCGAGCTTGCCGTCGGCGAACGCGGCGAATGCGTCGCGCTGCGCGTGCAGCCAGTCGATGTTGGCCTTCATTCCGGCCGGGCTGTAGTCGGGCAGCTTGCCGTCGTATTCGTGCTTGCCGGCGCCCGCGGCGGCCACCGGGTTGCGCTGGAAGTAGCCGTCGATGAAGGCGGTCGCCGCCTTGTCGAGCGAGGCATCGTCGTTGGCCGCGGCCGTCGCGGCGGGCGTGCCGGGCCCGGCGGGGGCGGTGGAAGCGGACTGCTTGCAGCCGGAGAGCGCGGCGGCGACACAGGCGGACAGGAGCAGGACCCGGATCGGGCGCATGGTGTCGGTTCCCCAGGGACGGAAGCGCCGACGCTACGCCTCGGGCACCGGCCGCGCAAATGACGGCCGGGCGGCCATGTCGCGGATCAGCCGAGTCCGCGCTGCAGCGCCTGCATGCGCTCGACCAGCGCTTCCGGCTCGTACGGGCGCGCGGCGACGCGTCCCCACACCGGCGCGGGCCAGGCGGGGTCGTCCTCGAAGCGCGCGATCACGTGCACGTGCAGTTGCGGCACGAGGTTGCCGAGCGCGGCGACGTTGAGCTTGAACGGACGGAACACGTCGCGCAGCAGGCGCGCCGCGAGGTCGGTCTCGTCCATCAGCGTGCGCCGCTGCGTCGCTTCCAGGTCGATCAGTTCGCGCGCGCCGGCCACGCGCGGGACGAGGACCAGCCACGGATAGTTCGCGTCGTCCATCAGGCGAAGGTCGCACAGCGCGAGCGTCGCCAGCGGGTGGGTGTCGGCGGCGAGCTGCGGGTGCAGTTCGTAGCGCGCCGGCGGCTGGTGGTGGCGGCCCATGGCTCAGCCCAACGTGTCGGCGAACAGGCGCATCGTGCGCTGGTGCGCGAGTTGCGCGGCTTCGGCGTGGTAGTGCGTGCCGTCGATGTCGCGGTTGAACGCGTGGCCCGCGCCCGCATAGACATAGACCTCGGCGCCGGGCTGCTTGTCGCGGTGCGCCTGGACCGCTTCGGGCGGGATCGACGGATCGTCCGCGCCGAAGTGGAACTGGATCGGCGCGCGCAGGGGCTCGTCGAGGAAAGCCACGTTGCGCGCGCCGTAATAGCTCGACGCCGGCAGGCCGAGGCGGGTGTTGCCGAGCAGGGCCACGGTGCCGCCCCAGCAGAAGCCGACGATGCCGACCGCCAGCCCCTCGTCCTGCAGCAGGCGCGCGGCGGCCGCGGTGATCGAGGCGGCGCGCTCCAGGCCGACGGCTTGCGCGAGGTCGCGCCCGCGCGCCACCCCTGCCGCGTCGTAGGCGAGTTCGACGTCGTGCTCGACCGCGTCGAAGTAGGCCGGCGCGAGCGCCACGTAGCCCTCCGCCGCATAGCGGTCGGCGACGGCCCGGACGTGCGCATTCACGCCGAAGATCTCCTGCACCACCAGGATCCCGCCACGCGGCACGGCGACCGGGTCGGCACGCCAGCCGCCGATGGCGCCGGCAAGGCTCTCGAAAGCGATGTCCTGGCCCATGGCAAGCTCCGGTGGCGCGCGGGGAAGCCCCGATTCTAGCGCCCGCTATAATCCGCGGCCCTCCGCGGTTTTCACGCCATGCCCGCCACCAGCCCCAAAGTCGCCAGCCCCAAAGTCGGATTCGTGAGCCTCGGCTGCCCCAAGGCGCTGGTGGATTCCGAGCGGATCCTGACCCAGCTCCGGGTCGAGGGCTACGACCTGGTGCCGAGCTACGACGCGGCCGACGTGGTGGTGGTGAACACTTGCGGCTTCATCGATTCGGCGGTGGCCGAATCGCTGGACGCGATCGGCGAGGCGATGGCCGAAAACGGCAAGGTCATCGTCACCGGCTGCCTGGGCAAGCGCGCCGACGTGATCCGCGAGGCGCA
>CBIHRR010000003.1:0-38964 GCA_966212495.1 uncultured Gammaproteobacteria bacterium
GTGCCGCCGATGCCGCCCAGCGAACTGATCGTGAAGCAGCCGCCCTGCATCTCGGCCGGGCCGAGCTTGCCCTCGCGCGCCTTCGCCGCGAGTTCGCCCGATTCGGCGGCGATCTCCATCACGCCCTTGCGGTCGCAATCGCGGATCACCGGCACGACCAGGCCGTTCGGCGTGTCGGCGGCGAAGCCGACGTGGAAATACTTCTTCAGCACCAGCTGCGCGCCATCGGCGTCGAGCGAGGCGTTGAAGTTCGGGTACTTCTGCAGCGCGGCGACGCTGGCCTTGATGATGAAGGCGAGCATCGTGAGCTTGGCGGCGCTGCCCTTCGCGATGGCCTTGGCGTTTTCCTCGTTGAGCGCGACGCGCAGCGCCTCGAGTTCGGTGATGTCGGCGTCGTCGTGCTGGGTGACGTGCGGGATCATCGCCCAGTTGCGCGACAGGTTCGCGCCGGAAATCTTCTGGATGCGGGTGAGCTCGCGCGTCTCGACCTCGCCGAACTTCGCGAAGTCGATCTTCGGCCACGGCAGCAGGTTCAGCCCACCGCCGCCACCGCTTGCGACCGCACCGGCGCCGGTGCCGCCCTGCAGCGCCGACTTCACGAACTTCTGCACGTCCTCCTTCGAGATGCGGCCACCGCGCTCGCTGCCCTGCACGCGCGCCAGGTCCACGCCGAGCTCGCGCGCGAACATCCGCACCGCGGGGCTGGCGTAGGGCACCTTGCCCGGCATCACGGCATCCGCGTCGAAACGCACGGGCGGCGCGGAAGGCGCCGCGGCAGGCGCGGGCGCGCGGGCCGCTTCGGCCTGCACGAGGCGATCGGCCTGCGCGGGCACGTTCACCGGCGGCACGCCGGTCGCCGTCTCGACGGCGCGGGTTTCCTGCTTCGGCGCTTCGGGTTCCGCGCGCGGGGCCGCGGCGGGCGCTGCGGCGGGCGCTGCGGCCGCAGGCGATGCGCCCTCGTCCGCCGCCTCGACGATCGCGACCACGCTGCCCTCGGACACCGCATCGCCGACCTTGACCTTCAGCTCGCGCACCACGCCCGCGAAGGGCGCCGGCACTTCCATCGTGGCCTTGTCCGATTCCAGCGTCACCAGGCCCTGGTCGCGGGCGACGGTGTCGCCGACGGCGACCAGCACCTCGATCACGGGCACGTCGTCGTAGCCGCCGATGTCGGGGACGCGCGCTTCCTTCAGCTCAGGCATGACCGATGGGCCTCGGTGGGGTTTCGGGACCTTCCATTGTGCCGCCAGCGCGAAGGCGGCGCCAATGCGGCGCGCACGGAGCGTGAAAAAGGCGGCTCGCGGCGTTCCCAGTCAGGTTGCGTGCGCGAAAAGGTTCATGGGCACCCCGTTACCGTGGCGCCGCCCTACTCCCCAGGGGCGCACAGAACATAACGAGGAGTCCCCCATGCAAGCCATTCGAAGCAACCCCAAGATCCTGGCCCTGGCGCTCGGCGCCATCGTCGCCGGCGGCATGGCCGCGCCCGCCTTCGCGCAGGACGCCGGTACCGCCGCCGGCAGCCGCTTCTCGGTCGTCGGCGGCTACGCCCACCAGGAGCCCACCGGCGACGGCACCATCGCCGGCAGCAAGGCCCAGTTCGACGGTTCGGGCGCGCCGACGCTCGGCCTGAACTACAACCTCACCGACAATTTCTCCCTCGAGGCCTGGGGCGCGGCGAGCAAGTTCGAGCATCGCGTGACCACGGCCGCCGACGGCAAGGTGGCGACGGCTGACTCGCAGCCCTACGCGCTGAGCGCGCAGTACCACTTCCGCCAGCCGGACGCGACGGTCCGACCGTTCGTGGGCCTGGGCTACTTCGAGAACAACATCGACCACGAAGACCAGGACAACATCGGCCCGTACGCCGACCACCACATCGGCATGACCACCGCGAAGGGCCCGATGGCGACCGTCGGCCTGGACCTCAACTTCACCCCGCGCGTGTTCGGCCGCGTCGACGCGCGCTACATGCACGGCGGTTCGGACATCGCCGTGGACGGCACCAACGTGGGCCAGGCCGACCTCAACCCGGTCGTGGTCGGCGCGGGCATCGGCGTACGCTTCTGATGCCTCACGCCGCGTAGAGCGGAACCATGTTCCGCTCCACGCATGCCAGAAGGCCCGTCGATCGTCATCCTGAAGGAACAGGCCGCCCGGTTCGCCGGGCAGGTGGTCCGCGAGGTTTCCGGCAACAGCAAGCAGCCCCTGCAGCGCATGCAGGGGCTGCGTTTGCTTGATGTGTGCAGTTGGGGCAAGCACTTCCTGCTGCCGTTCGACGATTTCTCGCTGCGCATCCATTTCCTGCTCTTCGGCAGCTATCGCATCGACGACCCCAAGGAGGGCGTCGCGCCGCGCGTGCGGCTGGTCTTCGACGACGGGGAACTCGACCTCTACGCCTGTTCCGTGCGTTTCATCGAGGAACCGCTCGACGAGGTCTACGACTGGAGCGTCGACGTGATGGCCGACGCCTGGGATCCGGCGCAGGCGCGGAAGAAGCTGCGTGCGCGCCCGGAACTCATCGCGGCCGATGCGCTGCTCGACCAGGACCTGTTCGCCGGCGTCGGCAACATCATCAAGAACGAAGTGCTGTTCCGGATCCGCGTGCATCCGGAAAGCGAGATCGGGGCGCTGCCCCCGCGCAAGCTCGCCGAACTGGTGAAGCAGGCCCGCGAGTACAGCTTCGACTTCCTCGCCTGGAAGAAGGCCTACGTGCTGAAGAAGCACTACCAGGTGCACACGAAGACGCACTGCCCGCGCGACGGGACGCGCCTCAGCTACCGCAAGCACCTCGGCCGCGCCCAGCGCCGCGCGTTCTTCTGCGAGGCCTGCCAGAAGCTCTACGGCGGCGCCACCGGCAAGGCGCGCGCGCCCTCGCGGCGCACGAGGTAGAGCCCGCTGGCGACGATGATCGCCGCGCCCAGCCAGGTCGCGCCGTCGGGCAGCACGCCCCACAGCGTCGCGTCCCAGGCTACGCCCCACACCAGCGCGGTGTACTCCAGCGGCGCCAGCAGCGAGGCTTCGCCCAGGCGGAACGCTTCGGTGATCAGGTACTGCCCCAGCGAGCCGGCGATGCCGAGCACGAGGATCAGCCACGCGTGCCCGGCGCGGATCGGCTGCCAGTCCGGCAATGCCAGCGCGCCGGCGCCCACGGCCATCAGCACCATCAGCCAGACGACCATCGCCTGCGTCGAGTCGGTGCGCGCGAGCACGCGCACGGTGATCGCCGACACCGCGTAGCCGAATGCCGCGAGCAGCACCGCGATACCGGCCGCGCTGGCGACACCGCTCGCGCCGGGGCGTAGCACCACGAGTACGCCGATGAAGCCGACGGCGATCGCAGTCCAGCGCCGCGGCCCGACATGCTCGTGCAGGAACGGGACCGACAGCGCGGTGATCAGCAGCGGCGCGACGAAGAAGATCGAATACGCGGTCGAGAGCGGCAGCGTGCGCAGCGCGTACACGAACGCCGCCATCATCAGGATGCCAAGCGCGCCGCGCAGCAGGTGCAGCGGCCAGCGCGCGCGCAGCAGCGGGCGCAGCCCGGTGGTCATCGCCGCCCACGCCAGCAGGAACGGCAGCGAGGCAGCGCCGCGCAACGAGGCCACCTCGAACGGCGGGTAGTGCGCCGACAGCGTCTTGAGCACCGCGTCCATCAGCGAGAACACGCCGACGCAGGCGAGCATCATCGCAATGGCCCGCGCGCGCTGCCCGGGCGTCCTGGCGGGACTGGAAGCGTTTTCCATTCCCCTAGGATGCGTCAGCCCCCGGAAAAAAGCGCGGGCCGTCACCCTGCTGCATGAATTCCGCGGCAGACTTGGCCCCAAGGCCAGGGACGGCCGCCGCGCCGCCCCGCCCATTCGTCCGCAATCCGCCCGGGGAGGGAACCCAATGCGCCTGCCAGACCTGTTCGTCCAACGCATCGCTTGCGCGTCGTTGCTGCTGTTGCCGCCTTGTGCAAGCGCCGGCGTGTTCGTCAACGAACTGCATTACGACAACGCCAACACCGACACCTCGGAGAAGATCGAGGTGCTCGCGCCCGCGGGAACCAGTCTCGCCGGCTGGAGCATCGCGCTCTACAACGGCAGCGACGGAACGCGCTACGCGACGCTTTCGCTCTCGGGCACGGTCGCCAACCAGTGCGGCGGCTTCGGAACCGCGACGGTGGCCGCCACCGGGATCCAGAACGGCGCGCCGGACGGACTGGCGCTCATCGACGCCAGCGGCGCGGTGGTGCAGTTCCTGTCGTACGAAGGCACGTTCACCGCCACGAACGGACCCGCCGCGGGCTTGGCGAGCAGCGCGATCACGCAATCGGAATCCGCGAACACCGCCGCGGGAACGTCGCTGCAACTCGCCGGCAGCGGCAGCCAGTACGCCGACTTCAGCTGGCAGGCTTCGCGCACCAGTTCGTTCGGCGCCTGCAACGCGGGACAGTCGCCTTATGGCGGAGACGGAGGCGGAGGCGGCGGCGGTGGAGGCAACGTCCTCCAGAACGGCGTGCCGGTGACGGGCCTGTCGGCCTCGACCGGCAGCAGCGTCGCCTACACGCTGTCGGTGCCCGCGGGCGCCACCAACCTGCACGTCGCCTCCGCGGGCGGCACCGGCGACGCCGACCTGTACGTGCGCTTCAGCGCCGCGCCGACGACATCGGTGTACGACTGCAGGCCCTATCTCTACGGCAACAGCGAAAGCTGCGACGTCGCCGCTCCGCAGGCGGGCACCTGGTACGTGATGCTGCGCGCATACACCAGCTTCTCGGGTGCCAGCCTCACCGCGGGTTTCACCCCGCCTTCGGGTGGTGGTGGCGGTGGTGGCACCGGTGATGCCGGCACCTACTACGACGGCATCGACACGACCAACGCCGCTGCGCTGCGCGCCGGCCTGCATGCGCTGATCGATGGACAGGCGAAGATCCCGTACACCGCTTCGACCACGGACACGTGGGACGTGCTCGCATTCGCCGACGAGGATCCGGCCAATCCCGCCGACGTCATCGACATCTACAGGAACGCGTCGTACCCGAAGGCCGCGGGTGGCAACGACGCCTACAATCGCGAGCACACCTGGCCCAATTCGCTCGGCTTCCCCGACGACGGCCCGACCAACTTCCCGTACACCGACCTGCACATGCTGATGGCCGCGGACATCGCCTACAACGCCGACCGCGGCAACCTGCCCTACGGCAACTGCAACGCGTCGTGCACCGAATACCCGACCATCGCCAACGACGACCGCGGCGGCGGCAGCGGCACCTTCCCCGGCAACTCCAACTGGAGCAACGGCACGGTGTGGCAGGCGTGGCGCGGCATGAAGGGCAACGTGGCCCGCGCGGTCCTGTACATGGACGTGCGCTACGAAGGCGGCAACAATCCGGTGACCGGCACCGCCGAACCCGACCTGCGGCTCACCGACAACGCCGCGCTGGTCGCGCCGACCGGCGGCAATGCATCGGTGGCCTACATGGGTCTATTGTCCGTGCTGCTGCAATGGAACCAGGAGGATCCGGTGGACGATGCCGAACGGCTACGCAACGATGCCGTGCAGAGTTACCAGGGCAACCGCAACCCGTTCGTGGACCATCCCGAATGGGCGGCGTGCATCTACCAGTCGGTGTGCAACTGAACGCCGGCATGCCACTGCATGGCGACCCGATCGCCGCGACCCGCCTGTGGCTGGAGCGCGCGGTGATCGGGCTCAACCTCTGCCCGTTCGCCAAGGCGGTGCAGGCGAAGGGCCAGGTGCGCTTCGTGCTCAGCGACGACGAAGCGCCGGGGGCGCTGCTCGAGACCCTGGGTGCCGAACTCCTCCTGCTGCGCGATGCACCGCCGGAGGACATCGACACGACGCTGATCGTGCACCCGCGCGTCCTGGTCGATTTCCTCGACTACAACGATTTCCTCGAGCAGGCCGATGCGCTCGTCGCGGAACTCGGGTTGGAAGGCGTGCTGCAGGTCGCGAGCTTCCATCCCGACTACCAGTTCGCGGGCACCGCGCCCGACGATGTCGAAAACTTCACCAACCGTTCGCCGTACCCGACGCTGCACCTGCTGCGCGAGGACAGCGTGGCGCGCGCGGTCGAGGCATTCCCGGATCCGGACGCGATCGTCGAGCGCAACGTCGAGACGCTGCGTCGCCTCGGCCGCGACGGCTGGCGCGCCCTGTTCGACTAGCGACTCCCGTCGCTTCGTGGCCAGGCTGCGGAACGTGGCCTCAGCCGAACAGCGCAGCGAGGTCTTCGGCGTTGAGCGGGCGCCACTGCCCTGGTGCGAGATCGCCCAGCGCGAGTCCGCCGACCTGGCTGCGGTGCAGGGCCACGACGTGGTTGCCGACCGCCGCGAACATCCGCCGCACCTGGTGGTACCGGCCTTCGGTGAGCACCAGTGTCGCGTGGCGCGCGTCCGCCATTTCGAGCCGGGCCGGTGCCAGCGGCGTGTCGTCGGATTCCAGCTGCAAGGTGCCGCTGGCGAACAATGCGACCTCGTCGCCGCGCAGGTCGGCATCGAGCGTCGCCTCGTAGCGCTTGGCGAGCTTCGCCTTCGGCGCGGTGATCCGGTGCAGCAGCGCGCCGTCGTCGGTGAGCAGCAACAGGCCGCTGGTGTCGCGGTCGAGGCGGCCCACCGTGGACAGCAGCGGCGAACGCAGGCGGAAGCGCGGCGGCAGCAGGTCGTAGACGATGCGGCCAGGATCGCGCGTCGAGCAGGTGTAGCCCACCGGCTTGTGCAGCATCAGCGCCAGGCCTTGCGGCGGATCGAGCGGCTCGCCGTCGACGTGCACGTCGGCGTGCGCGGGCGCATCGTCGGCATACAGCACTTCGCCGGCCGCATCGGTGATGCGTCCTTCGCGGAACATGCGCGCCACGTCCTTGCGGCTGCCGTAGCCGAGGTTGGCGAGGGTCTTGACGAGCTTCATGCCGCTTCGATCACCTTGAAACCGTCGCGGCTCGCGACTTCGCGCACGCGGGCGTAGCGGCCCGCCAGCGCGGCTTCGTACGGGAGATGCCGGTTCGCGACCAGCCACAGGCGGCCGCCGGGCGCGAGCGCATCGGCGGCCGCGGCAATGAACGCGCGGCCGAGGTCCACGCGCTCGCCGGCGCCCTGCGCGTGGAACGGGGGATTGCAGACGATGGCGTCGTACCGCGGCCCGCCGAGGCCGGCGGCGACGTCGTGCCAGTGGAACGCGAGCTGCGCGCGGCTTGCCGCGGGCGTGGAGTCCTGCAGCGCGGCGAGGTTGGCGCGCGCGAGCTCAAGCGCGCGCGCGTCGGCTTCGTACAGGTCCAGCGAGCTCACGGCGGGACAGCGCGCCAGCACCTGCATCGCGAGGTAGCCCCAGCCCGCGCCGAGGTCGGCGACGGCGCCGTGCAGGTCCGTCGGCAAATGGCTGGCGAGCAGGCGCGAGGCGGCGTCGACGCGATCCCAGGCGAAGACGCCCGGACGCGACAGGAAACTGCCGCCGGGGATCGCGCCCTCGGCCACGCCGCCGTCGTCGATCCGACGCGTCGCATCGAGATCGCGCCATTCGGCGGCAAGCGCCGCGTCGGCCGGGCCATCGAGCGGCGCCGTCCAGAACACGCGGCAGTGGTGCTTCGACAGGCAGCGCAACGGGCCTGCCAGCCGCGCGAGGTCGGCTTCGCCGGTGCGCGCGCCTTCCTTGTTGGGCATGCATGCGACCAGCGTGCCGCCGGGGGCGAGCCGGTCCAGCGCCTGCGCGAAGCGCGCGCGCGCATGCTCGCGCTGCCTCGGCGGCAGCAGCAGCACCAGCGGATGGCGCGCCCCGGCATCGGCGATGCCGGCCGCGGCGGCGATGCCTGCGCGATGCAGCGCGTCGACTTCGGGCTTCGAGGCCTGCTCGCACACCAGCCCGGGCCAGGGCCGCGCATGCAGGGGGCGGCCCGCGCGCGCGCCGAGGAACAGCGCACCGCCGCTGGCCGGCCACGCGATCGCACCCTCCATGAACGGCAGGAACAGGGCTTCGAGGGCGGGATCGGCGGCGCTCACCCGGCGGATTCTACCGGTGCCCCGCGAGCGCCCGGCGGCGCGGCCACGGAATCCGTAACGCGCGCTTGACCCTGCGCCAACATCCGATCCGCGACCCTGCCTGCAGGCAAACCGATGGCGAGGTGGGGCGATGCGGGCATTGTTCGTGGGCGGCATGGTCGACAACAGCGAGATGGACATGGCGCAGGCGGCACCGCCCATGCATTACCCCGACGACACCGGCGCCGGGCGGCCGCGCTACGACCTGCACCACGTCGGGCGCAGCGACGGCGACATCGCCTACGCGGTCTACGCCGCGCCCGGCCTCGCCGACGAGGAGGTGCTGCGGATCTCGCGCGAACGCGACTACGCGCGCCGCTTCGACGCGACGCCGGGACCGGCACCGCGCCCGGGCGCACCGTGAGCCGCACCGCGCCACGCGTCCACGTCGACCCGGCCGCGATCGCGCGGCTGGAAGCCATCGCCATGCAGCTGCGGCAGGAGAGCCACGTCGAAGTACGCCTCGACGACGGCAGCGCGATCCGCGGCATCGTCGCCGCCACGCCGTCCATGCAGACCTTCTACGGCCCGGACGGGAACGAAGGCCTGAACGCCTTCGCCCGGATCGAGGACGAATCCGGCGGCAGCGACTACGTGTGGGTGGATCGCATCGCGAGCGTCGAACACCTGCCGAACCCGACCCCGCCCGAGGCGTCGACGCGCACCCACCCACCCGACCCGAACGCGCCGGCGACCTAGCGCGTCAGCGGCGTGGCGGGTACAGGCGCGCGCCGCCCTGGGCGAACGCCCACGACAGCGCCATGCATGCGCCCGCCGTCGCCGCCCAGTTCAGCGCGGTCGATCCGCCGAGCAGCGGCGCCAGCGCCTCGAAGCCTTCCAGCCAAAGCGCGCCGTAATGCGCGATCGCGCCGACGAACGCGATGCCCAGCACCAGCGCGAACGCGCGGAGCAGCCAGTGCTCCAGCAGGTCTTCGCGCGCCGGGGCAGGTGCCGCGGGCACCAGCGCGGCGACCGACGCCGCGAAGTCCGCCGGCGGCTCGCCGGGCGAGCGCCGCAGCGCCCGCGCGACCTGGCGGTACGCGGCGTCCTCGCGCAATGCGCGTTCCTGCAGGTCCCATTCGCGGGGGTCGATGTTCATGCGGCGGCTCCGATGCTGGCGTCCAGCAATTCGCGCAGGCGCTTGCGGCTGCGGAACAGGTGGCTCTTGATGGTGCCTTCGGCGAGGCCGGTGATGCCGGCGATCTCGCCGATCGGCACCTCGTCGAGATGGTACAGGCCGAGGATCGTGCGCTGCAGCGGCGGCAGGCGCTCGATCGCCGCGTGCAGCTTCGATTGCACCTGCGCGTCGGCGGCGGCGCCCTCGAGGTCGTGGCCGTCGCCGATGTTGTCGAGCAGGCAGGCGCCTTCGTCGTCGACCGCGTCGACGAGCGGGATGCGCTTGCGTTCGAGGTGGCGGCGCGCGATGGACCACGCGACCTGGGCGATCCACGACTTCAGCGGCGCGTCGAAACGGTACTGGTGCAGGCTGCGGTGCACGCGCAGGAAGGCTTCCTGGCACAGCTCGCGGGTGTCCTCGGGATGCCGGACCATGCGCTGCACGACGTGCCAGCACAGGCCCTGGTACTCCCGCACCAGTTGCTCGAACGCGCCGGCACGGCCGGCGAGCACGTCGGCGACGAGCCGGCGGTCGCCATCGCTGGCGGCCGCCGGCGCGAGGCCGGTGGTGGCGGCTCGCAAGTCGCGCTCCCCGGCGCCCGGGCCTCAGCCGCCCTGCTTGCGCGCGATGGCGTAGTAGGCGAGGTTGCCCAGGCCCGTGGCGCCGAGCAGGATCGCGAGCACGGCGGGCGTCAGCTCGTCCCAGTGCCCGGCGTCGACGATGCCGAAGCCGATCGCCAGCGCGACCAGGATCACGCCCCAGCGCAGCGAGCCATGGCGGCTGCGCTGTTCCTCGCTGAGGAGCATGGAGCGGACGAGCTCCTGCGACCCGTTGGAATCGACCAGCTTGCGGCGCACGCCGGCGTCGACGACGGCCTTGATGGCATAGGTGATGCAGACGAACAGGCTGATCGGGATGAGCAGTTCGAGGTTCATGGTGTTTCCCCTGGCGGGTTGTGGACGTTCGGGGACTGGGAGACGGCCAGGCCGCGGCCGGTTGCAGCCCTCAGGCGGCGGCTTCTCCGGCCCGGGCCGCCTCGCCCGACAGCACCGCCCCCGCCGGGGCCGCCTGGCCGATCAGGTAGCCCTGCGCGTATTCCACGCCGAGTTCGCGCAGCCGCGCCAGCTGCTCGCGCGTCTCCACGCCCTCGCAGATCACCTTCGCGTCCAGCGCGTGGGCCATGGCCACGATCGCTTCGACCATCTTCATCGCGCGCGGGCTGTCGAACATGTGCCGCGCGAAGGCCTGGTCGACCTTGATGAACTCGAAGTCCAGCTTGTGGAGGTGGGTGAGGTTCGAATACCCGGTGCCGAAGTCGTCCAGCGCGAACGGCAGCCCGTGCTCGCGGCAATGCGACATCACCGCGGCGACCGGCGCGTAATCGAGCATGCGGCTCTCCGTCACCTCGAGCTTGAGCACGCCGGCCGGCAGCCGCGAGCGTTCGGCGCGGGCGACGATCTGCCGTGCCATGCCCGGCTCGACGAGCTGGCGCGCCGACAGGTTCACCGCGATCGAGGGCAGCGGGTCCGCGCCGGCGTCGCGCAGCGCCTGCAGCACGCCCACGACCCGGTCGAGCACGTATTCGCCGACCGGCACGATCAGCGAAGTTTCCTCGGCGAGCTGGATGAATTCCGCCGGCGACACCGGCCCGCGCCCTTCCAGCGCCCAGCGCACCAGCGCCTCGTAGCCGGTGACGCGGCGCGCGGCGATGTCGTAGATCGGCTGGTAGCGCACCTCGAGCGTGCCCGCGTCGAGCGCGTCGCGCAGCTGGGCCTCGAGCCGGATCTTGTCGATGCCGCTGCGTTCGATCGGATCGTCGCAGGCGACGTCCTCGGCGGGCATCGGGGCTTCGACCGGCATGTTCGCGACGAGGCCGCGGATGCGCTGCAGCAGGCTGTCGACGAGGGTGCGCAGGATCGGGTCGCCGGCCTGCAGGCGCTCGAGGAACTGCTCGCGCTCGATCGCCAGCAGCCTGCAATCGCTGCGCGCGGTCGCGGTGGCGCTGCGCGCGGCGCCGTCGAGCAGGCCGAGCTCGCCGATCAGCTCGCCGGCGCCGAGCACGCCGTGGCGCGTGGTGCGGCGACCCTGCACCGATACCAGCTCGACCTGCCCGTTCTCGACCAGCCAGGCGCAATCCGACGGATCGCCCTGCCGGTACAGCACTTCGCCCGCGAAAAGCTCGCGCCGGATCGACATCGCATTCCCCTGCCCGCCCTTCGACGGATCGACGGTGGTACGAACGCAGTCTAGCCGCGCGCCCGGCCGGCGCGCGCGCCGTGCGCCGGGTCGCCCGGCGCCTCGTGCAGCAGGCGGCGGGTGACGCCGTTGGTCCAGCCGAACCCGTCCTGCAGCGGGTATTCGCCGCCGCAGCCGCCGGCCGCGGCCTCGGGCGCGTGCACGAGCGCGTACTTCTCGACCAGCTTCGCCTCGCGCCGGTACAGGCTGCCGACCGTGGCCAGCCAGCGCCGCCGGACCTCGTCGGCGAGCGCATCGAGCCCGTAGCGCCGGCAGCCGGCGACCGCCATCCAGTGCAGCGGCGCCCAGCCGTTCGGGCTGTCCCACTGTTCGCCGGAATCGGTGCGGGTGCAGGCGAGGCCGCCTTCCAGCAACAGGCGCCCGGCGAACGCATCGGCGCTGCGCCGCGCCTGCAGCGGTGTCGCCAGCCCGACGTAGAGCGCGGCGGCGCTGGCGCCGTTCAACGCGCTGCGGCGCCGGTCGCGCAGCAGGTCGTAGTCGAGGAACGCGCCGGCCGGCTCGTCCCAGAGCCAGCGCTGCATCGCGGCCCGGCGCGAGCGCGCGAGGCCGGCGAACGCGCCGGCAATGCCGTCGTCGCCGGCCGCGGCGGAAAGCTTCGCGACCAGCGACTCCAGCGCGAACAGGAACGCGTTGAGGTCGACCGGCACGATGGTCGTGGTGCGCGTCGACGACAGGCCTTCGCCCTCGTCGCACCAGCGCGTGCTGAAGTCCCAGCCCGACGCCGCGGCGGACCGCAATTCGCGGTACACCTCGGCGGCCGGGCGCGCGACTTGCGCGGCCGCGGTCGCCAGGTCCTCGGCGTAGGCCTCGTCGCGCGGCACGTCGAGCGCGTCGCGATACCGGTTGAGCAGGGCGCCGTCGGGCATGCGCACGCACTGCAGCGCGCAGTCGCCGGCGCGCAGCGCGTCCGCGCCCTGCATCCAGAAGGCGTGTTCGCGCAGCAACCGGGGCAGGTAGGCCTGCGGATCGACGAGGCGATGGCGCGCGGCGAGCGTGACCATCAGCGCGAACACGGGCGGCTGCGATCGGCTCAGGTAATAGCTGCGGTTCCCGTTCGGCACGTGGCCGTAGTGGTCGACGAGCCAGGCGAAGTTGTCGAGCATCGCGCACAGCAGGTCGCTTCGCCCGCTCTCGGCGAGCCCGATCATCGTGAAGTAGGAATCCCAGTAGCAGACCTCGCCGAAGCGCCCCCCGGGGACGACGTAGGGCAGCGGCAGCGGCAGCAACGAGGAGTGGACGGGATGCGCGGCGGGATCGCGGGTCAGCACGTCCCACAGGCCGTCGATGTGTTCCACCAGCGACTGGCCGGGATCGGAGACGTAATGGCTGTCCGGCGGCCGCTGCACCGCGAAATGCGCGTGCACGAAACCGGCGAGGTCGAACCCGGGCGCATCGCGCTGCGCGTGGTATGCCGCGAGGATTTCTTCGGGATGGCTGCGCGGCGCGCAGTCCACGAAGGTCTTGCTGTCGGCGAACACGCGCTGCGTCTGCACCGCGACGAACAGGTCGCCATAGCGTCGGGAGGGGATCGGCGGGGCATCGGCGACGGCGGCGGGTGCCGCGCCGGCATCATTCCCCCGCACCTGGTCCGTGGTCGGCGGCATCACCCTGCATGCTATCGGCCGGGCCGCGCCCGCCACGTGAATGGGGCGCGCTGCGCTAGAATCGCGGCATGGACGACGCCAGCACCGACCCCGCCCCCGACGCGAGCAGCGAGGCCCTCCCGGACCGCCTTTCGCTGGATCCGCGCAGCCCGTACCACGATGCAGCGCTGCTCGAGCGCGGCGTGGGCATCATCTTCAACGGCGTGGAGCGCACCAACGTCGAGGAGTACTGCATCAGCGAGGGCTGGATCCGCGTCGTCGCGGGCAAGGCGCTCGACCGTCGCGGCCACCCGATGACCATGAAGATGAAGGGCACCGTCAAGCCGTTCCTCATCGGCGGCTGAACAGCCGCACCGGCAACCCGCCAGGTTGGGCGGCGCTTCATCCATGCAGGTCTAGGCTCGGGATCGTGTCGAAAGGCACGCCATCCACGGAGTCCGACATGAAACGCCTGATGCTCGCCGCTTCCCTCGCCCTCGCGCTGTCGCCGGCGCTTGCGTTCGCCGCGCCGGCACCGGACGGCCATGGCCACGACAACCGCTGGTCGCAGCAGCACCGTGGAGACCACGGTGATCGCGGCCACGATCGCGACCGCTACGACGATCACGGCCGCGATGCGCGCTATTCGCATGACCGCCGCCCGGTCTACCGCCACGACAACGGCCGCCACGAGGGCTGGTACAAGCAGTCGTACCGCCGCGGGCAGCGCGTGCCGGTGGTTTACCTGCAGCCGCGCTACTACGTGAACGATTACGGCCGCTACGGCCTGGCGCCGCCGCCGCGTGGTTACCGCTGGGTGCAGCCGTACCAGGCCAGCCAGGAATACCTGCTGGTGCAGGTCGCCACCGGCCTGATCGCGCAGGTGCTCGGTTACTGATCGATCACATGAACGCGGGACATTGAACGGCCTCTTCACGAGGCCGTTTTTTTGCTTCGCCGCCATGGCGCGATGTCAGGTGCCGTTCAGCGCCGCAGGCGCGCTTTCACGCGCTTGCGCGGGGATGCGCCGCTAGCCTTGTCGTCGAAGGATGCGGAGGACGCATCCGCGCGAGAGCAGAAGATCATGCGCCGCATGCCGACCCCCCTGTTGCTGGCCGTTGCCCTCGTGGCCTCCGGGCCGTGCCTGGCGCAACACGCGGATGCGACGACTACGCACGCCCGCGCCTCCGATGCACCGGCTGCCGCGGCGGCCGCGACGGGCGATGCGGAAGCGCCGCGCAGCGCGTTCGGCAAGGTCATCGCCATCATGATTTCCTCGCTGCAGCACAAGGATGCCCGCGGCGCGGCGCCGGTCGCGCCCGTGCATACGAGCGCGGCCGGCACGCCGCTCGGCATCGAAGTGGGCGAGGCCTTCCGGAGCGACGCATCCGGCGCCGCGACGTCGGGCAAGCCATCCTCGCCGCCGGCGCTTCCGCCGCCGGATTACGCGGTGCAGCAGCCGGCCCTGGCCGGACCGGGCTGAAGGCGATGCCGGTTTCGCTTGCCCGATGTCGCCCGCGCCACGGCGCGCGCGCGTCGGGGCTCCCCGCCACGCATGAAAATGCGATCGCAGTCACGCCGATTCCGTGCAGCGGAACGACGGCGCTCACCCACCCTTACCGAACGGTCTCCTAGCGTGGGGAACATGGTCCCCCACGACCCCCAGCCGCTATCCGGCGTGGAGGCCGGCCAGCTGGCCGAGGCCTTTGCCGCCACGCGCCGCGAGAACGCGACGCTGCATGACGCGCTCGAGCGCGCGCGCGGCGCGCTCGCCGCGATCGCCGACGGCGTCGCGGTGACCGACCTGGAGGGCCGCATCACCAGCCTCAATCCCGTGGCCGCGCACCTCACCGGCTGGAACGCGATGGAGGCGCTCGCGCGCAACGTGTCGGAAGTGGTGCGCCTGGTGGACGCCGGCGGCATCGGCGTCGATCCGCTCCACTCCGGCTTCCGCGACCGCGACGACGTGATGTCGCTGGTCCGCCGCGACGGCCACGTCATCCTCGTCGATGGCGCGGTCGCGGAGATCACCGACGAGCAGCGCCAGCCGCTCGGCCACATCATCACCTTCCGCAACGTCACCGCCGCCACGCGACTGGCGCGCGAGCTGTCCTGGCACGCCAACCACGATCCGCTCACCGGCCTGCTCAACCGGCGCGTGCTGGAAACGCGGCTGCAGCGTGCGACCGACAGCGCGGCGAGCCTGGGCTGCCGGCATGCGCTGCTGTTCATCGACCTCGACCGGTTCAAGGCGGTGAACGACAGCGGCGGCCACGTCGCCGGCGACGAGCTGCTGCGGCAGCTGTCCATGGCGCTGCGCCGGCAGCTGCGGGAAGGCGACACGCTCGCCCGCCTGGGCGGCGACGAATTCGCGGTGCTGCTGGAGAACACCGCCGCCGACCAGGCGAGCGGCGTCGCGCGCAAGCTCATCGAGACCGTCGAGCAGTTCCGTTTCGCCTGGCAGGGCTTCGGCTACCGGCTCGGCGCGAGCGTGGGCCTGGTGGAATTCAGCGGCGAAGGCCTCGAGTCCGAGGACGTGATCGAAGCTGCCGACCGGATGTGCTACGTCGCGAAGGAAGAGGGCCGCGGCCGCGTCGCCGCCGACGTGCTGCGCGCCGTGCGGCCGGGGGCGCGGAGCGCGCCGCCCGGCCAGGCGTCGCTCAAGCCTGTTCCTGGGACAGGTCGTAGCGCTCGATCCGGCGGCCCAGCCAGCGAACGGCGATCGTGAGTTCGCCCGCGAGCACCGCCGCGCCGACCACCCCGAACACCGGCAACGCCACCACCGGCCCCGTGGCCCAGTAGACGCCGCCCGCCACGATGCCGCCGACGATCACCGCCGGCAGCAGCGACACGGCAAGCACCAGCACGTAACCGCCGAAGAAGATCAGCCGCTGCCCCATCACCTCGACGCCGCCGCCGCCGCGCGGACGGCCGACCCACGCCGGGAACAGCAGCACGCCCGCGAACGGCAGGCACAGCAGCAGGCCGCACAGCGGCGGCACCAGCAGGGCCGCGCCGACCGCGCCGGCGATCGCGGTACTGGCGGGCAGGAACGCCACGCCGCCGAGCAGCACCGCGAACAGCGCCATCGCCAGCAACAGCCATTCCGCCAGCGCCAGCAGCAGCATCGGCGCCAGCAGTTCGCCGAGCGCGAGTTGCCAGCCCGGCAGCGGCGACGCCTTCAGCAGGTCCATGTACACGAGCACGCGGGACAGCATGCGCTGCACGATCATCGGCCCGACGACCAGCAGCCAGCCGGCGATGCCGAGGCCAAGCCCGAAGAACACCTTGAGCAAGGGGCGGAAGTTCGGGTCGTGCGCGATCCAGGCTTCGCCGGCGAGCAGGAGCAGGGGAATCGCGGCATAGCTGCGCAGGCGCGTGGTGCCCAGCGCGATCAGGTTGCGCCACAGCATCGCCACCGGCGGGAAGCCGGCACCGGCGAGGCGGAACGGCGCAGGGCGCGCCTTGCGCGGCCCTTCGGAGCGCCAGCGACCGTCGCGACGCGCCGCGATCCGCTGCGCCTGGCGCTGCGCATGCGAAATCGCCGCCTCCTCGAAGCTCGCGTCCGAACGCACGATCCACAGGAAGTGCAGCGCCATCACCGCCAGCGCCCACGGCACCGCGCGCCAGAACATCGCCGCGTCCGGCGCCAGCATCGGCGCGACCACCAGCTTCAGCGGCCACAACACCCAGGCCAGCGCCGGCACCGCGAGCACCTGGTGCGCCCACGGCAGCAGCGCGTCGGCCTGCGGCGGCGGCACGTGCGTGTACACCCAGCCCAGCATCGCGATCGCCGCCGCCAGCACCACGGCGACCGTGGCGATGTTGCGCAGCCACGACCAGGGCCCGCCGTCTCCGCGGATGCGGTCGTGGGCGAACGAGGCGCCGATGTAGTGCATGCGCACCGTGGACAGCACCATCCACCAGCCGAGCGCGTGCAGCCAGGGGTTGCCGCCGAACGCGCCGCCGCGCCGCAGCACCACCGTCAGCAGCACCGACGACACGAGGATCGCCAGCTGCGCGCGCAGCAGCTTGTAGCGCACGAGCTGCGAACGCGTCATCGGCGCCGGGAACAGGAACGCGACCTCGGCTTCGCTGAAGGCCAGCGCGCTGCGGTCGCCCGGGAGCACCCACGCCACCAGCAGCACCACCAGCAGCGCGAACGCCGCGCCGCCGAGCACGAGCGAGGCGATCGCCGGATCGTGCAGCCAGCCCACGACCTCCGCGAGGCCGGGGCCGTTGCGATGGGCGCGCTCCTGGAAGGCGTGCCGGAACACGAAGAAATAGAAGTAGGCGACGCCGGCGACCGCGCCCGCCAGGTATTTCGGCTGCTTCAGTCGCAGCAGCCGCTGGCGCACCGCGTTGCGGATCGACATCGCCTGCTGGTAGAGGCAGGCGCTCCACGGCGAGCCCTGCGCGAACGCCCCCCGCGCAACCGTGTCCATCGGGCCTGCCGCGCTCATCCGGCGCGCGCACCGGTCGCGCCGGCGCCATCGCCGTCGATGTCGCCCGTCGCGCGGAAGAACACGTCCTCCAGGCTCCCGCCGCCGTCGCCCAGGTAGCGCGCGTGGATGTCGGCGACCGTTCCGTCGGCGATCTTCCGGCCGTTCTTGAGGATCAGCAGGTGCGTGCACACCTCCTGGATCAGCCCGAGCATGTGCGAGCTCAGGATCACCGCGGCGCCGTCGGTCGCAAGCCGCTTCATCACCTGCTTCATGCGGCGGATGCCGCCCGGGTCGAGGCCGGTGAGCGGTTCGTCGAAGATCACCACCTTCGGCTGGTGCAGCAGGCCGCAGGCGATGACGAGCTTCTGCTTCATGCCACGCGAGAGCTCGCCCGGCAGCAGGTCCTGCTTGTCGGCCATCTCCAGCTCGTCGAGCAGCGGCAGCGCGCGCGTCGCGAAATCCGGCACGCCGTACAGGCGCGCGACGAAGTTGAGGTGCTGCATCACCGTCAGGTGCTCGAACAGGCGCGGCTCGTCGGGCATGAAGGCGAGCTGGCGCTTGGCCCCCGCGGGATCCTGGGCGAGGTCGATGCCGTTGACGCGCACGGTGCCCGACGTCGCGGGAATGATGCCGGTGACGCAGCGCAGCGTCGTGGTCTTGCCGGCGCCGTTCGGGCCGACGAGGCCCATGATCTCGCCCGGCCGCACCGCGAACGAGAGATCGCTCACCGCGGCAAGGCGGTCGTACTGCTTGCAGAGTCCTTCCACTTCGATCATTGGCGCTCCCCTGAACGCATTCATCCTGGCACATCGCCCCGCGCCCGCGGACCATCCGTGAATGCGCGGCGCGACGCTATGCTGGCAGCTTCCGTCGCCGCCTCAAGTTACATTCGTCATGAATTTTCCCACGAACATCGCCATCCTCGCCATGCTGCTGGGCGCCCTCGGCCCCGTATCGGCGCGCACGCCCGACCGCCGGCTCGAGCAGGTCGTCAACAGCATGCCGGCCTCCGGCACCATCGAGATCGACACGCAGGGCCATGTAGCCGGTTACACCATCAAGGACGCCGAGGCTTACGACCAGGCGCTGCTGGACCTGATGGCGCGCAACATCCAGCGCTGGGTGTTCAAGCCGGTGCTCGTCGACGGCGTGCCGCGGCAGGCGCGCTTCGACATGTTCCTGCGCCTGCAGGCGAAGCCGCTCGACGACGGCCGCTTCGAGGCGTCGATCGCCAGCGCCGCGTTCGGACGCGGGGACGCCGCGCCCGCGAATACCCGGGTCACGGTCCGCGGGGAACGCCAGCCTCCCCGTTATCCCGAGGGCGAATTGCGCAATGGCATCGGCGGCACCGTCCTGGTCCTGCTCCGGATCGGGCCGGACGGCAACGTGGTGGATGCCGCCGTCGAGCAGACCAACCTGGCGGCGATCGGCCGGGAAGGCGCGATGAACGCGTGGCGCAAGGACCTCGAACGCGCGACGCTGGCGGCGGCGAAGCACTGGACGTTCGACCCGCCGACGGCCGGCGAGGACGCGGGCAAGCGGGACTGGATCGTGCGCACGCCGGTGGTTTTCACGCCCGCGGTCCGTGCCGCCCCCGTCGTTCCGGGCCAGTGGCAGCGTTACGTGCCGGGGCCGCGCTACGTCCTGGCCTGGAAGGACCGCAAGCCTTCGGCCGACGCCGGCATCGACGCGCTCCCCGGCGGCCGCCTGTTCCCGGCGGAACAGCCGCTGCACCTGCTGACTTCGCTCAATCCGGAATGACCGCCATGTGGCCCAGGACCCTGCCGCTCTGCGTGGCGCTGCTCGCGGCGACCATCCCTTCGATGGCGCGTACGCCAGCCCGTCGCGCGCTGGACCAGGCCGTCACCACGCTCGCGGTGAAGGGCTCCATCGAGATCGATGCGCAGGGACGCGTGCAGCGCTACACGCTCGGGCATCCCGAGGCTTACAGCCCCGCGGTGCGCGAGATGCTCGACCGCATCGTTCCGCAATGGACGTTCCGCCCGGTGCTGGTGGACGGCGTGCCGCGCCCGGCGCGTTCGGCGATGTACCTGCGGTTGCGGGCCGATCCGATCGGCAACGACCAGTTCCGCATCGTCGTTGCCAGTGCGGCGTTCGGCGCGGGCGAAGACGCCATGCCGGGCACGCAGGTGGCGGCGGACGTGCGCAGCATGGCCCCGCCGAAGTACCCGAAGGACGAAAGGATCGCGCGCATCGGCGGCCAGGTCCTGGTCGTCCTCAGGATCGGGCGCGACGGTCGCGTCGAGGACGCGATCGCGGAACAGACCAACCTCGACCAGCTGGGCACGCCGAAGGCGATGGCGCGCTGGCGACGCGACTTCGAATCCGACGCCATCGCCGGGATGAAGCACTGGACGTTCGTCACGCCGACCGCTGGCCCCGACGCGGGCGCGCCCTACTGGAGCGTGCGCGTCCCGGTCACGTTCACGCCTGCGCGGGGGACGTCGCCCGCGCCGGGGCAATGGGAAAGCTACGTCCCGGGTCCACGCCGCCCGGTGCCGTGGGCGACCGATGAAGAGCAGGCCCTGGCCGATGCGGGCAACGACGCGCTTCCCGACAGCGGGATCTTCCCGCTCAAGCCGGCGCTGCAACTGCTGACGTCGCTCGATCCGGGCTGAGGCGCCGGCGCCATCGCGCCGCGGCGGGCGTGCGCTATGCTCGCGCCACCCCGTTCAAGGATGGCAACGATGGGCCTCCGTTTCCCCGGTTTCCGCATCGTCGCGGCCGCATGGCTGCTGGCCGCGGGCATGGGCGCCGCGCACGCGGACAAGATGGCCGACATGCGCGACAGCGTCGAATCGAGCATGTCCATCAAGGGCACGATCGACGTCGATGCCGAAGGCCGCGTCACCGGCTACAAGGTGAAGGACGCCGAGGCATATCCGAAGGGCATCCTCGGGCTGCTCGCCGCGAGCGTTCCTGCGTGGCGGTTCGAGCCTGCGATGGCCGATGGCCATGCGGTGCCGGCCACCGCCGACATGTTCCTGCTGGTGGTGGCGCACAGGACCGGCGAAGACCGCTACGACATCGGGATCCGCAAGGCGAGCTTCACCGGTGGCCAGCCCGGCACGCGGGTCGGCGGCGCCAGGATGTCGCCACCCGCCTATCCGGAGTCGATGAACCACGCCCGCGTCGGCGGCACCGTGTTCCTGCTGCTGCGCGTCGACAGGAACGGCAAGGTCGGCGACGTGTTCGCCGAGCAGACCAACCTCGGCATCCTCGGCCGGCCGCGCGAAATGGACGCGATGCGTGCATCGTTCGAGCGCAGCGCGACCCTGGCGGCGAAACACTGGACGTTCGCGCCGCCGACCACCGGTCCATCGGCCGGCGACCCCGACTGGGTCGTGCGCGTCCCCGTCGTCTTCGTACCCAACGGCGCATCGCAGGGCCCGGGGCGCTGGCAGACCTACGTGCCGGGGCCGCATCGGGTGGCGCCGTGGGCGCGGAACGACGCCCTGGCCGAGACCGGGATCGATGCGCTCGAGCCGGGTGGCGTCTACCAGGTCGGGCAGGGCCTGCGCCTGCTCACGCCGCTCGGCGCCGGCTGACGGCGGCTAGCGCGGCGACCAGCAGCGCGATGCCGATCCACTCGGCGGCGCCCGGCGCTTCGTGCAGCACCCACCAGGCGAACAGCACGCCGAGGATCGGGATCACCAGGCTCGACACACCCGCTACCTGCGCGGGCAGCTGCTCGACGAGCCAGCCCCACAGCAGCCACGCGAGGCCCGAGGCGAGCACGCCGTTGTAGGCGAGCGCGAGCACGAGGCCCGAATTCCACTGCATCGGCGGTTCATCCACCGCCAGCGCGACGAGCACCAGGCCGATCGTGCCGATCGCCATCTGCCAGGCCGTGAGCTGCAGCACGCGCGCTTCGCCGCGCTGGAACATGCGCTTGCTCAGCACCACGCCCACCGCCCAGCACAGGCCGCCGCCGATCGCGAGCAGCGTACTCTGCGAGCCGCCCATGCCCTTCCACGGTTCCAGCAGGAACAGCAGGCCCGCGAACGCGAGCGCCAGGCTCGCCCATTGCCACTTCGAAGGCCGGTCGCGCAGCAGCCACCACGCGAGCAGCACCACCCAGAACGGCATCGTGTACGCGAGCAACGCGGTGCGCCCCGCGCCGCCGTCGACGAGCGCCCACTGCACGAGCGCCTGGAAGCCGAGCGTCTGCGCGATCGCCACCAGCAACAGCGGCTTCCACCGCGGCGGCGCCAGCGACTGCCCGCGCCAGCGCAGCAGCGCGAACAGCATCAGCGTGCCGAGTCCCGCGCGCCACGCCGCGAATTCGAACGGACCCGTCCAGGCGAGCGCCTGCTTCATCACGACCCAGTTGTAGCTCCAGATCAGGCTGAGCAGGGCGAGCGCGGCGAGCGCGCCGCGGGTCACGGTCTGGCGGGGCATGGGCAGGCCTGGGCGGGGGTCCGCCATCTTAGCTGGCGCATCGCCGCGCCGCCGGGCAAGCTTGCACGCATGGACGCGGCGCTCACGCGGCCGCTGCGACCTTCGCCCGCGCATCATCCTTGCCGGAGTCCGCCATGCGCCTGCTCGTCCTGCTGTCCGCCCTGCTCATGCCGATCGTCGCCTGGTTCTCGCAGCGCGGCACGTTCGGCCCGACCAACGCCGCGGTCAGCGCGGAATATCCGACGCTGCTGCTCGCGGCGGGCTACGCCTTCGCGATCTGGGGGCTGATCTTCCTGTTCGACGTGATCCATGGCTTCTGGCAGGCCACGGGCGCGCGGCGCCGCGACGCGACGCTCGACGCGATCGCGCCCTGGACCCTGGGCGGCTTCGTGCTCACCGCCGCGTGGATGCCCCTGTTCTCCCGCGGGCTGTTCTGGCTTTGCCTGCTGGTGATCTTCGGCGCGCTCGCCTGCCTGCTGCGCAGTGCGCTGCTGCTGACGCGCGACGCGCTGCCCCTGCGCAGGCAATGGCTGTGGGCATGGGCGCCGCTGTCGCTGCATGCGGGCTGGCTGTCGGTCGCCGCGTTCCTGAACCTCGCGCAGGTGATCGTGGCCTACCGGCTGTTCCCGGCCGGCGACATGCTCGCGTGGAGCCTCGTGCTGTTCGCGCTGGCCGCGGTGCTGCTGCTGGCGATGAACGCGCGCATGCGCGGCAACGTCGACTACGCGGGCGCGGCGGCGTGGGGCCTGGTCGCGGTGTACGTGAAGCAGTCGGGCTGGGACCTGCCGGGCGCGTCGGTCGCGGCCTGGGTCGCGCTCGTGGTCGCGATCGTGCTGGTGCTGCAGACCGCATGGTTGCGCTGGCGCGACCGCGATGGCGTGATTCCGGGCGCGGCCACGCCCTGATCGCGGCCGTCGCGGTGCGACCCGTGCCGCGGGCGCGTCAGCTCGCGGCGCGTTTCGGCAGCTTCCAGCCAGGCCGCACGAAGTGGCAGGTGTAGCCGGTGGGATAGCGCTGCAGGTAATCCTGGTGCTCGGGTTCGGCTTCCCAGAAATCGCCGGCGGGCGCCACTTCGGTGACGACCTTGCCCGGCCACAGCCCGGAGGCCTCGACGTCGACGATGGTTTCGAGCGCCGTTTCGCGCTGTTCCGGCGTGGTGTAGTAGATCGCGGAGCGGTACGAGCTGCCGACGTCGTTGCCCTGGCGATTGGCGGTGCTCGGGTCGTGGATCTGGAAGAAGAACTCGAGCAGGTCGCGGTAGCCGATCTTCGCCGGATCGAACACGATCTCGACCGCCTCGGCATGCGTGCCGTGGTTGCGATAGGTGGCGTTGGACACGTCGCCGCCGCTGTAGCCCACGCGCGTGGACACGACGCCGGGCATCTTGCGCAGCAGGTCCTGCACGCCCCAGAAGCAGCCGCCCGCGAGGATCGCGCGCTCGGTTCCACCGGCCATCGTGTTCATGCCCGTGTCCGTGCTCATGCGACGTCCTCCACCTGGCCGATGTAGTCGCCGTAACCTTCGGCCGCCATGCGCTCGCGCGGGACGAAGCGCAGCGAGGCGGAATTGATGCAGTAGCGCAAGCCGCCGCGATCACGCGGCCCGTCCTCGAACACGTGGCCGAGGTGGCTGTCTCCGTGCTTCGAGCGCACTTCGGTGCGAATCATGCCGTGGCTCGCGTCGCTCAACTCCTGCACGTGGGCCGGCTCGATCGGCTTCGTGAAGCTCGGCCAGCCGCAACCGGACTCGAACTTGTCGGACGAGGCGAACAGCGGCTCGCCGGACACGATGTCCACGTAGATGCCGGCGCGCTTCTCGTGCAGGAGCTCGCCGGTGCCCGGACGCTCGGTGGCGCTTTGCTGGGTGACGCGGTACTGCTCCGGGGTGAGCCGGGCGATCGCGTCGGGATCCTTGCGGTAGCTGGCGCTGGCCATGCGGGGCTCCTTTCGATGGGCACCCCCGCAGGATGGGGCCGACCGCGCCCTGAAAAAAGGCCGCCGCGACTGCGGCGGCCCCCCCTTGACGGGTCCGCTCAGGAATTGAGGGTGTTGCCGACCTGGATGCGGCGCGGCGTGGTCTCCGGGCGCTTCGGGATCACGATCCGCAGCACGCCGTTGCTGCCGGAGGCGGTGATGCCTTCGGGATCGGCGCTGTCCGGCAGCGCGAACCGGCGATGGAAGCTGCCGTGCACGCGTTCGACGCGCGAATAGCGCTCGGATTCCGAGGTCGACTCGGCGCGGCGCTCGCCCTTGATGGTCAGCAGGCCCTTGTCCATCTGGACTTCGATGTCCTGCGGCTCCACGCCGGGGATGTCCGCGTACAGCACGAAGCGGTCGCCCTCCTCGCGGATGTCCACCAGCGGCATCCACTGGCTGGTGACGACCGACGACTCGTCGTTGCCGGCCGGGAACAGGGTGCCCTCGAACAGCCGGTCGAAGAGCTGGCGCATCGGGTCATGCGCCTGGCCGGGCAGCTGGTTGTAACGGGTCAGCTTGTTCATGCGTTCCTCCCATCGGGTCGAAGTGGCGGACGGTGGCCGCCGATGCCGCGTACGTAGGGAGGCCGCGGGGCGATTCAAGGCGGTCGCGAACGACCTGCCGGAGTCCCGTTGGCGTACTTTCAGCATCGTGAATCCGGGTTCCGTCGGCCCGGATCGGCTTCCGTCGCGGGCCGCTGGCGGCCTAGCGGGCAGTGGCTATCCTTGCCCGCAATCCAGACAACCCGGCCTCCCCCGTGATCCGCAGCGCCTTCTTCCTCCTCCGCCTCCTCGCCGCCTGGGCGCTGCTGCTGCTGCTCGCGGCCGCGTGCTGGTCCGCGCTGCCCTTCATCGGGCAACTCGAACTGCCGATCATCCTGGCCTGCGGCATCACCGCGGCGCTGGTGGTGAGCGGCGTGTTCTCGCACATCAACCGCGTGCGCCTGATCGCCGGACGCATCGACGGCAATTCGCTCGCCAACCGCCAGCGCCGGCAGATCGAGATCCCCTTCGAGGCCGGCGAGGCCTTCGACCTGCTCGACGCCGCGATCCGCGAGCTGCCCAACGTCGAGCAGGTGCACAGCGCGCGCGACAGCCTGCAGATCAGCGCGAAGGTCGCGCGGCCCAATCCGTACGGCAACTACGCGCTCGGCCGCTGGAATCCGCTGGAATGGTTCGGCACGCCGCGCAACCAGCTGCTGGCGACGGTCACGCCCAACCACGACACCGGCAGCGTGACCCTGATCTGCGAGCCGGAAAGCCCGGCGTGGACCGACCTGTTCCGCGTCGACGACGGCACCAACCTGGAGAACGCCGAAGCGATCGCGCGCGCCATCACCCGCCGCGTTGCCCAGCGCCGCCGCCAGGAACAGGCCGCCGCCGCGCAGACCGTCACCGAGAAGGAGCTCACCCAGGCCAAGCTGAGCCTGCTGCACGCGCAGGTCGAGCCGCACTTCCTCTACAACACGCTGGCCAGCGCGCAGCTGCTGACGCGGCAGGACCCGGCGCGCGCCGACGAGATGCTCGGCCACCTCATCCAGTACCTGCGCCATTCGCTGCCGCGCACGCAGGAGGATCCGTCGACGCTGGGCGAGGAACTCGAGCGCGCCGTCGCCTACCTCGAGATCCTGAAGATCCGCATGGGTGCGCGCCTGGACGTGCAGCTCGACGTGCCCGACGAACTGCTGCCGACGCCGCTGCCGCCGATGATGCTGCAGACGCTGGTGGAGAACGCGATCAAGCACGGCCTCGAGCCGCGCAGCGGTGGCGGCACGGTGTGGATCCGCGCGCGCCGCAACGATGGCGACGCGAGCGTGGCGATCACGGTCGCCGACGACGGCGAAGGCTTCACCGGCGCGAACGCCGCCAAGACCAGCGGCACCGGCATCGGCCTGCGCAACGTGCGCGAGCGGCTGCAGCTGCTGTATGGCGGCAACGCGTCCCTCGCGGTGGCCGGCAACTTCCCCAATGGCGTCGCGGCGACGATCACCGTGCCCGCCGTCGGCCCGGTTGGCGTTTCGGCCGCCGCGTCCGCGGGAGCCGCGCGCCATGGCTGAGCGCACCGCCGTCGAGCCGGACCGGCCCGAACGCAGCTGGACCGCGATCGTCGCCGAGGACGAAGCGCTGCTGCGCGACGCCCTCGTCGCGCAACTCGCCGACGCCTGGCCCGGCCTCGAACTGCTCGCGGCCTGCGACGACGGCGCGTCCGCGCTCGAGGCGATCGCCGAGCACCAGCCCGACGTCGCCTTCCTCGACATCCGCATGCCCGGCCTCACCGGGCTCGAGGTCGCCGCGGCCGCGGCCGAAGCCAGCCCGCGCACGCACATCGTGTTCACCACCGCCTACGACCAGTACGCGATCGACGCGTTCGAGCACGGCGTCGTCGACTACCTGCTCAAGCCGATCGTGCCAGACAGGTTGGCCGCGACCGTGCAGCGCCTGCAGGCGCGCGGCGAAGCCGATGCGGCCGCGATGGCCGCGCTGGTGGAACGGCTCGGCCCGACGTTCGCTCAACGCCGCGACGACGCGCGCGAGCCGCTCACCTGGCTCACCGCGAGCGCCGGCCGCGAGACGCGCCTCGTCCTTGTCGACGACGTCGCCTATTTCCGCGCCAGCGACAAGTACACCTCGGTGGTCACCGCCGAGGGCGAGGCGCTGCTGCGCACGCCGATCCGCGAGCTGCTCGAACGCCTCGATCCCGGCGTGTTCAAGCAGATCCATCGCTCCACCATCGTCAACCTGCGCGCCGTCGCTTCCGTCGCGCGCGACGAAACCGGCCGCGGCATCCTGCGCCTGCGCAACCGGCCGGAGACGCTCACCGTCAGCCAGCCGTTCATGGCGCTGTTCCGGAACATGTAACCACCGCAAGCTGCCGCGCGGCCGCGCGCGGCGGAGGGAAGCCCCATGATCGCCAAGCTCGCCGCCATCGTTTCCTTCGCCCTGTCGCTGCTGGGTTTCCAGTTGGGCGGCACCACCTGGAGCAACCGGATCACCGGCGACCACGGCGACGCGCTCTACAGCAAGGCCTGGGCGAAGGACGGCCGCGCGAGCTTCAAGTGCGTGGAAAGCAGCAGCGGCAAGTGCTGGTACACGGTGTTCCGGGAGGGCTGCGACAGCGATGCGTGCGTCGACAAGCCGATCGCGCGCTTCGCGCTGGCGCGCGGCGGCAAACGCGAGTTCACCGGCCTACCCGGCTTCCGCTTCTGCGTGGCGCGCGACGCGGCGCTGCCGCGGCCCGACTGCGCACCCTGATCCTCACTCGGGGCTGTTGCCGGCCTCGCGCCTGAAGCATTGCCGACCGGCGCCATGCGCCCACGTCGGCGGCGTCCAGGCTTGCGTTTCCGGCGATTGCGCAGTGTCCGTGTCGAACTGCGCGCAGACCTGGTACGCGGCAGCGCCGAGGGCTTCGTAACCATACGACTGCCCCGGCGCGGGTGCCTGCGGCACGCGCACACCCGGCTCGTTCGCCAGTGCGTCGAGCGAAGGCGGCACGCGATCGTGCTGGTGGTAATAGGCCTGGACCTGGACGGTGATGGCCTGCAGGTCCATGACGCGGCGCTCGTCCAGCCGCGACAGGCGCTGCTTCGCGGGCGTGCCCATGGCCGCGATCGCCGCCACGACGGTGGCAACGACGACGAGGCTCGCAACGATCGCGATCCAGCGCCCCGCGCGTCCCTGCGCCACCGGTGCGTTCACGACTCGCGCTCCTCGCGACGCAGGTCGAGCAGGTAATAGGCGAACACGGTGCCCGCGATCGCGCCCACGACCAGCACCTTGAGCGCGAAGCGCAGCGTCAACTCGCCGCCGAGCACGTTGTAGACGGCCGTGATCAGGTCGCCGATGACGATGCCCGCCGCCAGGAACAGCGTGATGTAGGTCAGCCAGCGCCGCACCGCCGACAGCCGCTTGACGGGGTTGCGCGAGAGTTCGCGGCCGAGCAGGCGCGCGACGAACAGGAACACCGGGAACGCGACGACCAGCGAAGCCACCGACCAGCGCATCGACGCACCGGTGCCGACGAAGCCGATGCGCGCATCCGCCGGATCCGGCAGCGCGCGGTTGAGCAGGTCGAACAGCAGGCTGCCGAGGTGGTAGGCCGACACATACAGCGTGGCGAACAGCACCAGGTACAGGAAGGCTTCGCGCGCGGACAAGTAGGGCCGCGGTCGCGGCACGGGCACCGGGAACGGGACTTCGGCGTAGGCGTCGAGCGCGTCGCGCACCTGCTCCGCCGGCCAGCCTGCCTGCGCCAGCGCGGCCTCGATCGCCGGCCGCGCCTGGCCCGCGCCCAGCGCATCCCGCACGAACAGTTCGAGGTCACGCGTCGCGATCGCCATCAAGCCTCCGCATCGTCGCCGAGCAGCAACAGGATAGCCGCTGCGGCCGCGAGATAAGTGCGTTGCGAATCTTCCACCGAAGCGTCGAGATGCACGCGTCCGCCGTCGATCAGGTCCACCACCATCACCGGGCGCCCCGCGGCGCGGATCTCGAATCCGGTCGGCGCATAGCCGGCGATGGGCGTGCCTGCGTAACCGTGCAGGCTGCGCACCTCGTACTCGCCCCACGGCGATGCGAGCCGACCGTCCAGGTGCGTGCCCTTGCGGACCAGGGTCAGGGGCAGCGCGGGCGCGATGCCGTCGTGGACGAGCCCGCAATCGAGCATCGGCCCTTCGAGCGCGGTCGCGTCGATCTCGATCCGCGTCTCGACGCGGCCGTTCGCGCCATCCTGGCCCAGCGCGAGATTGCGCACGCGGCACTGCGCCTGCACCGGTGCCTGCCCGATCGCGACGAGGGTGAACGCATAGCGCCGCGCGCTGCGGCCGAGGTCCACGCGGCCGACGGGCAGCGTCCAGCCGAACGTGCCGCCTTCCCGTAGCTGCAGCGCGCTGTAGGGGCCGAAGCGCACCGGCTCGTTCCAGTGCCGCGGCGCATGGCCCCACACCGGCCATGAGGGCGCGCCCGCGGCGAAGCCGTCGGGCATCCGCAGTTGCGCAGGCGTGCAGGCCGCCAGGGCCAGGACGCAAGCCATTCCCAATCCCGTCCCCATCCATCCGAAACCGTGCCGCATGCGATCGCTCCTTCCCGCGTTGTCGTCGTGTCGCCAATCAAACGCGATTCGCGGCCCCTCCCGGCGCGCCCCTGGCCGTGGCGTTCAGCCGGCGGAAAGCTCCCCCGTCGCCGCGGGTGCCGCGCGGCCCGCTCGGAGGCGCCATTGCCAGCCGCCGGCCGATCGGTGACGCTTGGCGCGCATGGCCGCCGACCGCCTCCGTTTCGACGACTTCCTCCTCGACCCGGGCGAGCGCCGGCTGCTGCGCGGAGGAGCGCCCGTCGAGCTCAATGCGCGCTACTTCGACGCGTTGGCGCTGCTTGCGAGCGAACAGGGCCGCCTGGTGTCGAAGGACCGCTTCCTCGACGACGTGTGGCGCGGCATCCCGGTCACCGAGGAAGCGCTGACGCAGTGCATCCGCACGCTGCGCAGGCAGCTCGGCGACAGCGCCACGAACCCGCGCTACATCGAGACGGTGCCGAAACATGGCTACCGGTTCATCGCGCCGGTGGCGCGCGAGGAAGCGAGGTCGGTCGCGACGCACGCCGACGCCACGTCCTTCGGCGCCCCACCCGCCGAGGCCGCGTCTTCCGCCGCGTGGACGTGGCGCCAGTCGCTGCCGCTCGCCGCCGCGGGCACTACCGGCGCGGGCGTGGCCGGCGTGCTCGGCGGCCTCTTCTACGGCTTCGCCGGCGCCTCGCAACCGCTCGCGCCCGGCATGGGCGCGGTCTCGATGCTGCTGGTGATGGTGTGCCTGACGATCGTCGCGGCGGTCGCGGGCGGCGCGGCGGTGAGCGCGGGCATCGCCGCCTCCGCGCTGCTGCCCGGCGGCGCGCGCGACACGCGGACGCGCTGGCGCTGGAGCATCGCCGGCGGCGCGCTCGGCGGCCTGCTCGTCGGCGCGGCGGCGAAGCTGCTCGGCCTCGACGCGTTCGACCTGCTGCTCGGCCAGTCGCCGGGCGACATCACGGGCGCGCCCGAAGGCATCGCGCTCGGCGCGGCGGTCGGCTTCGGCTTGTGGTTCGGCGCGCGCCATGGCGCATCGCCGTGGCAGCGGCGCAGCGTCATCGCCGCGACGCTCGCCGGTGCCGTCGCCGGCCTCGCGATCCCGCTGCTCGGCGGCCGGATGATGGGCGGCAGCCTGGACCTGCTTGCGCACAGCTTCCCGAATTCGCGTCTGCGCCTCGACCAGGTCGGCGCGCTGTTCGGCGAACACGGCTTCGGCCCGATCGCGCAGGCCGCGACCGGCGCGCTCGAAGGCGCGCTGTTCGGCGCCTGCATCGTCGGCGCGATGGTCGTGTTCGCGCCGCTATTCGCGGGCCGCGAGGCGGAATAGCGTGGCCGAGAACAGGTACGGCAGCACGAAGCACAGCGAGAAGATCGCCCCGCGCATGTCCCAGCCGGCGACGAGCGCCACCAGCGCGACCAGGCCGTGCGCGATCGCGGTCGCGTACAGCGCCTTCGCCATCCCGGCGGCGCGGAACGCCGACACCATGGCCACCACCGCGCCCAGCGCGATCGCACCGAGGAACAGCAGGTTGTAGGCGTTGCCCTCGTTGCCGATCATGCCGACCGCGCCGTTCGCCCAGAACACCACGAAGCCGGTGGCGATCGCCACGCCCGCGCCCAGCCGGTAATGGCGGTTCGGCGACATCCGCGCGACCACCTCGTAGGCACCGCAGGCGGCCAGCAGCATCAGGCCCCAGACCAGGAAGTCGAAGCCGGTCCACTTCACCTCGCCGGTGAACTGCATCGCCACCAGCGGCAGCAGGAACAGTCCCGCCGCGAATGCCCAGATCGCCATGCGCAACCGATTGCCGCGCTGCCCGCCCACGCCATTGTTCCCGCTCGCCATCGCCCCGACTCCACTGGATGAATGAAGGCGCCAGCGTGGCGGCGCGCGCGCTGAAAGGCCTGAGCGCGCCATGAGCAATCCATGAGCAATCCCTGTAATCAACGACTTGGGGGGCGGGCACCGCCTGCGGGGGCTGCGGGTGCGTTCGCTAGACTTGAGGCATGCAGACCTCGACCCGCATCGCCATCCTGGCCCCGGATCCGGCCGATGCCACCCGCATCGACGACTGGCGGGGCGTCTTCGATCGGCTCGCCGCGGCGCTCGCCGGCGGCGGATTCAGCGCGGTCCCGACGCCCTGGACCGCGCACGTCGAGGACTGCCGGCAACTCCTCGGGTTCCCGCTGGTGCTGCCGCTGCTGGCCTGGGGATACCACCTCAGGCACGCGGACTGGTTGCGCGCGTGCAGGGCCTGGCGGGACGCAGGCGTGCCGATCGCCAATCCGCCGGCCGTGCTCGCCGACAACTCGGACAAGCGCTATCTCGCTGCGCTGGAAAGGCGCGGCATCCCGATCCCGCCGACCGCGTGGACGGAGCGCGTCGACCGCGCCCAGGTCGACGCGATGTTCGACGCCACCGGCGCCGACTGCGTGATCGTCAAGCCGACGGTGTCCGGCGGCGCGTGGAAGACGCTGCGCCTGCGCCGCGGCGACGCGCTCGAGGGCGCGCCCGAGGGCGCCGCGATGCTGCAGCCCTACCTGCCGACGATCGAGACGGAAGGCGAGACCTCGCTGCTGTTTTTCGGCGGCCGCTTCAGCCACGCCGTCAACAAGCGGCCCGTGCCCGGCGACTTCCGCATCCAGTCGGAATACGGCGGCGCCTATCGCGCCGTCGAGCCGGCGCCGGGCGCGTTGGCCCTCGCCCGGCAGGTGCTGGATGCGGTCGACGCGCCGTTGCTATACGCACGCATCGATCTCGTGCCCGACGCGCAGCGCCGCTGGCTGCTGATGGAAGCCGAGCTGATCGAGCCCGACCTCTACCTGGGCCAGGCGCCGGACGCCGGCGCCGCGTTCGCGGGCGCCGTCCGCTCGCTGCTGGAAGCCAATGCGTGGCTGGAGAAGCGCGCGCGGTAGTCGCTGGGCCCGACGCCGAGATGGCGCTGGAACGCGCGGCGCAGCGCCTGCTCGTCCGCATAGCCGCCCAGCGCCGCGACCGACTTCAGCGGCAGCGCGGTGTCCTCCAGCGCGCGGCACGCGGCTTCGAGGCGCATCGCGTCCACCGTCTTCGCGGGCGTGCGTCCGACGCTCGCCACGTAGGCACGCGCGAACGTGCGCGCGCTCATCCCGGCACGATCGGCGAGCACGTCCACGCGCAGGTCGGCGCGCAGGTTGGCGGCCATCCACGCGTGCAGCTCGGCGAAACGTGCATCCGGCGTCGCCTGCGACTTCAGGGGCACGCTGAACTGCGACTGCCCGCCGGCGCGCTTGACGAACACCACGAGCTCGCGCGCCGTTTCGATCGCGATGCGGTGCCCGTGGTCTTCCTCGATGAGCGCCAGCGTCAGGTCGATGCCGGCGCTGACGCCCGCCGATGTCCACAGCGCGCCGTCCTTGATGAAGATGCGGTCGGCATCCACCTGCACGGCGGGAAAGCGCTCGCCGAGCTGTTGCGCCCAGTGCCAGTGCGTCGCCGCGGGCCGTCCGTCGAGCAGGCCGGCTTCGGCCAGGATGAATGCGCCGGTGCACACGGAGCAGACGCGGCGCAACGAGGGCGCCGTCGCCGCGACCCAGCGCGCCAGCGCGGGCGGCACCTCGAAGCGCGCGCCCGCGCAACCGCCGGGCACGATCAGCGTGTCGACGTCGACGCCCTGCAGCGATTCGAGCGCCGCGGCCTGCACCTGCAGTCCGCAACCGGTGGCCACCGCGCCGCCGGCGACCGAGACCACGCGCACGTCATAGCGCTGCGATGCATCGAGCAGGCGGTTGGCCGTCGCCAGTGCCTGCAGCGGGCCGCTGAGGTCGAGCAGGTTCATGTGGTCGTAGGCGGTGACCGCGACCACGCGGCGGCGCAACGGCGTCATGGGCGTTCTCCGCGGGCGCATCATCGGCCCGCGAGGCGCCAAGGGTACTCAAAGTCCAGCGCCACGCCGAGGGCGGTCGCGTCGCCGTAGCGCCCGTCGATCGCGGCCAGCAGCGCGTCGAACAGGGACGTGCCGGGGGCGGCACGCACCAGGTCCAGCGCCTGCGCCCGCCTCCCCGACGTCGCGGGCGCGTCGGCGTACCACAGCAGGCCGGTGTCGCCCTGCACCTCCGGCGTCGCGGAGACCGCGTGGACCTCGCCGCGCCCGGTGCGCGACCAGGCATCGGCCGTGAGTGCCAGCGCGAGGTCGTCGATGCCGGGCCGCAGCGCGATCTCGTAGCGGTCGCGGCGATGGAACCAGTGGTTGGCGAGGTTCACCTGCACGAGCGGCCACAGGTTGCCGCCGCCGAAGCCGAAAGCGTCGCTGTCGTGCGCCGTGCCCCAGTCGTCGACGCCCAGCGTTGCACCGATCCGCGCGGCGCGTTCATGGCCGGCGATGGCCTCGACCAGGGCGAGCGAAACCGGGATCGACGCGCTGATGCCGGCGCTGGACGCGATGCGGCCGTCGACGACGTAACGCGTGTTCGCGACCCACGCCGTGCCCGGCCAGGTCTTGCGGCGATGGCGTTCCGTCGCCCAGTGCGCGGTCGCGCGATGACCTTCGAGCAGGCCGGCGCCGGCGACGACGAGCGCGCCGTCGCAGATGCTGACGATCGTGGCGCCCTTCGCGTGCTGCGCGCGCAGCCACGCCAGCAGCTTCGGTTCGTCCTGGCGCACCATCGCCGGCACCACGACGTAGTCGGCGCCTTCCGGATGCCAGGCGTCGAAGCCGTCGAGGTCCGTGTCGGGGCGCAGGCGCAGCGCCGGGCGCATCGCGATCGGCCCGGGGTGCGTCGACACCGCGAGCAGGTCGGCCGCGCCGGAGCGTTCCAGCACGGCGTAGGGCACGACGAAGTCGGTGAGTTCGGCGCCTGCGTTGTCGCCGACCACCGCGACGAGCGGACGCGCATGGCCGTTGCGCGCGACATATGGCGCGAACGCGTCCGGCGCGGGGGCGCCTGCGCCGACGGCGCCGCGCGCGCGGGCGGACGGCACGCACAGCAGCGCGCCGACAAGAAGCGAGGCGAAGATCGCCGGGAACACGGGGGAGCGGAACATGGCGGGCACCGGGGGTTTCGGGAAGCGCCAATGTGCGTTCGCCGCCACCGGCACGTGCGCCAACAAACATTCAATTCCTGCCAGCCTGCGGCAGGGGCCAAAAAAACGGCCGGGTGGCCAGCACGGCCCACCCGGCCCGGAACCTCGCGGCCTCAGGCCGCGGAGCAGCCGCAACCGCCGGACGCCTGTTCGCCGCAGTCGCAGCACTGGCAGTCCACGCAGGTGCAGGGGGAACAGTTGCAGCAGCCACAGCTGCCGGCGGCCCTGGCGGGAAGGGTGGCGCTGGTGTCGTTGGTGTCGTTCATGGCGGAATCCTCGTCGTCTGGAGTGCGGCCGATCGCCGCAGGACACAGGCTGGGCCTTGCCCCCGGGTCAAGGTCAACGCACCATCCGCCCATGGCCCGGACCGCACCCCGCCCCGAACTCGCCGAAGCCCGCGAACAGGGCTTCCACAACATCGGCGAAGCCGCCGCCGCGACCGGCGTCAGCGCGAAGATGATCCGCGAATACGAGCGCAACGGGCTGATCCCGCCGGCGCAGCGCACCTTCGCCGGCTATCGGCTGTACAACGACGCCGACCTGAACCGGCTGCATTTCATCAAGCGCGCGCGCAACCTCGGCTTCCCGATGAAGCAGGTCGCGGTGCTGCTGAACCTGTGGAACGATCGCAGCCGCGCCAGCGCCGACGTCAAGGCGCTGGCGCTGCAGCACGCCGACGAACTGCGCGCGCGCATCGCCGAGATGCAGGCGATGCAGCGCACGCTCGAGGACCTCGCCCGCAAGTGCCACGGCGACGGCCGGCCCGATTGCCCGATCATCGAAGGGCTGGCAGCGCCTTCCACGGCGCCATCACCGCAGCGTCGATGAACGCGCGCCGCGGCGGATGCGCCGCGTGACCGCCCCTGCGCCTGCGATGGCGTAGCATGGTCGCGAGGTGGGCCGCGCCATTGCGCGCCTCCCGATTCCAGCATCGCTGGCCTGCTCCTTCATGCGCCGCCGCCCCATGGCATCGGGACGGGCCTTTCCAGGAGCCTTCATGCCCGGTTACCGGGTCCGCGAAATCGAACAGCCGATCGGCGGCCATCGCTATCGGCTGCGCCTGCTCAGCGACACGCAGCAGTTCGCCGATCCGGACGGGCACGGCGCGCGCGCGGGCATTTCGTCGGCGCAATGGAGCCTGTTCGGGCAGTTGTGGCCCGCGGGGCGGCTGCTCGCGCAAGCGATGGACCGCTTCGACATCGCCGGCAAGCGCATCCTCGAACTCGGCTGCGGCATCGGCCTGGCGAGCCTGGTGCTGCAGCGGCGCGGCGCCGACGTGGTCGCGACCGACATCCATCCGCTCGCGGAAGTGTTCCTCGCGTACAACGCCGCGCTGAACGCGCTGCCGGCGCTGCATTACCGCCAGCTGCGATGGGACCTGCCGCTGCCGGCGCTGGGCCGGTTCGACGCGATCATCGCGAGCGACGTGCTGTACGAACGCGACCATGCCGAGCTCATCGCGGGCATGGTCGAACGCCACGCCATGCCGCGCGCGGAAGTGCTGGTGACCGATCCGGGGCGCGGCAACAGCACGCGCTTCGGCAAGCTGCTCGAGGCGCAGGGCTTCACGATGGATTCCGAGCGCTGTCCGATGGACGACGGCGACGCGCCGCCGCATCGCGGGCGGCTGCTGCACTTCCGCCGCGAGGTGCACGCGTGACCGACTGCGGCCGCTGCGACGCGGTGTGTTGCCGGCTCACGGTGGTCCTCCAGCCCGAGGACCGCATTCCCGAGCACTACACGACGCGCACCGCCGAAGGCCTGCACGTGATGGCGCGCGATGCCGAGGGATGGTGCGTGGCGATCGACGGCGCGCGCATGCAATGCGGCATCTACGAAACGCGGCCGCAGGTGTGCCGTCGCTTCGTGATGGCCGGGCCGTATTGCCGGGAAGTGCAGGCCGACTACCGCGACCGCAACCTGCGCGGGATCCCGCTGCAGCTCTACTGAGCCTCGGGCGCCATCGCGTGGCGCGGCAGGTCGATGGTGAAGACGCAACCATGCCCCGGCCGGTCGCGCACGGCGAGCCGTCCCTGGTTGGCCTCCACGCTGCGGCGCGCAATGGACAATCCCAGCCCCAGTCCGCTGCGGTCGGCGGCAGCCTGCGCGAACGGCGCGAACATCGCCGTGGTGTCGCCGCCGGGCAGCCCGCCGCATTCGTCGCCGATGTCGACCAGGATCCGGTCGTCCACCGAGTAGGCGTTGAGCGTGACTTCGCTGCCGGCGCGCGTGAACTTGAACGCGTTCTGCAGCAGGTTGCCCACCGCCGAGAACAGCAGGTCCCGATCGGCTTCGACCGCGAGCTGCGGATCGACCGTTGCGACGAACAGCGTGCATCCCCGTACCGCCGCCTCGAGGTCGCCGGCCGCCTTCAGGTCGCCGATGAAGTCGGCGAGCGAGAAGCGCTGCACCTGCAGTTCGGCGTCGGCGTTCATGCGCACTTCGGCAAGCGAGCGGTCGATGAGCGTGCGCAGGTTGACGAGGCTGCGATCCAGCACGGCGCCGGTGGCGCTGGCCAGGCCGACGCCGCCGTTCTTGAGCACCATCAGCGCGAGGGTGGCGGTACTCAGCTGGTTGCGCAGTTCATGCGCGAAATGGCCAAGGCGCACGTTGAACGCATCGGCCTGGCGGTCTGCCAGCAGCGAGTCACGCTGGCGCGCGTATTCGGTGATGGCGTTGGCGATCGCGTCGTCGAGGCAGCGGTTGAGCGTGCGGAACTCGGCCATCGTGAAGGGGACGCCGCTTTCCAGCGCGAGCCCGGTGATGGCCTGGCACAGGTCGCCGTAGTCGTGGACCAGCTCCTCCACCGTGAATCCGTTGCGCAACAGTTCGCCGCCGTGGGCGGTGGCCGAAATGCCCATCGCCGGCGATTCGCCCGGCGGCCTGGCGGTGCCCGGCTCCGGACCGTCGCCACCTTCGGGCGCAGGAGATAGCTGCTCGTGCTGCAGCGTGGTGATCAGCTGGTCGAGGAAGACGGAAACGCCGTGGTCGAGCTCACGCATCACCGGCCCGGGCAAGGCGCGGGCGGCGACCTTTTCCCTGCAACGCTCGACGAGCTCGCCGCGATGGCGCGAGAGAAAGGCGTGCAACATGTCGCTTCCACCATACGCTACGGCCGGGGAAGCGCCGTGACGACCCTCGACGGCCGGCACTTCACCGTATCGTCCCTGCCGCGCCGCCATGATGGTCGGGCGATGAGGAACCCGCACCCTTCGGTTCCCGGAGAAACACCATGGACAACAACAACAATAACAACAACACCGCCAAGACCGACCCGTCCAAGCAGGGCCAGTCCACCGTGCAGCCGATCCGCGACGAGCATGGCAAGCAGGCTTCCGCCCCGGGCAAGACCCAGGACGATGCCGACACCGCCAAGCGCGACGCCAGCGGCAAGGACAGCACCAAGGGCACCACGGGCGACAGCGCCAAGTAAGCCCGGTCCGCCATGGATGGACGACGACGCCGCCTTCGGGCGGCGTCTTCGTTTGCGCTCAGGCGTGCTGCTGCGCGGTGGCGGTGGCGGACGCGTGCGCTTGCTGCAGCTTTGCCGCGCAGTCCTCGCAGCAGACCTCCACGGTCTTGCCGCCGACGCGGACCTGGATGGCGTTGCCGTCCAGCGGGTAGTCGCAGGCGGCGCAGGTTTTCTCGCTCATGGTCTTGCTCCGTACGTGGCGCCCGGATCGGGCAAGCGCATTGGACCTCGCGCGCCGTGGCCGCCGCTGTCAGGAAATTTAGCGACCTGACCGCGGCCAGCCAACGGCCGTCGGCGGCTTGGCGCGTCGCCGCCCCGGGCCCGGCGATGCCCGCCCTACAGCGTGGCGCTGTCGATCACGAAGCGGTACTTCACGTCGCTACGGACCATCCGGTCGTAGGCCTTGTCGATGTCCTGCGCGGCGATCATCTCGATGTCGGCGACGATGCCGTGCTCGGCGCAGAAGTCGAGCATCTCCTGCGTCTCCGGCAGGCCGCCGATCAGCGAGCCCGCGATCGCGCGGCGCTTGAAGATCAGGTTGCCGACGTTCGGGGACGGATGCGGATGCTCGGGCACGCCCACCAGCACCAGCGTGCCGTCGCGCTTGAGCAGCGCGGTGAACGCATCGAGGTCGTGGCTGGCCGCGACGGTGTCGAGGATCATGTCGAAGCTGCCGGCATGCGCCTGCATCTGCGCGGGGTCGCGCGAGATCACGACTTCATCCGCGCCGAGCGCCATCGCGTCGCGGATCTTGCCGTCGCTGGTGGTGAACGCCACCACGTGCGCGCCCATCGCGTGCGCGATCTTGATGCCCATGTGGCCGAGGCCGCCGATGCCGACGATGCCCACCTTCTTGCCCGGGCCCGCGTTCCAGTGCCGCAGCGGCGAATAGGTGGTGATGCCCGCGCACAGCAGCGGCGCCACCGCGGCCAGCTGCTCCTCCGGGTGCCGGATGTGCAGCACGAAGCGCTCGTCCACCACGATGCGCTGCGAATAGCCGCCCAGCGTGTGGCCCGGCGGATCCGCCGTCGGCCCGTTGTAGGTGCCGAAGAAGCCGTTCTCGCAGTAGTTCTCTAGCCCCTCGTCGCAGGCGGCGCAATGCCCGCAGCTGCCGACCAGGCAGCCGACGCCGGCAATGTCGCCGACCTTGAAGCCCTTCACCTCGTTGCCGACCGCGCTGACCTTGCCGACGATCTCGTGCCCCGGCACGCACGGGTACAACGTGCCGCCCCACTCCGAGCGCACCGTGTGCAGGTCCGAATGGCAGACGCCGCAATACGCGATCTCGATCTGCACGTCGCGCGGGCCGGGCGCGCGGCGCGCGATGGCCATGGGTTCCAGCGGTTTGTCGGCGGCTTGCGCGCCATAGGCCTTGACGGTCATCGGGAGGATCCTGGTGTGGAGATCCCCCGATTCTGCGCCCATCGGCCGTAGCGCGGCGTTATCCGCGACGAAGTGCCGCCTGCCGGAACTCGCTCGGCGTGCGCCCGTAGGCCTGCTGGAAGGCCGCGGTGAAATGGCTGTGGCTGGAGAAGCCCAGTTGCAG
>CBIHRR010000004.1:0-34066 GCA_966212495.1 uncultured Gammaproteobacteria bacterium
CTGCTCCCAAAGCAGGCGCGCTACCAGACTGCGCTATACCCCGCCGATCGGAACGTTCCGCTGCGCGCCAACGCCGCGAAAGGCCGGCTATTGTCCGGAGCCGCCCGCGGCGTGTCAACGCGCGCGCGGGCCGCCAGTTCAGGCGGCGCGCTTCGCGATCGCGCGGGCGAACGCCATTGTGGTGCCGGTGCCGCCGAGGTCCGGCGTCAGCGCATCGCCGGCTTCCAGCGTGGCGTTGATGGCGTCGCGCAGGCGCGTCGCCTTTTCCGGCTGGCCGATGTGGTCGAGCATCTGCGCCGCGCCGAGCAGCAGGGCGCACGGATTGGCCACGCCCTTGCCGGCGATGTCCGGCGCCGAGCCGTGCACGGCCTCGAAGATCGCCGCGTCGGTGCCGATGTTCGCGCCGGGGGCGAGCCCGAGGCCGCCGACGAGGCCCGCGCACAGGTCGGAAATGATGTCGCCGAACAGGTTGGTGGTCACGATCACGTCGAACTGCTCGGGCTTCATCACCAGCTGCATGCAGGTGTTGTCCACGATCATCTCGTTGTTCTCGATCTCCGGGTACTGCGCGGCGACTTCGCGCGCGACCTTCAGGAACAGGCCCGAGGTCGACTTCAGGATGTTGGCCTTGTGCACGATCGTGACTTTCTTGCGGCCCGTGCGGCGCGCCAGGTCGAACGCGTAGCGCACGATGCGTTCGGAGCCGCGGCGCGTGGTCTTGGTGATCGAGGTGGCGGTGTCACCGTCCTCCGAGAGCGCCTGGCCTTCGGCGCTGTACGCGCCTTCGGTGTTCTCGCGCACGGTGATCAGGTCGATGCCCGAGGGGAAGCGCGACTTCGTGTTCGGGTGGGACTTGGCCGGGCGCACGTTGGCGTACAGGTCGAAACGCTTGCGCAACTCGACGTTGATCGAGGAGAAGCCGCCGCCGACCGGCGTGGTCAGCGGGCTCTTGAGCGCGATGCGGTTGCGGCGGATCGATTCGATCGTGGCCGCCGGCAGCAGCTCGCCGGTCTTCTCGAGCGCGGCCAGGCCGGCGTCGGCGAATTCGTACGACAGGCCGACGTCCATCGCGTCGAGCACGTACAGGGCGGCTTCCATGATCTCCGGGCCGATGCCGTCGCCACGGATGACCGTGATGGTTTGTGGGGTCATTGCGAAATCCGAACGTGGGCGCGGCGCCGCGAAGGCACCGCGCGGAGGGGGAGGAATGCGTCGTGGAACCAGCCCGCCATTATGCCAGACGCCCAGGGACGGGCCGCCGTTCAGGCGTGGTCGTGGGCCCCGTTGGCCGGGGTTCCGGCGCCATCCGTGCCGCCGTTTTCCAACTGGTCGAGGAAGTCCACGGCGCGGCGCAGGTGCGGGATCACGATCGAACCGCCGACCACCAGGCCCACCGAGAAGGCCTCGAACATCTCGTCGCGGCCCACGCCGGCGTCGCGGCACTGCGCGACGTGGTAGCTGATGCAGTCGTCGCAGCGCAGCACCAGCGAAGCGACCAGGCCGAGCAGTTCCTTGGTCTTCACGTCCAGCGCGCCCGCCTGGTAAGCCTGCGTGTCCAGCGCGAAGAAGCGGCGCACCACCTGGTTCGGCTCGGCCAGGATGCGCTCGTTCATGCGCTTGCGGAACGCGGTGAACTGCGCGACGCGAGCGTCGCCGCCGTCCCCGCCCGCGCTCATGCGCCCGCTCCCGCCAGCAGCGCTTCGAGCTTGCCGGCGCGATTCAGGGCCATCAGGTCGTCGTAGCCCCCGACATGGACGTCGCCGACGAAGATCTGCGGCACGGTGATCCGTCCGCCGGACCGGGCGACCATGCGCTCGCGCTCGGCCGCGTCCAGGTCCACGCGCACCTCGTCCCAGGCCAGGCCGCGGCTCTTGAGGAAGTTCTTCGCCGCGACGCAGTAGCCGCACATGGCCGAGGTGTACACCGTGATCGGCGCCTGGGCGAGCGGTGCGCCGGCCGTGGACGCGTGGCCGCCTGCTGGCGGGTCGGGGGACGGGTTGGTGCCGGGCATTGCGAAACTCGCGCGGTTCGGGGGTGTCCAATATGGGACCCGCCCGGCCCGGCTTCAACCGCCATTGGCCGGAGGGACAGCCAGCCTCCGCTATCCTCGGACCCCATGCGCAAAGCCCCGTGCCGCCGCTCCGCCGCCCTCGCCGTCGCCCTGATGCTGGCCCTGCCGGCGGCGGCGCAGGAATCCGCGCGCCTGCCGGACATCGGCTCCTCGGCCGCCGCCGTGCTGTCGCCGGCGCAGCAGCGCGAATACGGCGCGATGACGCTGAGCCAGCTGCGCAACTACGGCTACACCCTGGAGGACCCGCTGCTGCAGTCGTGGTTGCAGGACTTCGCGCGCCGCCTCGGGCCGGCCAGCGACGATCCGAAGCAGCCGTACACGCTGTTCATGCTGCGCGACCGGCAGATCAACGCGTTCGCCACCCTGGGCGGCTACGTCGGCGTCAACGCCGGGCTGGTGCTCGCGGCGACGCGCGACGACGAAGTCGCGGCGGTGCTCTCGCATGAATTCGCGCACGTGACCCAGAAGCACGTGCTGCGCAGCGTCGAGCAGGCGGAGCGCGACCGGATCCCGATCCTGCTTGCGATGCTGGGGGCGATCGCCGTCGCCCAGAACAGCGGCGGCAACTCCACGGGCAACGCAACGATCGCGGCGGTGGTGTCCGCGCAGGGCCTGATGGCGCAGCGGCAGATCGACTACACGCGCGGCAACGAATCCGAGGCGGACCGCATCGGCATCCGCACCCTCGCCCGCGCCGGCTACGATCCCGGCGCGATGGCCGCCTTCTTCGAGCGCCTGCAGTCGGCCGTGCGCGAGAACCAGGGCCGGGAATCCGCGCCCGATTACCTGCAGACGCACCCGGTGACCACGACGCGCATCAGCGAGGCGCGCGACCGCGCCCGCCAGATCGCCGCGACGCAGCCGGGCTATGCGCCCGCGGCGGGCGGGGCCGCCGACAACCTGCTGCTGCCGTCCTCGTTGCGCATCGGCAGCCTCTCCACCGCCGGTTCGCGGACCGCCTTCGCGTGGGCGAAGGAACGGCTGCGCGTGCTCAGCGCCGACACGCCGGCGATGGCCGTGCGCGAGTACGACCGGATGTCGCGCGTGGGCAAGCTCGACGACGCGCAGCGCTACGGCCTCGCCCTGGCCCGGCTGCTCGATGGCCAGGCCGCGCAGGCGGCCACCGACCTGCAGGCGCTGCTCGCCGCGCATCCCGGCGAGACCTGGCTGGAACTCGCGCTGGGCCAGGCCGAGGCGCGCGCCGGACATCCCGCCGCGGCGGATGCGCGCTTCGATGCGCTGCTCGCGCGCATGCCGCGCAGCCGCGAAGTCGCGCTCACCTACGCCGGCGTGCTCAACGAACGCAACACCCGCGATGCCGGCCGGCGCGCGCAGGACATGCTGCGGCCGCTGCTCGCGACGGCCGCCGACGACCCGGTGTTCCAGCAGGCGTTCGCCCGCGCCAGCGAAGTGGCGGGCGATCCGGTCCGCGCCGGCGAGGCGTACGCGGAGGCCGCTTACCTCAACGGCCGCCCGGAGCAGGCGCTCGTCCAGCTCGATACGCTGCGCAAGCGCGACGATGTCGACTACTACGCCCGCGCGCGCATCGACGCGCGCATCGCCGCGATCACCCCGGTGGTGCTGGAACTGCGGCGCGAGGGCATCCGCGACGAGGACCTCGGCCGCCAGTGAGGGCGCGGCGGATGTCACCGCCCGGTCACAAAAGTGTCGTCTAATGCCGGCATCCGGGCCTGGGCCCGCATGCCTGGCACGCCATGCAGAAGCGCATCCTGATCGTCGACGACGAGCCTGCCATCCGCGACATGGTCGCCTTCGCGCTGCGCAAGGGCGACTTCGAACCGGTCCAGGCCGGCGACGCGCGCGAGGCGCAGGCGGCCATCGCCGACCGCATCCCCGACCTCATCCTCCTCGACTGGATGCTGCCCGGCACGAGCGGGCTCGACCTGGCGCGACGCTGGCGCCGCGAAGCCCTGACCCGCGAAGTCCCGATCATCATGCTCACCGCGCGCGGCGAGGAGAACGACCGCGTCGGCGGGCTCGAGGCCGGCGTGGACGACTACGTGGTCAAGCCATTCTCCGCGCGCGAACTGCTGGCGCGGATCCGCGCGGTGATGCGGCGCGCGCGCGAGGACGAGGAGGACGGCAGCGTCAGCGCCGGCGCACTGCGCATCGACGGCGCCGGCCACCGCGTGTTCGCGCGCATCGGCGGCGAGGAGCAGCCCGTGCCGATCGGCCCGACCGAATACCGCCTGCTGCACTTCTTCATGACCCACCCCGAACGCGTGTACAGCCGCGCCCAGTTGCTCGACCATGTGTGGGGCGGCAGCGTTTACGTGGAGGAACGCACCATCGACGTGCACATCCGGCGCTTGCGCAAGACGCTGGAACCGGCGGGGCTGGACGCGATGGTCCAGACCGTGCGCGGCGCGGGATACAGGTTTTCCGCCGCTGCGTGATGCGACAATCCGGCGATGGCCCCCTTTTATCGCCCGTGGATCCGGACCGTCGCGCTTTCGGCATGCCTCTTCGGCGCCGGCCTCGCGGCGGGCGCGGTGCTCGGCCGTCCCTGGGCGGGCCTGGCCTGCGCGGCGCTCCTGGCCTGGGGCTGGCAGGCCTGGCGGCTGCGTGCGCTGCTGGCGCGCGTCGGCGGCCGGCAGCGCCTCGAGGCACCCTCTGGCGCCGGCGGATGGGATGAGGTCGAGCGGCTCATGGCCCGCGCCCAGCAGGATCTGCGCGCGCGCAAGCGCCGCCTCGTCGGCATGCTGCGCGCCTATCGCGCGCTCGCCGACGCGCTGCCCGACGCGGTGATCGTCGCCGAGCGCGACAGCCAGCGCATCGCCTGGTTCAACGGCGCCGCGACCCGCCTGCTCGGCCTGCGCTATCCGGCGGACATCGACGCGCCGCTCGGCGAACGCCTGCAACCCATGCCGGTGGCGCGCTGGCTCGCGTCCGGCCGCATGGCCGAGCCGCTCGGCGACGTGCCCTCGCCGCTCGATCCTTCGCTGCGCCTGAGCCTGCGGCTGGTGCCGTATTCCGACGACCTGTGGCTGCTGATCGTCCGCGACGTCAGCCGCCTGACCCGCCTCGAGGAAATGCGGCGCGACTTCGTGGCGAACGTCTCGCACGAGTTGCGCACGCCGCTCACCGTGGTCCATGGCTACCTCGAGATGCTGGACCCGCAGGAACGCCCGGAATGGGCGCCGATGCTCGCGGAAATGCAGCGCCAGTCGCAGCGCATGACCCAGCTCGTCGAGGACCTGCTCGCGCTGTCGCGGCTGGAGTCGCGCGACTCACTCGACGAGGAGCCCGTGCCGATGGCGTCGATGCTCGCCACGCTGCGCCGCGAAGCCGAAGCCCTGAGCCAGGGCCGCCACCAGGTCGAAGTGTCGGATACCGCCGGCGTGGACCTGTGGGGGTCGGTGCGCGAGCTGCACAGCGCGTTCTCCAACCTCGTCAGCAACGCCGTGCGCTACACGCCGGCCGGCGGCACGATCCGCATCGAGTTCCGCCGCGACGCCGGCGGTGCGGTGCTCGCGGTGGCCGACAGCGGCTACGGCATCCCGGCCGCGCACCTGCCGCGCCTGACCGAGCGCTTCTACCGCGTGTCGGCCAGCCGCTCGCGCGACAGCGGCGGCACCGGCCTGGGCCTGGCGATCGTCAAGCACGTGCTGGGCCTGCACCAGGCGCGCCTTGCGATCGAAAGCGAAGTCGGCCGCGGCAGCACCTTCGCCTGCGTGTTCGGCGCCGAACGCGTCCGGTCGCGCACGCGCACCGCCTGGGACGCCGCATGACCTCCGCCCCCGCCGTCGACGATCCGCTGCGCGATCCGTCGCTGTATTCGAACCGCGAGCTGTCCCAGCTCGACTTCAACTTCCGCGTGCTCGCGCAGGCGCAGGACCCGTCGGTGCCGCTGCTGGAGCGCCTGCGGTTCCTGTGCATCTCCTGCACGAACCTCGACGAGTTCTTCGAAATCCGCGCGGCCACCGTCCAGCACGCGCAGGACTTCGACACGCCGCTCGCCCCGGACGCGCTGCCCCCCGCGACGGTGCTGCGCCGGATCCACGAGCGTGCCGCCGAACTGGTGGAAGGCCAGTACCGGTGCTGGAACGAGGTGCTGCGACCGGCGCTGGGCGAAGCGGGCGTGCGCGTGCTCGCCCCCGCGCACTGGAACGACGCGCAGGCGCGCTGGCTGCGCGAGTACTTCCGCGAGGAGATCCTGCCGGTGCTCTCGCCGCTGGGGCTGGACCCGGCGCACCCGTTCCCCAAGATCCTCAACAAGTCGCTGAACATCGTCGTGGTGCTCGAAGGCCGCGACGCGTTCGGCCGCGCCGGCAACCTGGCGATCGTGCGCGCGCCGCGCTCCCTGCCGCGCATCATCCAGCTGCCGCCCGAGGTGTCCGGCGGCGACAGCGACTTCGTGTTCCTCTCGGCGATGCTGTCGAGCTTCGTCGAGGAACTGTTCCCCGGCATGCAGGTGAAGGGCGCATACCAGTTCCGGGTGACGCGCAATTCCGAGCTGATCGTCGACGGCGAGGAGGTCGGCAACCTCGCACTGGCCTTGCGCGACGAGCTCGCCGGGCGCGGCTACCTGCGGGCGATGCGCCTGGAGATCGCGCAGGACTGCCCGGCGCCGATCGTGCGCATGCTGCTGGACAACTTCGAGCTGCCGGGCAACGCGGTGTACCGCATCGACGGCCCGGTGAACCTCAACCGCGCGATCCAGGTGTACGACCTGGTGCAGCGCCCGGAACTGAAATACCCGCCGTTCACGCCGCGCAAGCTGCGCGGCGGCGAAGCGGTGTTCGACCGCATCCGCAAGGGCGACGTGCTGCTGCACCACCCCTACGACGCCTTCGGGCCGGTGCTGGAACTGGTGAAGCAGGCGGCCGAGGATCCGAACGTCCTGGCCATCAAGCAGACGCTGTACCGCACGGGCAAGGGCTCGTCGATCGTGGAAGCCCTCGTGCAGGCGGCGCGCAACGGCAAGGACGTGACCGCGGTGGTCGAATTGCGCGCGCGCTTCGACGAGGAGGCCAACCTGGGGTTCGCCGACCGCCTGCAGGAAGCCGGGGTCCAGGTGGTGTACGGCGTGGTCGGCTACAAGACGCACGCCAAGATGCTGCTGGTCGTGCGCCGCGAGGGCCGCAAGCTGCGCCGCTACGTGCACCTGGGCACCGGCAACTACCACGCCGGCACCGCGCGCGCGTACACCGATTTCGGGCTGCTCACCGCGGACGAGGCGATCGGCACCGACGTCCACCAGGTGTTCCAGCAGCTGTCCGGCCTCGCGCCGAACATCGGGCTGCGCAAGCTGCTGCAATCGCCGTTCACGCTGCACGAAGGCATCCTCGCCATGATCGGCCGCGAAGCCGCGCATGCGCGCGCCGGGCGGCCGGCGCGGATCGTCGCCCGCATGAACGCGCTCAACGAGCCGCAGGTGGTGCGCGCGCTGTACGCAGCCTCGCAGGCCGGCGTCTCCATCGACCTGATCGTGCGCGGCGCCTGCACGCTCCGGCCCGGCGTGCCCGGGGTGTCCGACAACATCCGGGTGCGCTCGATCGTCGGGCGCTTCCTCGAGCACGCGCGCGCCTACTGGTTCGGCAACGACGGCGCGCCAGAGCTGTATTGCGCGAGCGCGGACTGGCTCGAGCGCAACCTGCTGCGGCGCGTGGAAGTGTGCTTCCCGATCCTGGACCCGAAGCTCGCGGCGCGGGTGAAGCACGAGGCCCTGGACAACTACCTCGCCGACAACCTCAACGCCTGGGAACTGCTGCCAGACGGCAGTTACCGTCGCCTGCGGCCGGGCCCTGGCGAGGCGCCGCATTCGGCCCAGGCCAGCCTGCTCGCGGAGATCGACGGCGCATGAACGACGCACGACATCCGCACCTGCGGCTGCGCTCCGCCGCCCTGCCGATGCAGGACGGCGACCTGCTCGCGGCGATCGACCTGGGCTCGAACAGCTTCCACATGGTGGTCTCGCGCTACGTGCTCGGGCAGCTGCGCACGGTCGACCGAATCCGCGAGATGGTGCGCCTCGCCGAGGGACTCGACGGCAAGGGCGGCCTGCGGCCCGAGGTGCGCGCGCGCGCGCTCGAATGCCTTGCCCGGTTCGGGCAGCGCCTGCGCGACATCCCGCCGCAACGCGTGCGCGCGGTGGCGACCAACACCGTGCGCGCGCTGAAGGCGCCGCAGGCCTTCCTCGTGCCGGCGGAAACCGCGCTCGGCCACACCATCGAAGTGATCTCAGGCCGCGAGGAGGCGCGACTGATCTACCTGGGTGTCGCCCAGGCGCAGCCGCCAAAACCCGGCGAGCTGCGCCTGGTGATCGACATCGGCGGCGGATCGACCGAATGCATCATCGGCACCGGCCTGGACGCGATCGAGCGCGAAAGCCTGCAACTCGGCTGCGTCGCCACCACCGCGCGCTTCTTCGGCGACGGCCGGCTCAACGCGAAGCGCTGGGACGAGGCGCTGCTCGAAGTCGGCGCGCAGTTCCAGCAGTTCAGCGGCATCTACCGCCACCTCGGCTGGCAGGAAACGCTGGGCGCGTCGGGCACGATCAAGGCCGTCGGCGACATCTGCGCGGAGATGAAGCTGACCAAGGGCGCGGTGACGTCGGAAGCGCTGCCGCAGGTGCGGGAACGGCTCCTGCGCGCCGGGCGCATCGACGCGATCGACCTGCCCGGCCTGTCCGAGGAGCGCCGTCCCGTCATCGCCGGCGGCCTGCTGGTGCTGGAAGCCGCGTTCAAGGCCTTCGGCCTGGAACGCATGGGCGTCAGCAAGGCGGCGCTGCGCGAGGGCGTGCTGCATGACATGCTCGGCCGCGGCGGCGCCGACGATCCTCGCGACGCTTCGGTGCTGGCGCTGATGCAGCGCTACGGCATCGACGCGGCGCAGGCCGAGCGCGTGGCCGCGACCGCCGCGCAGCTGTTCGATCGCGTGAGCCGCGACTGGCAGCTCGGCGCCGACGACCGCTGGATGCTGGTGCGCGCCGCGCGCCTGCACGAACTAGGGCTCGCGATCGCGCACAGCCAGTACCAGGTGCACGGCGCCTACGTGTTGCAGCATTCGGACATCGCCGGCTTCTCCGTCCCGGAGCAGCGCGTGCTCGCCGCGCTGGTGCGCACGCACCGGCGCAAGGTGCCGAAGCCGGCCTTCGAGCTGATCCCGGACCGCCTGTTGCCGGCGACCCGCCGCCTCGCCGCGCTGCTGCGCCTGGCGGTGCTGCTGCAGCGCTCGCACGAACCCGGCGAGCTGCCGGACCTGCGGCTGGATGCGGAAGGCAGCCACCTCGCGCTCTCGCTGCCGAAGCGCTGGCTGGACGCGAGGCCGCTGCTGCACGCCGACCTCGCCCAGGAGCCCGAGGCGTTCGCGCCGCTGGGCATCGACCTGCGCCTCTCGACGCACTGAAACAAAAACGGGCGGCGCCCCGGTGGGGTCGCCGCCCGTCGCTTGTCGCGCGGACGTCAGTTCTTCGACAGCGGCTTGCGCGGGAAGCGCTGCGGCTGCATCGCCGCCTGGTAGACCACGCTGGCCACGACCGCCGCGGCCTGCTTCAGGTCCTCCGCCGAAGCGTGGTCGAGGGTGTCCAGGTTGGTGTGGTGGACGTTGCTGAAGTAGTCCAGCCCGTCCTGCACGAACTGGAAGCCCGGCAGGCCGACGCGGTCGAACGAGATGTGGTCGGTGCTGCCGGTGTCGCCGGACACCACGTCGGTCGCGCCGACGTCGTTGAACGGCTTGATCCAGGCCTGGAAGATCGGCATCGCCGCCATGTTCTGCTGCGCGTACACGCCGCGGATCCTGCCGGAGCCGTTGTCGAGGTTGAAGTAGGCCGACAGGCGGCTGTACTCCGGCTTGAGCTGCAGTTCGCCGCGGTTCTCGCGGAAGAACGACGGCAGCTTGGCTTCCTCGGGATCCTTCGGTTCCGGATACGCGGCGAAGTGCTTGGCGACGTAGTCGGCCGAGCCGATCAGCCCCTGCTCCTCGCCGCTCCACAGCGCGACGCGGATGGTGCGGTTCGGGCGCGCGCCGACGGCCTTGAGGATGCGCATGGCTTCCATCATCACCGCCACGCCCGCGCCGTTGTCGGACGCGCCGGTGCCGGAGTGCCAGGAATCCATGTGCGCGCCCAGCATCACGATCTCCGAGGCCTTCGGGCCGGTGCCCGGGATCTCGGCGATGGTGTTGTAGCCGGCGCGGTCCTCGTCGGTGGTGAAGCGCGAATCCACGTCGATGCGCAGGCGCACGGGCTTGTCGGCCTTCAGGTCGCGCATGACCTGGTTGTACTGCTCGGCGAGCATCGCGACTTCCGGCACGCCGACCGGCTCGCCGGCCATGCGCGAACCGCCGCCGGCGACGCCGATGATGCCGTTGTCGCGGCTGCTGATGCTCACCGCGGCGAGCACGCCTTCATCGACCAGGAACTTGTTGATCGCCGGCACCAGCTCCATGCGGTCGCGGAAGCGCTTCATGCGGTCGCCGTTGTCGCCGCTGCGGTCGGCCGGGATGTCGAACTCGTGCAGCTTCGCCAGGCCGTCGGCGTCGAGGCGCTGCCAGTCGGCCTCGGTGCCCGGCTTGTATTCGCGCGCATCGCTCACGAAGGCGATCTTGCCCTTGAGCTTGCCCTTGTACTTTTCCAGGTCGGCCATCGACTTGATGCTGACGGCGATCGCGTCGCCCTCGACCGGGCCGTTGGTGCCCGGCGTCCACGCCTTCGGGATCGCGTACAGCGGCACGGCGTGCGGCGAGACCATTTCGACGCGCGAATGCGAATAGTCCCAGCCGCGGCCGAACTTCTCGAATGCTTCGTCGTGGACGTTGGACATGCCCCAGCCCGACAGCTTGTCGCGCGCCCAGGCGTTGGCCTTGTCCATGTTCGGCGACGCGGTCAGGCGCGGGCCGACGTCCTCGGTGAGCTCGCGCAGGGTCGACATCACCTGCGAATGGGTAAAGGCTTCCTGCCGGATGCGGGCGACCATGTCCAGGTCCACCGATTCCATCGATTGCGCGGACGCCACGCCCGCCGCCAAGGCCATGCAGGCCGCCAACAGGTATCGCTTCAAGGTTCGTCCCCCAAGGACTCCACAGGAACGCCGAGTCTGGCAGCCCCGGCGGCGCCGCGCCCATGCATTCGGTCATGGTCGGGGCTCCCCGGCGCCCCCCGCCCGCCGGCACCGGGCCGCCCGCTAGACTGGGGGCATGAACTATCGCCACGCCTTCCACGCCGGCAACCACGCCGACGTGCTCAAGCACGTCACGCTGCTGGCCCTGTGCGACGCCCTTCTCGCCAAGCCGGCGCCGGTCTTCGCCCTGGATACCCATGCCGGCCGCGGGCTGTATGCCCTCGCCGGCGACGCGGCGCGACGCACCGCCGAGGCCGACGACGGCATTGCCCGACTCCAGGCGTCGGCGTCCGCGGGAAGCTTCGCGGCGCCGATCGAGCGTTACCTCTCGGCACTCGCGACCTGCCGCGCCGCGCACGGCGCCGACGCCTATCCCGGGTCGCCCTGGCTACTGGCGCACGCCCTGCGCGACGACGACAGGATCGCCTGCTGCGAATTGCAGGAGGAGGAAGCCGCGGCGCTCCGGCATGCCTTCCATTTCGACCCGCGGGTCGCCGTGCATCGCCGCGACGGCTACCTGGCGATGAAGGCGCTGTTGCCGCCCAACGTCGACGGCCGCCGGTATGCACGCGGCCTCGTCCTCGTCGACCCGCCCTACGAAGCGCAGCTCGCGGAATTCGAGACGGCGCTGGCGGCGCTGAAGGAAGGCCTCGCGCGCTGGCCGCAGGGCCTGTTCGCGCTCTGGTATCCGGTCAAGCAGCGCCGCACGCTGCAGCCGTTCCTGCGCGCCGCGGGCAAGCTGGCGACGAAGGCCGGCAGCGGCCTGCGGATCGAGCTGCTGGTGCGGGCGGACGATTCGCCGCTGCGCATGAACGGCAGCGGCATGCTGCTGCTGAATCCGCCGTGGCGCATCGGGGCCGCCCTCGCGCCGGCGCTGGCGCAACTGCACGCCGTGCTCGCCGGACCAGGCGCCCCGCCGCCGCTCGTCGAAACGCTGGCCTAGCTCAGGCGGGCTCGGCGACGGCGGATTGCTCGGGCTCGAAAAAGCTCCAGCGCACCTCGGGGAACTCGCGCTTCAGCGCGCGTTCCACCTCGTCGATCGCATCCAGCAGTGCGCGCACGTCCGTCGATTCGCGCATCCGCGCCTGCACCGAGACCATCACCTCGCTGCCGAGCTGCAGCGTGATCAGGCTGATGACATTGGCGATTTCCGGGCGTGCCTCGAGGAAGGCCCGCACCTGCGCCTGCCGTTGCGGGTCGATGCTCTGCCCGATCAGCATCGCCTTGACCTCGATGGCGACGAGCACCGCCACGACGATCAGCAGCACGCCGATGGCGATGGTGCCGAGCGCATCCCACGCCGGATTGCCGGTGGCCACGCTCAGCAGCACCGCGGCCAGCGCGAAGCACAGGCCGAACAGGGCAGCGAGGTCCTCGCCGAAGATCACCACCAGTTCGCTCTGGCGGCTGCCGCGGAACCACTGCCACAGGTTGCGGTCGCCGCGCACCTTCGCCACTTCCTGCAGGCAGGCGCGCATCGAGATGCCTTCGGCGACGATGCCGAAGACCAGCACCCCGGCCGCCCACCACCACTGCTTCAGCGGCGTGGGCTCCTGCAGCTTGTGGATGCCTTCGTAGAGGGAAAACATGCCGCCGACGCTGAACAGCATCAGGGCGACGAGGAAGGACCAGAAATACACCGCCTTGCCGTGGCCCAGCGGGTACTCCGGCGACGCCGGCTTGCGCGCCTGGCGCATGCCCAGCAGCAGGAGCAGCTGGTTGCCGCAGTCGGCGAGCGAATGCACGGTCTCGGCCAGCATCGCGCTGGAGAGGGTGAACCACGCCGCCACGCCCTTCGCCACGGCGATGGCGAAGTTGGCGCCGAGGGCGAAGAGGATTGCGCGGGTGGAGTCGGATCCGGCCATGCGCCCAGTCTACAGGCGGGCCGCGGCGGCGGGACCGGGCCTCACACGCCGAACGGCCAGGTTTCGGGGACGCCGCGGGCATGGCCGTCCGACAGCGCATCGATCGCATGCGTCCGGTCGAACCAGGTCCAGCCGTCGTACTGCCGGCCCAGCGAGGACGCGGCGTAGTGGCTCCAGCGCTCGGTGTCGGCCCGGTACACCACGCCGATGTAGCGCTCCAGGCGCGCGGGCGCGAGCGCCTCGCGCACGAGCTCGTGGCGGTGGTCGCCGCCCCGCAGGTCGAGCAGCGAGCAGGCGGCCGGGGGCTCGAGCATTCCGGCGTCGTGGAAGAGGCGCTCGACGCTGTCGGGTCGCGACGGCTTGACCTGCATGACCTGCATCGGGGCGTCCCAGTCCCGCGCGGCGGCGACGGTCCCGGCATGGGTGCCGAAGCCGAGCAGCGCCGCGTCGCCGCCGTAGGCCTCGCGCGCGAGCTGCCCGAGGTTGAGTTCGCCGCGCACCTCGCCCATCTCCGTCTCGCGCGCGTCGCCGATGTGCGAGTTGTGCGCCCACACCACCGCGCGCGCGCACGGGCCGCCGGCGTCGAGCAGCTGCCGCAGCGTGTCGAACATGTGGCGGTCGCGCAGGTTCCAGGACTCCGCGGCGCCGTAGTACATCGCGCGGTAGTAGGCCTCGGCGTCGCGCACCAGGCGCGCGTTCTGCGCGGCGTCCAGCCAGTCGTGTCCGTCGCGCGCCGTGTATTGCAGGCGCATTTCCAGCAGTTCGCGCAGCATGTCGGCGACCGCCTGCTCGCAGGGCGCATAGCCCTCCGTCAGCGCCATGCGACCGTAGCCGGCAGGCTCGCTCGCCCACGGCGCGAGGCAGGCGTAGCGGCGGCGCGCGACGGCCGCGGCCTCCGGATCGACGCGGTCGAGGTAGTCGACGACCGCGCGGATCGAGGCATTGAGGCTGTAGAGGTCGAGGCCGTGGAAGGACACGCGCCGTTCCTTCGGCTGCGCCAGGTTGTGCGCGCGCAGCCAGTCCACGAAGCCGGCGACTTCCCGGTTTCGCCACATCCAGGTCGGGAAGCGCTGGAAGGGCGGCGACGCGTCGCCATGCGCCGGCAGGCCGCGCACGTGGCGGTCGATGCTGGCCGCGTCGGGCCAGTCGGCTTCGACCGCGACGATGCGGAAGCCGTGGCGCTCGACCAGCCGGCGCGTGATCGCGGCGCGCGCGCGGTAGAACTCGGACGTGCCGTGGCTGGCCTCGCCGAGCAGGACCACCGTGGCGCCCGCGTACCGGTCGTACATCGCGCCGAACGCGTCGTCGTCCAGCGCGGGCAGCGGCTCCACGGTGCGGGCAAGCAGCGCCGGGATCGACGCACGCGGCCGCGCCTGGCCGCGGCCCTTCCCCTGCTGCGGCTCGGCCGACGCCCGATCGGCGACGGGCGCGTCGTCGCGCCAGGCGTGCGCGCCGACCAGCGGCACGAACAGCACGTCGCCCAGGTCCTCCTCGCGCCAGGCTTCCCCGCCGGTGCGCGTGATCTTGAGCAGGCGCTGCCCGCGCTTCGTCGGGCCGACGGGCATGACGAGCCGGCCACCGATCGCGAGCTGGCGGCGCAGGACCTCGGGGACTTCCGGCGCGCCCGCCGCAGCCAGGATCGCGTCGAACGGCGCCTCGGCCGGGGACCCGCCGCTGCCGTCGCCGGTGCGCACCTCGACGTTGCCGATGCCGAGCCGTCGCAGGCGTTCGCGCGCGAGCGCCGCGAGTTCGGCATGGCGCTCGATCGCCAGCACTTCGCCGGCCAGCCGCGACATGACGGCCGCCGCATAGCCGGAACCCGCGCCGATCTCCAGCACGTGGTCGCCGGACCGGATGGCCGCGGCCTCCAGCATCAGCGCGACGATGTACGGCTGCGAGATCGTCTGCCCCGCCTCGATCGGCAGCGGCGAATCCTCGTAGGCGAACTCGCGCATGCCGGCGTCGAGGAATCCCTCGCGCGGAACGTCGCGCATCGCCGCCAGGACCCGGGGATCGCGGACGCCCCGCGCCGCGACCTGGCGCTCGACCATGCGCTGGCGTTGGGCCGGGAAGCTGTCCATGCGGACAGCACTACGCCGGCCCGCGTCAAGGCCGCGTGGCCGCCCCTTGCGCTGCGGGCGCCAGGAACAGCGCGCCGATCTCGAGCGCCGTCCGGTAGGGTTCCGGGTCGTTGCGGTTGCTGAGCAGCACCACCGTGAGGCGGCGCGCCGGCCAACGCACGATCACGTTGCGGAAGCCGACCGTTTCACCGGAATGCCAGAGCGTCTCGCCGGTGATCCGCCAGCCGAAGCCATACCGCGCCTCGTAGGGTTCGCCGGTCACTGCCACGTGCGGCGAGAAGGCGAGCTTGCGCGAGGCGTCGCTGAGCAGCCTGTCGTCGTACAGCGCCGCATCCCAGCGCGCGAGGTCGTCGATCGAGGAATAGATGCCGCCGTCGCCCAGTACCGCGCTGGTCGTGCTCTGGTCGGTACGCGTCCACGCGCCTTGATTCGTCGCGCCGTCGCCCTGCTGCGTGTAGCCCCACGCGCGATGCGGCGGCTCACGCCCGCCGGCCACGTAGGCGAGCGTGTCGCGCATGCCCAGCGGCCCGAAGATGCGGGCCTGCAGGAAGTCCGGATAGGCCATGCCCGACGCGCGCTCCACCACCAGCGACAGCAGCGCGTAGGCGCTGTTGCTGTAGCGGTAGGAGGTGCCTGGCGCGAAGTAGAGCCGGTTCTCCTTCGACAGCAGCGCGAGCACGCCGGCATCGCGGATCTGGCCCTGCCAGTCGTCGCCCATCAGGTCCTCGTAGTCGACGAGCCCGGAGGTGTGGGTCAGCAGGTGGCGCAGCGTGACCGCGTCCGTCGCCGCCGGCAGTTCCGGCAGCCATTTGCGCGCCGGGTCGTCGATCGAGAGCTTGCCGTCCTCCGCGAGCAGCAGGATCGCGGCCGCGGTGAACTGCTTGCTGACCGAGGCGAGGCGGTAATCGGTCGACGGGCCGGCTTCGACGCCCGCCTCCAGGTCGGAGCGGCCGTAGCCGCGGCGGACGACCGCCTCGGCGTCCTTGATCACGAGCAGGGACGCGCCGGGGACGTTGCCGTCGTAGCGCTGCATCAGGCGGTCGATCTCGGCTTGCGGCATCGGCGTGTCCGGTGCGGTGACGGGAACGTCGTACAGCGCGCGTGGCGTCGGCTCGGGCTGCAGCGTGTAGTGCCACCATTCCATCGGGTAGTTGCGGAAGCCCTGCGCGGCCATCGCATCGAGGAGGACATGGCGGTTGGCGCGCTGCGCGGGTGTCGCTTCGGGCGAATCGGTGTTGGCGAGGGGCGCGAACCAGTCGAAGCCGGTGCCCATGTCCAGCGGCCTGCAATCGGCGTCCCGCGCGTCGCACTGGAGCAGCGTGAGGTCGACGGTGCCGCCGCGGCTGTGCCCCGACACGGGCGCGATGTAGCCGCCGGTCAACTGCGATTTGTCGAGGCCGGGATAGTGCGCGGCCTTCGTGCGCTGGTCGGCCTCGTCGGCGACCCAGCGCATGAAATGCGCGACCGCGCGCGCGGGCCGGTAGCAGTCGAAGATGCGCAAGCGCTGGTGGCGCGCGCGCAGCGAGCGCTCGACGCGCGCGAGCGCGTCGGCCGCTTCGTGGCGCAGCCAGCAGCGCGGCGCCTCGTAGCCGTCGACGGGCGCGCCGACGAAGTTGTCGCTGCCCGCGTACGCGATCTGCTGCGACATGTCGGGCACGAGGCTGCGGATGTCGATCATGCCCGCTTCGGCCATGGTCGTGGCCGGCGACAGCGTCGGGCCCGCGGCCGACGCGGCTTGCGGCGCCGGCGCGCCGGCCCGCGGGCCGGCGGCGCAGCCGCTGCCCAGCGCCAGGAGCAGGGCCGCGGCCGCGGTCGCAACGGTCGCGCGCGTCCTACCCACAGCCGCCCACGCGCGTGAACGCGAGATCCTCGTAGTCGGAACTGAAATCGCCGTCCGGATCGAGCTTGGCCATGCGCAGCGTCTTCGCATCGCCGTTGCCGGCGAAATCGAGCCACGCGTCGATGTCCACCGCGATGTCGTCCCAGTGCAGCAGGTAGCGGCCGCCGAGGACGCCGATCATGCCGTGCATCTTCGGCGACTTGGCCGAGCGCCATTCCACGCCGTCGCCCACCGGGCAGATGCGCACTTCGCCGAACCACGGGTCGCGCCAGGTGCCGAGCCACTGCGCCATCTGCGCCGGCGTCACCGGGACACGCTTCGACGCGTCCGGGAGCGCGGGCGCCGGCGCCTGCTGCGCCGCGGCGGCCGTCGCGGGCGCCGACGGCCGCTCGAGGTCGTCGGCATAGCCGTCGACGCCCAGCGACTTGCCAGGCGCGGTGAAGAGCTTGAGCAGCGCCTCGCCGAGCACCGTGCGCGCCGTGCCGCCCTCGCCGTTGATCATGAAGACGAAGCCCGAGCGGCGGTCCGGCAGGAGCATCATCATCGAATACATGCCGCCGAGCGTGCCGGTGTGCGACACCGTCCACTCGCCGTCGGCGTCCGCGACCCGGAAGCCGAATGCGTACGCGTAATAGTGGGTGTCGTCCCAGCGCTTCTTCAGCGACGAGATCGGCATCGGCGTGCGCGCCTTCCACATCTCGGCGCGCTGCGCCGGCCCGAGCCATTGCAGCTGTTCCGGCGTGGGCACGAGCCAGTTGCGCGCCCACGTCAGCATGTCGTCGAGGCTGCAGCGGATGCCGCCGGCGGGCGCGGAGGCGATCGCAGGGACGACGGCGCCGTCCTCGCGCATCGCCACGTTGGCGTCGCCATCGCGCATGTGCGGCTGGGCGACGCTGCCGGCGTCGGCGAGCGCGAACTCGCCCACCCGGCATTCGTCGAGCCCCAGCGGCTGGAACAGTTCGCGGCGCACGACCTCCTCGTAGGATCCCCCGTCCGCGGCCGCCGCGACCTGGCCGGCGACGACGTACAGCAGGTTGTCGTAGGCATAGCCCGCGCGGAAGCCGTAGGCCGGCTTGATGTAGCGCAGGCCGTGCACGATGTCGTCGCGGTCGAACAGGTTCGGCTCGGGCCACAGCATCAGGTCGCCGCCGCCCTCGGGCAGCCCGCTGTCGTGCACGAGCAGGTCGCGCACCGTCATGTGCTCGGTGACCCAGGGATCGTGCATCGCGAAGCCCGGCAGGTGCTTCACCACCGGATCGTCCCAGCCGAGCCTGCCTTGCTGCACCAGGCGCGCAAGGGTCGCGGCGGTCATCGCCTTGCTGTTGGAGGCGATCTTGAACAGCGTCTTCGTGGTTACCGCGTCGCCGGAACCGGCGACGGTTTCGCCATAGCCGCGCGCGAAGACGACCTTGCCGTCCTCGACCACGCCGACTGCGATGCCCGGGAGGTGGTAGCGCGCGATTGTCGCCTTGACCGCGGCGTCGATCGCCTGCACCGAGGGCCCGGACGGCTGCGCCGCGGCCGCAGGCATCGCCGATGCAGCTGCAGCCGTGGCCGCGGCACGCGCGGCCGGCTGCGCCGCCGTCGCCGTGCCCGCGCAGAGCAGCAGCGCCAGCGCCGGGGCCAGCCGTGCGCTCACTGCGCGGCCCCGCGCTCGCGCGCGGCCTCGTCGATCGCCGCCTGCCACACGCGCAGCAGGTTGCCGCCCCAGATCTTGGCGATGTCCGCGTCGCTGAAGCCGCGCGCGCGCAGCGCCGCGGTCACGTTCGGGGTCTGCGAGGCATCCATCCAGCCGGTGATCCCGCCGCCGCCGTCCATGTCGGAGGCGATGCCGACGTGGTCGATGCCCGCGACCTGCACCATGTGCTGGATGTGGTCCATGTACTGGTCGAGGCTCGCCAGCGGGTGTTCCTTCTCGATGCGCGCCATGCCTTCGACCATCGCCGGCAGGTAGTCGTGCTTCTCGCTGTCGTATTCGGTGTCGCCGGCCCCGCGCACGACCGCGTCCTGCAACGCCTTTTCCGCCTTCGCCCGTTCCGGGTCCGGCTTCAGGAATTCCTTGTACGCGACGGCCTGCACGACCCCGTCGTCCGCGGCGATCGCGCGCAGCAGGTCGTCCGGCAGATTGCGTGGCACGTCCACCAGCGCGCGCGACGAGGAATGCGAGGCGATGATCGGCGCCTTCGACGCGGCGATGGCGTCGCGCACGCATTTGTCCGACGCGTGCGAGATGTCGACCATCATGCCCAGCGCGTTCGCGCGCGCCACCGCGGCGCGGCCGAAGTCGCTCATGCCCGCGTCGCCGGGACTGTTCAAGGCCGGCTCGCCCGCCTTCGTGTCGGGGTTGGCGCTGGTGCAGAGGTCGTTGTTGCCGACGTGCACGAGCCCGAGGTAACGCGCGCCCTTGGCGAACGAGGAGTCGATGCGTCCCAGGTCGTGGCCGAGCGAATAGCTGTTCTCGATGCCGATCATCGCCGACAGCAAGCCGCGCGCGTGGTTGTCGCGCACCTCCTGCGGCGTGCGCGCGGCGCGGATGCGGTCGGGGTACTTGTCGAGCATCATCGCGATGCCCTCGAACTTGCGGTCCGCCTGGGCGACGGCGTGCGCGTAGCCCTCCGGCGTCAACGGGCCCTGCCCAACGTAGACCACGAAGAACGCCGAATCGAGGCCGCCGCGCTCCATCTTGCCGAGGTCCACCAGCAGCGGCGTGTCGTGGCCGACGTCGAACTGCGGCTCGCGCATGTAGTCGAGCGGGATGTCGACGTGCGTATCGAGCGTGAGCGGCCGCGCCTGCGGCGCATCCGCCCGTGTCGACTGTGCGGCACAGCCGGCGAGGCCTGCGCCGGAGAGCGCGGCGACGAGCGCCGCGGCGAGGATGCGGGGTGCACGTTTCATGGTGTCCTCCTTCATGCCGTTTTCCAGCCGGCGGCGGGCTGTTCGCCCCCGATCATCTCATCCAGCGTCTGCCTGCGCCGCACGACCGCGTACCGGTCGCCATCGACCAGCACCTCGGCGGCCAGCGGGCGCGAGTTGTAGGTGGAGGCCATCGACGCGCCATACGCGCCCGTGCCCAGGATCGCGACCAGCTCGCCGGCCTCGCAGCGCGGCAGCCTGCGCCCGGTGGCGAAGGTGTCGCCGGTTTCGCACACCGGCCCGACCACGTCGTACTCGGTCTCCGGCCTGTTCGTCGCGTCGCCTACCGGCACGATGTCGTGCCAGGCCTCGTACAGGCTCGGCCGCAGCAGGTCGTTCATCGCCGCGTCGAGTACCAGGAACCGGCGCGCCTCGCCTTCCTTCTCGAGCAGCACGCGGCTGAGCAGCAGCCCCGCCTCGGCCACGAGGTAACGCCCCGGCTCGAGCAGGAGCCGCCCATCGAAGCCCTCGAGCGCCGTGCGGATCTGGGCGACGTAGTCCGCCGCGTCGATGGCGCGTTCGCCCTCGCGATAGCGCACGCCGAGGCCCCCGCCGACGTCGATGGTCGCGATGTGGTGCCCCGCCGCCTGGAGTTCTCGCCAGAAGCCGGCCATGCGTCGCAGCGCCTGCCGGACCGGTTCGAGGCTCAGGATCTGCGAGCCGATGTGCATGTGCAGGCCGTCCAGGCGCACCGAGGGCCAGCGATCGGCCTGGGCGAACCACGCGCGCGCTTCCGCGACCGACACGCCGAACTTGTTCTCCGACTTGCCGGTGGAGATCTTGGCGTGGGTCAGCGCGTCGACGTCCGGGTTGATGCGCACCGCCGCGTGCGCGACCTGGCCGCGCGCCGACGCGATCGCCTGCAGCAACTCGAGCTCCGCGCGCGATTCGATGTTGAAGCGCGAGACGCCCGCCTCCAGCGCCTGCGCGATCTCGCCGGCTGACTTGCCCACGCCGGAAAAGACGATCCGCCCGGCGGGAATCCCCGCGCGCAGCGATCGCCACAACTCGCCGCCGGACACGATGTCCGCGCCGGCGCCCTCCTCCGCCAGCAGGCGCAGGATCGCGCCGTTGCTGTTGGCCTTCACCGCGTAGCACACGCCCGCGTCGAGCCCGGCCAGCGCCGCCTGCAGCGCCCGCAGGCGCCCCCGGATCGCCGCGGCGGAATAGACGTGGAGCGGCGTGTCTTCGCGCTGCGCGAGCGACGCCAGGTCGACGCCTTCGCAGGTTCCCGCGCCACCGCGGGCATTGCCGTGCTGCATGCTGCCTTCCACCCAAAAAAAAAGGGGCGGCCCGACGCGCGGGCCGCCCAGGGGGTTACATCTCAGAAGTTGTAGGTCACGACGAGCTGCGCGGTACGCGGTCCCTGCCACACCGTGCCCTGGCCGAAATACGGCATCGGGGCGCCCGGGGCGCTTTCGTAGCGCGAATGCACGTTGATGACGGTCTGGCTGTTGAGGAGGTTGTAGACCGACAGGCGTGCCTTCAGGTCGACGCCCTCCACGGGCAGCGTCCAGGTCACGCTGGCGCTCAGGTCCTTCACCCAGGGCATGCGCCCGAACGCGCCGCGCGGCGTGTAGACCAGCTCGCGGGTCGTGTAGCTGCCGCAGCCGGAGACGCACAGCCAGCCCGAACCGCCACCGCTGAACTCGCCGGGGCCGAACCCGCGGTTGTCGTCGGGCCAGCGCACGCCAAACGCCGTGATCGGGCCGCCCGAGACGGCGGAGAACGTCGCGCCGACACTCCACATCTCGTTGAACTTGTACGCGCCGCGGAACTTGAGCTGGTGGCGATGATCGTTGAACAGCACGCCGTAGCGCTCGTTCACGGCCGGATGGTCGTAGAACTGCACGAGGTTGGTGTCGGCGTAGCCCGTGTCCGAGTTCACCGGGCCTTCGATATTGCCTTCGCTCTTGGACCACAGGTAGCTGGCATTGAAGGACCACTTGCCATCCCAGGCGCGGTCGAGCTGGAACTCGACGGCCTTGTACGTGCGCTTGGGCTTCTTGTAGCCGAAGATCTTCCCGCTGCCCGAGGCCTTGTACCCGTCGACGGAGTTGTCGAACGTGATCCAGTCGTTCGTGTCCGGGCACCAGAGGGTGTTGGTCTCGCCGGGGTTGAGGATCGGGTAGTCGCCCGAGTACCAGGGGCAACCATCGATGTGGCGGATGCTCACGTCCTCGATGGCCCGGGTCACTTCGCGGTACGTCGCGTTGACGCCGTACGACCACGCCTGGTCGATCGCCTTCTGGAAGCCGAGGATGTACTCGTCCTGGAAGACCTGCTTGAGGTCGCGCGCGACGGCCGTGCGCACGTCGTCCGGCGCCGGGACGTTGCCGTCGGTGTTCACCGGGCCGATCTGCGCGCCCAGGTTCGGCACGATGTAGGTCGCCCCCGTGATCGGGTGCTTCATCTCGGTCCAGCCGTTGAACTTGTAGTAGGTATGCTCGTCGGTGGTGCCGCCGCCGAAGTAGTCGGTGAGCTTGTTGGTCAGCGGGATGTAGTAGCGGCCCGCGTTGCCGAACAGCTTGGTGGTGCCGTCGCCGTTCATGTCCCAGCTGAAGCCCAGTCGCGGCGAGATCATGTCGCGGAAATCGGCCTTGGCGAACGTCGCGCCCGACGCGAGCGTGTTCTCGAACTTGTCGCCGCGGATGCCGATGTTCAACAGCAGGTTGGGCGTGACGTTCCAGTTGTCCTCGATGTAGATCGCCTGCGCGTCCGTGCTCACCGGCGCGCCGGTGACGTAGTGGCGCACGTCGACGTACGGATTGAGGCCGGGCGGCAACGCCACGCCGTTGAGTTCGCTGGTGCCGGTGGTGTTGTTGATGACGGACACGGTGTAGCTGCTGCCGTCGCCGGGATACACCACCGAGCTGTCGGAGTCCATGACCTCCTTGTCCCAGCCGAAGCGCAACAGGTGGTTGCCGAGCGTCCACTCGAAGTCGAGGCGCGAGACCTGGCGCTTGTCGTAGCGGCTGCTGATGCTGCTGTTGCTGGGGTGGCAGCCGACCGGCGTGGTCGGCGCGCCGTACGCGCCGTTGAAGGCGCCGGTGCGGGAAACGATGCTGCAGTCGGCGTCCAGCGGCGTGCCGCCCAGGGCGCTGCGCTTGTTGACGCCGTACATGGCCTTGGCCACGAAGTTGTCGCCGAAATGGCCGGTATACGTCGCCGACCAGTTGTCGCCGCCCGAGCCCGAGTTGCTGCTGCCCTGCCAGTCGCCGAGGGCCGAGGTGTCCCAGTCGTATGCGTAGTTGTCGGTCGTCGAATCGGCCTTGTCCGAGAACGCCAGGAATTCGAGCAGGTTGTTGTCGTCGATGTGCCAGTCGATCTTGCCGCCCCAGAAATCGTTGTTGCTCTTGGTGTACCAGGCCTCCGTCGTGTCCACGTCGCGCGGCCTGCTGTCGCGCATCTCGTACATGCCGAAGAAGAACAGCTTGTCCTTCACGATCGCGCCGGACGCCCACACGTTGGCCTTGTAGAACGAGCCGCCATCGCGGCTGGTGCGGTCGCGCTCGTCGATGGTGCCGTCGTCGTGGAAATGGTCCTTCTTGGGGGAATTCCAGGCGCGGGGCTCCAGCGTGACTTCGGCGCCGGCATGGAAGTCGTTGCCGCCCGAGCGCGTCACGGCGTTGATCACGCCGCCGGTGCTGCGGCCGAATTCCGCCGAATAGCCGCCGGTCTTGACCTGCACTTCCTCGTAGAAGTTGTAGGGCACGGTGGAGTAGCCCTGGCGGCGGTACGGATCGGTCACGTCCATGCCGTTGATGTAGACGACGTTCTCCGCCACCGACGAGCCGCCGAAGGTCAGGCCGCCGAACGTGGCGCCGGAGGAAACCACGCCCGGCGCCAGCAGCGCGACCGAACCCAGGCTCTGGTCGACGGGCAGGCGCGCCAGTTCCTGGCGGGTCATGTTGGTCGAGCTCTCGGTGGAATACACGTCCACGCGGTTGACGACGGCGGCGCCCCTCACCTGCACCGTCGCGAGATCGACCGCGCCGTCGTTGCCGAGGTTGACCGTGGTCGTTCCGCCGAGGGAGACGACGACGGAAACGGGCGCGCCGGATCCCGAGGTCAGCGTGTACTGCCCGGGCGCCAGCTGGGCGATGCGGTAAGTGCCGTCCGCACCCACGGTCGCCGAGCGGCTCTGGCCGGTGGCCGGATTGGAGATCGTGACCGTCGTGCCGGCTTGCGCGCGGCCCGCCACGGCACCGGTGACGGCCTGCGCCAGCACGGGGCCCGCGACGAGCGACGACAGGCAGGCGCCCATCGCCATGCAAAGTACCGACTTGCGCAAATTGCGGGTGCTGCTCATATCGTCTCCCCAGGGCTGCTTATGGTTGTGGCGTGGCTACGAAGTCGTAGTCCCACTGGTTGAAATACAGGTTGCCGCCGTCCCACTCCGCTTCCCCGCGCTGCAGGTCCACGGTTTCGGAACGGAAATGCCGCTTGGCCGGCTCGAAGGGCCGGCTGTAGTCGTCGTTGAAGGCGATGCGGTAACCGTCGAGGCCGCCGAGGTAGAAACCGGCCACGGCCGGGTCGGCATCGTCGAGGCGACCGAAGGTGACATCCATCGGCATCCAGCCGTAAGGGGCGATGTACAGCTGGCCCCAGTCGTGCAGGTTCCAGTACGTCTGCCGCGTGCCGTCGTCCGCGAACATCATCCCGGATTGCCAGCGCGCCGGGATGCCGTTGAGCCGCAGCAAGGCCATGAACAGCAGCGTCTGCTGGCCGCAGTCGGCGTGGCCGGCGTGCAGCGCGTAGTCGCTGATGTTCGGGATCGTCGAGTATTCGCGCGCGCCGGCCCACGGGATGCGGTCGACGGCGGCGTAGAGCTTCTGCGCGATGCGCCAGGGATTCGTCTCGTCGCCGACCACCTGGCGCGAGAACGCGCGCAGGTCGTCGGTGAACACGATGTGCGGGGCGCGCTCGGCCACGAACGGCGCGAGTTCGGGCGTGATCTCCGCCGGCACCACCTTGTCGGCGTCCACGTCGAAGTGGCGGGCGCTGATGGTGACGTCGTAGGTCACCTGGAATTCGGTCTTCTTCCCGGCTACGGCGGGCTTCTCGAAGTACACCGTGCGCTGCAGCGCGGATTCCGGCGCGATGCGGTGCGCGGCGGGCTCGCTGGCGACATAGCGGATGTCTTCCTGCTGCCCGGGGATCGCGCGCGGATACGGGATCCAGGCGCGCACGGTCTCGCCGGCCGGCACTGCGTCGGCGTCCACCACGAGCGATTGCACGATGCGCACGCGCCGCGGCAGCACGCTGTCGGAATGCGTCGCGCGCGCGGCGGCCACGACGTCGCGGTGGTGCTGGTTGGTCGATTCGAGCGGGCTGGCGGTAAACGGCTTCGGGGCGGCACGGCGCGCGCGCGCCTCGGCGCTGACGCGGAACAGGTTCGAGGCGGTGCGGTCGAAGTACAGCCGCTTCCCGTCGATGTCAATGCGCTCCAGCAGGCCCTGCGCGTCCCAGCGCGCGAACTCGGCGTCGGTGAGGTCGGGGATGTCCTTGCGCAGGCGCGCACGCACCTGCGCCGCGTCCTGGGTGAAGTCGAGGAGGATGCGGCGCATGCGCTCGCGCTGGAAGTCGAGCACGCGCCGGTCGATCGGGGTGGCCGCCGGGCGCGCGGCGTCGATCGCCGCATTCGCGCCGGCGAAGTCGCCGCGGTCGACGAGCGCGGTGACCGCCACCACCGCCGGGCTGCGCGACACTTCCGCGCCCGCCGCGACCCCGCTCGCGCCTACCAGCGTCGCAACCGCCGGCGCGGCGAGGCCGCGGCCTGCCAGCAGCACCAGGACCAACGGTGCCCAATGGCGAAGCCGGCGCTGCCGCACCGACGTCGCCCTGGCAGTTGCAGCATGGATCGGACCCGCTTGCACCCGAAACGTTCCCCAACGTCGGCAAAGTGACGCTTGTGTAGCACGCACTCCAGGGCTGGTCAATAATTTATTCTTGGCGTATAAGTTTTAAGAATCAGCTATTCCGCACTGCACAATAAAACTGGTTCCGCGCGATGTTGCAGTGCGGAAAAAACGGGGACACCACGCGATGATCCAGACCGTCTGGCCTTACCTGGCAGTGATGCTGCTGGCGGCCGGGATCTACACCTTCCTCGAGCGCCGCACGGGCTGGAAGCTCTTCTCGTTCGTGCCGCCGATCGTGCTCGTGTACCTGTCGGTGACCGCGCTGGCGGTGCTCGGCCTCTGGCAGGTCACGCCCGAGATCAAGGCGGCGCAGGGCCTGCTGATCAAGCAGATGGTGCCGGCGCTGCTGTTCCTGCTGATGATCAACTGCGACCTGCGCGCGATCCTCGCGCTCGGGCCGCGCGTGCTCGCCGTGTTCTTCTGCACCTCGATCAGCCTGTTCATCGGTTTCATCGCCACCTACCTGATCTTCCGCCACGCGCTGCCGGTGCCGGACGGCTGGCAGCCGCTCGCCGCGGTGAGCGGCAGCTGGATGGGCGGCAGCGCGAACCTGATCGCGGTGAAGACCGCGATCGGCATGTCCGACGACGCACTGGCGCTGGCGCTGCTCACCGACGCGGTGTGCTATTCGATGTGGGTGGCGATCCTGTTCTCGCTGGCGAGGACCGCGCCCGCGTTCAACCGCTGGACGCGCGCGCGCTCGAGCGCCGAATACGTGACCGCGACGGTGCGGGCGCAAGGCCCCGTCACCACCGACGGCGTGCTGCTGTGGCTGGGCATGGCGGTGGGCGTCGCCGCGGGATCGGCCTGGCTCGGTGCGCGCATGCCGGTGTCCGGCATGGTCAGCGCCACGACGTGGGCGATCATGATCGCCACCGTCGCCGGCCTCGTCGTCGCGCATACCCCGCTGGCCCGCTATCCCGGCGCCAGCCCGATCTCCAGCGCGCTGCTGATGACCGTGGTCGCGGTGATGGCCTCGCAGAGCAATTTCGAGGGCATCTCGACCGCGCCGCTCTACCTGCTGTGCGGCGTCACGATCCTGGCGATCCACGCGGCGATCATGCTCGTCGCCGCGCGCCTGTTCCATTTCGACCTGTACCTGTGCGGGATCTCCTCGCTGGCGCACGTGGGCGGCGTGGCCGCCTGCCCGGTGCTGGCGGCGACGTACTCCGCGGCGCTCGTTCCCGTGGCGGTGCTGCTGGCGCTGCTCGGCTATATCCTTGGCACCGGCTACGGGCTGTTGATTGCCCAGGTGCTCTCTTCCCTGGCTCCGACCTGAGGCCTTCCGAGGTGCTGCGCATGCGATTCCGGACTCCTGCATTCACCGCGCTGGCGCTCGCGCTGGCGCTTCCCCTCGCCTTCGCGGCGGCGCCGGGCCTGGCGCGCGGCCAGGCCGCGACGGCTGCGGCCACCGCGTCGCCGACCGGCGTGCCCGGCGTCGAAGCGGCGTACTTCTCGCCCGAGTTCTGGGTCGCGCGGACGAAGGACGCCGATGCGGTGCTGATGACGCCGGCCGCGATCGCGGCGCGCAATGCGCGCCTGCTGCAGGTCGACGATTCGATGCACGACATCGCCGCGCTGCCGCCGACGCTGGCGCGCGCGCAGGTCGCGGGCTGGATCGAGGGCCTGGCCTCGCCGCCGTCGCGCCCGCTGTGGGACGAAAACGGCAAGCCGGTGCCGAAGGCCACGCTCGACGCGATCGTCGCCAACCGCGCGATGGACGCGATTCCCGCGAGCCAGCCCACTCGCTACGGCATGGCGGTGGAGCGGGCCCTGTTGCGCACGTTCCCGACCTCGCTGCGCGTGTTCAGCAGCGACGACGACGGCGACATCGACCGGTTCCAGGAAAGCGCGTTGTTCCCCGGCGCGGCGGTGGCGATCGTCCATGCGAGCGCCGACGGCAACTGGCTGTTCGTGGTGAGCGAGCGCTACGCGGCATGGGTCGAGGCCGATGCGATCGCCGAAGGCGCGCGCGACGCGGTGCTCGGCTACGGCGCGAAGGCGTCGTACCGCGTGATCACCGACGCCAAGCCGCGCACCGTGTTCACGCGCGAGGAGCCGCGCGTGTCGGAACTGCAACTCGACATGGGCGTGCGCGTGCCGCTCGCGCCGCCGCCGTACGACAAGCCCGTCAACGGCCAGTTCCCGTACACCTCGTGGGTGCTCGAGCTGCCGGTGCGCAACGCCGACGGCAGCCTCGCCTTCGCGCCCGCGCTCCTGCAACGCAACCAGGGCAGCGCTGGCGACTTCCTGCCGCTGACGCGCGGCAACATCCTGCGCCAGGCCTTCAAGTTCCTGGGCGAACGCTACGGCTGGGGCCATTCGTACAACGGCCGCGACTGCAGCGGCTTCGTGTCCGACGTGTACCACAGCATGGGCGTGCAGATGCCGCGCAACACCAGCGACCAGTCGGTGAGCCCGGCCTTCCAGCGCACCCACTTCGAAGCCGGCGACAGCCGCGAAAAGCGCATGGCCGCGGTCGCCGCGCTGGACGTGGGCGACCTGATCTACATCCCGGGCCACGTGATGATGTTCGCGGGCCGCATCGACGGAAAGCCCTACGTCATCCACGACACCAACGGCGGCACCTTCCTGGGTGCCGACGGCCAGCCGCGCTCGCTGCACCTCAACGGCGTGTCGCTGACGCCCCTGCTGCCGTTGCGCTTCGGCAAGGACCACGACTACGTGGACCGCATCACCAACATCGTCCGGGTGGCACAAGACAAATGAAGGACAACCCATGAAGATCAGCGACATCCGCTTCGGGATGCTGCGGGTCCCGCTGAAGACGCCGTTCAAGACCGCGCTGCGCACGGTGGAGCAGGTGGAGGACGTCGTCGTGATGGTCCACACCGACACCGGGCACGTCGGCTATGGCAGCGCGCCGGCGACGGCGGTGATCACCGGCGACACCCACGGCTCCATCGTGGACGCGATCCGCCACTACATCGCGCCGCGCCTGGTCGGCCAGGAGATCGCCAACCTCAACCGCATCACCCACCTCGTCCAGGGCGCGATGGAGAAGAACTCCAGCGCCAAGGCCGCGGTCGAGATCGCGGTCCACGACCTGTGGGGCCAGCTCTACGGCGCGCCGCTCTACCAGCTGCTCGGCGGCGGCGAGCCGGCGATCACCACCGACATCACCATCAGCGTCGACTACATCGACAAGATGGTCGCCGACTCGCTGGCCGCGGTGGATCGCGGGTTCGAATCGCTGAAGATCAAGGTCGGCAAGGACATCGGCGTGGACATCGAGCGGACCAAGGCGATCCACGCCGCGGTCGAGGGCCGCGCCCTGCTCCGCCTCGACGCCAACCAGGGCTGGACCGCCAAGCAGGCGGTGTACGCGCTGCAGACGCTGGAGGACGCCGGCGTCAAGCTCGAGCTGGTCGAGCAGCCGGTCAAGGCGCACGACCTGGAGGGCCTGCGCTACGTCACCGAACGCGTGCATACGCCGGTGATGGCCGACGAGAGCGTGTTCGGGCCGATGGAAGTGATCGAGCTCATCCGGATGCGCGCCGCCGACATCGTCAACATCAAGCTGATGAAGACCGGCGGCATCTCCAACGCGGTGCGCATCGCCGACATCTGCGGCATGCACGGCATCGACTGCATGATCGGCTGCATGCTCGAGTCGAGCATCGGCGTCGCCGCCGCGGTGCACCTGGCCGTGGCCAAGTCCGACGTGATCACAAAGGTCGACCTCGACGGGCCGTCGCTGTGCCAATACGACCCGGTGAAGGGCGGCGTGATCTTCGACGAATCGGAGATCTCGATCACCGACGCGCCGGGGCTGGGCATCCGCGAGATCGCCGGGCTGGGCACGCTGTCCGACAAGGCCGCCTGAGTCCGCGCCGATGTCGGCACTGGTCAAGATCCGCTCCGAACGCGACAGGATGTCGGCCATCGAGCGCCGCATCGCCGACTTCGTGCTCGAGAACGCGCAACTGCTGCGCGACTATTCGTCGCAGCAGCTGGCCAACGCCCTGGGCATCAGCCAGTCGAGCGTCGTGAAGTTCTGCCAGAAGCTCGGCTTCCGCGGCTATCCCGACCTGAAGCTGTCGATCAGCGAAGCGCTGGTGCGCGCCGATAACGGCCAGGGCGAAGCCGCCGCGGAAGCGGAGCCCGCCGACCGCGCCGCGAGCCTGGCCTCCAGCCTCTGGCGCAGCAAGTCCGAAGCCGAGGAAGCCACGCGGCTGATCAACCCGCCCGAAGCGATCGCGGGCGCGGCCGCGGCGATCGCCGGCGCCGGCAAGGTCTACATCATCGGCCTGGGCGAGGACGACATCCATGCCCGCGCCTTCGCCCAGCGGCTGTCGCTGCTCGGCATCCTGAGCGTGCACAACTTCGACCCGGCGCACATGACCGCGAGCATGTCGGCCGCGCGCCCCGGCGATGTGCTGCTGGTGTTCTCCGAGCACGGCAAGCAGCCTGCGCTGTGCCAGCTGTGCCGCTACGTGCGCGAGCTGCGCGGCCAGGTGATCACCGTCACCCGCCACACCTCGAATTCGCTGCGCGCCCTCGCCGACGTGGCGCTGCTGGTGTCGGCGCACGACGAGCGCGCGCACATCGAACCCCTGCTCTACCACTCCGCGCTGCAGCACCTGCTCGACGGCCTGTTCGTGACCCTGTGCGAATCCGGGCGCGAACGCCGCGAGAGCCTGCTCGCCAACCTCGAGCGGATCCAGCCGCTGCTCGAGTCCTGACACCGCCTACCGCGACGAGGCCCCGATGCTCCGAACGCTCCTCACCAGCACCGTCCTCGCCTGCGCCGCGCTCGGCGCCGCATGCGCGACCACCGCGCCCGGATCCGCCGCCGGCGACGCCGGCAGGCCGTGGGCGCAGTCGCGGCAGATGGTCGTCGTCACCACCGCCGACTGGGGCGCCACCAGCGGCGAACTGCGGCGCTACGAACGCGACGCCGGCGGCACCTGGCGCGAGGCCGGCGCGGCCGTGCCCGTCGTCATCGGCCGCACCGGCGCGGCCTGGGGTACCGGGCTGCACGAGGTTCCCGCCGGCGACGACGGCCCCGTGAAGCACGAAGGCGACGGCCGCAGCCCGGCGGGCGTGTTCACGATCGGCGAAGCCTTCGGCTACGCATCCGGCGCCGCCACCGGCCTGCGGTACCAGGCACTGGACGCGAACGACTGGTGCGTGGACGTCGACGGCTCGCCGTACTACAACCGCATCGTCGACAGCAGCGACGTCGGTGCCGCCGCGGTGAAGGACTCGACCGAGCCGATGCGCCGCGACCTGCATGCCGATGGCGACCAGCGCTACCGCCTCGGCTTCGTCATCGACAACAACCCGCGCGGCGAACGCGGCGCCGGCAGCTGCATCTTCGGCCACCTGTGGAAATCGCCGGACAGCACCACCGCGGGCTGCACCGCGATGGCACCGGCCTCCATGGAATCGCTACTGCGCTGGCTCGATGCCGACCGGCGCCCGGTGTTCGTGCTGCTGCCCGCGGCCGAATACCAGCGCCTGCAGCACGACTGGAAGCTCCCGGCCCTCGCCGCGAAGGAACACCGCGCATGAGCGCCACCGCGCGCATTCTTTCGGGCCTGGCGGCCGGCGCGATCGTCGGCCTGCTGCTGGCCTGGATCGATCCCGCGCTGGGCATCCGAGTCGCCGACGTGGTGCAACCGTTCGGCAAGCTGTGGCTCAACGCATTGCAGATGACGGTGGTGCCGCTGGTGCTGGCGCTGGTGATCGTCGGCGTCAACACCGCGAGCGATGCCGCCAGCTCGGGGCGCACCGCGCGCCGCGCGATCGTGGTGTTCCTGCTGATCCTGTCGGGCGCCGCGGCGTTCACCGCGCTCGTCGCGCCGATGGCGCTGTCGTTCGTGCCGCGCGACCCGGGCCTTGCCGCGGCGCTGCACGGCGCCTCCGGCGGCGGCGCGCCCGCGGCCATCGCACCGACGCACTGGGCCGATTCGCTGGTGGCGATGGTGCCGAGCAACGCGATCGCGGCGGCCGCGCAGAGCGCGATGTTGCCGCTGGTGGTGTTCGCCCTGTTCTTCGGTTTCGCCCTCACCCGCATCGATGCCGACCGCCGCGCGAGGATGGTCGACTTCTTCCAGGCCATCGCCGACGCGATGATCGTGGTCGTGCGCTGGGTGCTGTGGGCCGCGCCCGCCGGCGTGTTCGCGCTGATCCTCTCGGTCTGCGCGCGCGCCGGGCTCGGCATGATCAGCGCGCTCGGCGTCTACATCGGCCTGGAGTGCCTGCTGTACATCGCGGTCACCGTGATGATGCTGCCGGTGGCGGTGCTGTGGGGTGGCGAGCGCGTGCGCCGATTCCTCACCGCGCTCGCGCCGCCCCAGGCGGTGGCCGCGAGCACGCAATCGTCGCTGGCCTCGCTGCCGGCGATGCTGCAGAGCTGCGACCGCAACCTCGGTTATCCGCGCGAGGTCGCCTCGCTGGTCCTGCCGATGGCGGTGTCGCTGTTCCGCATCACCAGCCCGATCCAGTACGTGGCCACCGCGTCGTTCATCGCGTGGGCCTTCGGCGTCGACCTCACGACCACGCAACTGGCGACCGGCGCCGCGCTCGCGGTGCTGATCAGCATGGGGTCGGTCGGCCTGCCCGGCCAGGTGAGCTTCATGGCCACCAACCTGCCGGTCACGACGGCGATGGGCCTGCCGCCCGGCCCGCTCGGCATCCTGCTGGCCATGGACACGATCCCGGACGTGTTCGCGACCGTCGGCAACGTGAGCGCCGACATGGCCGCCACCAGCGTCGTCGTGCGCCAGGGGCGCGACGACGCCTGAAGCCGCCTGGGGCGACGTCGCAGAAGCGCGGCCTGCGCGCCTGCGCTGCGCAGGGTGGCGCCCCCGGCGCGATTCGAACGCACGACCTTTCCCTTAGGAGGGGAACGCTCTATCCAGCTGAGCTACGGGGGCAGCGGGCGCGATTTTCGCACGGCCCGGGCCGCGCGGGCGATCAGGGGCGCGCGACCTCGCCCGGCGCAGGTGCCAGCGGCGCCGCGGCATCGCCGCCGATGTCGAGCGGCACGTGGTACTTCCCGGCGCCGAGCTTGCGGCCGGTGTCGGGATGCGAGGGGAACGCCGCGAGGAAATACCGCCCCGGCGCGAGCGTCGCTGGCGCCACCGCGAGCGTGGCTTCCGCCGATGCGCCCGGCGCCAGGCGCAGCGCCTTGCCGTAGCTTTCGCCCAGCTCCTTCGCCCGCGCATCGAGGGTGACGAGCAGCGGGACGAACGGAGGCGACGGCTCCGGTCCCTTGCCCGTGTTCGACAGCAGCAGGCGCACGGACAGCGGCCGCCCCGCGGCGGCGGGCAGGATCTCGAGGCTGCGCACCGCCAGCGCGACCGTCGCCGGCGGCGGCGCCGGCAGGGGCCTGCGCGGGGACGCGTCGAAGGCCACCAGGTCGCGCAGCGCGCCGGGGGGCGCGAGGCGCCGGTCGCGCGCGAACCCCGCATTGGCCGCGAGGAACGCATCGAAGCGCCGCCGCACCGAAGCGAGGCGCGCCGCGTCCTCGACCGGCTCGATCTCGAGGTTGTCCTCGAGCGCGTACAGCCGCCCGTTGCCGAGGAACCACTCGCCCGACACGAAATCGCGCAGGTCCGTCTTGGTCTGCTTCAGCGGAACGTCGTGCACGTTGCGGAATTCGGCCGCCATGTCCAGGCCCTGGCCCATCCACGTCACCCGCCGCGGCGTGCGGATGCCGTAGCCGTGCGCGAGCCATGCGAGCAGCGAGGGCGCGACGTCGAAGTGCGAGGACACCGCGCCAATCGTCGCCGGCTCGCGCAGCAGCGGCGAATACACGAGCAGCGGCACGTGGTAGCGGTCGATGCGCGATGCCAGCGGAATTTCCGGCAGGCGATGGTCGCCGGTGACCACGAACACGGTATGCGCGTATTCCGGGCGCTTCGAGAACGCGTCGAAGAAAGCGCGCAGCGCGTCGTCGGTGTACAGGATCGAGGCGTACTGCGCGCGGTACTGGCGATAGGCCGCCCGCGCGTCCTCCGGCACCTCCAGCTCGTCGAGGCGGCGTTCGAAGCGCGCGTCCCAGCGGGCCTGGTCCGGCACCTCGTAGGGCGTGTGCATGCTGATCGTCTGCAGCACCGCCACGAACGGCCGCGCGGGCGGCGCGTCCGTGATCGCGTCCAGGTAGCGCGCGAACAGCTGGTCGTCCGGATAACCCCAGCTCAGCGCGCCCGGCATGCGCCGGTAGCGCGGGCCAAATCCGTCGGGGCCCACGATCGTGCGCACGCCGGCCCTGGCCATGAACGTGGCTTCGTTGTCGAACGCCGGATCGAAGCCCGC
>CBIHRR010000005.1:0-31840 GCA_966212495.1 uncultured Gammaproteobacteria bacterium
TCGTAGAGATGCCAGCGCGGATCGCGCAGCGTGCTGGCCTGCTCCGACACCAGCCAGCGCGGATGCGGGCCGCCGGAGATGTCGATGTCCAGGTCGCGGCCCGGGAAGCGCGCACGCAGTGCGGCGACGCCGGCCTGCGCGCGGCCCAGGCCATAGGTGGCCGCAACGCTGCTTCGATAGCTTGCGACCACCGGCTCCGCCCCGGAGGGATCGAGCACCACCTCGTCCAGGTCGGCCTCGCCTTCCGGATCCGCATGGAGGGTGCGGAGCGTGCCGTCCAGCCCGAGCCGCAGCACGCGGCGCAGGTTGCCCCCGGTATCGCCCGACAGCAGCAGGCCGCCGTCGCGCATCACGCCGAGGATGGTGGCGCTCTCCGTCGGTTGCATGCGTCGCAACTCGCGCAGCCGGCCGCCCGGCTCGACGGCATCGATGGCGTCGTGGTCGCCCAGGAACCGCGCGATCGCGACGAGGCGGCCGCGTGCGTCGATCGCCACGTCGTGCACCCAGTGCGCGTCCTCCCACAGCCGCGTGCGGTGCCCGCGCGCGTCCATGCGCACGATGCGCCAGCGCTCGGCGGTGCCGCTGCGAACGCGCTCGCGCAGGATCACCGCGGCCGGCTGCGACAGGTCGACCTGCATCACCCGGCGCTCGTCCGTGCCGAGCAGCGGCACGCGGATGCCCGCGCCGGTTGCGATCTCCAGCGTCGACAGCGATCGCGGCGCGAACACGAACAGCCAGCGCCCGTCGCGCGACCATCCGAGCTGTTGCGCCTGCGTGCGCGGCGCGAGCTGGCGCGCCGCGCCTCCGTCCGCGGGCAGCAGCCAGAGGCTGCGCGATTCGCCCTCGTCGCGCAGGTAGGCGACGTGGCGGCCGTCGGGAGACAGCTGCACCGAAGTGAACGACAGGGGCGTCAGGAAGGCTTCGCGCGACTGGCGCGCCGCGGGCGCGCGGGCCTGCTCGAGCACGACCGCCGCGCGCAGCGCCGCATCGTCGCGGGCACCGGCGCCCGCCTGGACGGGCAAGGCCGAAGGCACGAGGAGCAACGCCGCGCCGATCGCCGCGAAACGCTTCGACAGCGGATTCATCGCGCGCTCCGTGCCGGCACCGCCGCGGCGCGGACCGGTGCCGCGGTCGCCGCCGCGCGCTCGGCCTTCGGGTACAGCAGCCACAGGCTGGCGAGCGCCGGCAGGCCGACCACGCCGCAGGCCAGCACCCAGGCCCAGCGTGCCGCCGGCGCGAACGCGCGGCGCGCCGTGAGCGCGATCGCGCCGAGCAGCGACAGGAAGCACAGCACGCCCGCCAGCAGGACGATGTGGCGGGGCGGCGGCGGGATGTCACCCGCGGCCAGCGGATTCGGCGCGGCGAACGCCTGCTGCAGCGACAGGCACAGCTCGCGCAGCACCGGCGACAGCCACCAGTTGCGCATCGTGTAGGCAAGCGGCAGGTCGTAGGACAGCATGCGCTTCGACACTTCGCTCACGCGGCCCTGGCCGTCGATGCGCATGACTTGCTGGTACGGCACGACCTCGCCCGCCCAGGCGCCGTTGGTGTAGGTGAAGGACACCAGGTAGCCATCGAGCAGCTCCATCAGCTCCACGCTGCTCAGCTTGCCGATCGCGCCAGGCATCGGCATGCGCAGCACCGGCTTCAGGACCTCCAGCGTGTTCGCCGCTTCGCGACCCGGATAGATGTAGAGCGCGCGGTCGCTGAGCACGGCGATGTTCTCGCCGGCGGCTTCCGGCGTGCCGGCAAATACTTCGCCCGCGGGGAGCACCGCGCGGGGAAAGACGCGGTGCTGGTCCTCGTCGTCGTACTGGTAGGCCACCGTCGGCGCGAGCAGGTAGCTGCTGCCGACGGGCATCGTCGGGCCCGGGAACGGCAGGTTGCCCTCGCCCACGCCGAGCTCGCCGCGTGGCCGGCCATCGCGCGTTCCACGCCCGACGAAGCGCATGCGGTCGTGGCTGAAGGTCCATGTGATCCCGCGCTCGCCCTCGCTGAACTCGAGCGGCTGCATCGTGCCGGTCAGCTGGCCGCGGATCGGCAGGTCGCGCATCGGATACAGCACGAACACGTCGGACAACGCGGCCTGCTCGCGCCACAGCGGCGCATCGGCATCGCGGCTGGCGGCCAGGCCTGCGAGCAGGCGCGCCTTCGGCTCCATGCGGCCGGCCTCGATGTAGCCCGTGGCGGCCGCCTGGGCGCCGTTGAGCGGATGCCGGCCCATCGCCGTCAGCCCGATTTCGTAGCCCGTGCCCAGCATCCACAGCAGGAAATACACGCCAACCTGCACCGGCAGCGCCGTCGCCGCCACCGCGAGCGGGTGCCGCGGCGTTTCGTCGAGCTGCGGCTTGAACGCGATGCCGACGAGTCCGGCGAGCATCAGCAGCACCAGCGCCTGCACGGCGAGCGCGGCGACGCCTGCGGCCTGGGTGAACATGAACACCGCGGGCAGCAGCGCCGCGGCCGCGGAATAGCGCCGGTTGGCGAGCATCGCGTAGGCGCCGGCGAGATAGCCGCAGCATGCGATCAGCAATGCGGCGACCGGCAGCAGCCAGTGGCGCAGGTCGACCACGCGTGCGGTCAGCGCGTCCTGGTACCAGGCGATCGCGAAGATCGGCAGCGCGACGGCCAACGCCAGCAGCACGAACCCCGCGCTGCACAGCGCCGCCGCGATCCGCAGCCGGTGCAGCGGGCGATGCAGCAGGTTGAGCCAGTGGTTGGCACGGCGATAAGTGCCCATCTGGTACAGGCCCAGCAGCATGCCCGCCACCGCGTAGATCATCGCGAAGACCTGGTACACCAGCTTCGGCTGCTGCGCGAGGTCGACCAGGCGCGCCATGAAACCCAGGCCGCCGACGTGGATCACGGCGGCCGCGATCGCCCACAGGCGGAAACGCAGCAGCTCTCCCTTGAACAAATCCTTCATCGCACGCCCTCCTGGGCCGGTGCCGCATGGTTCTTCGCCAGGAAGCCGTTGACCGCGCGGTCCAGGCTCACCGGCATGTTCTGCATCGATCGCGCGCCGGCGGCGCGCAGGAATTCGGCGAAGTCCTCGCCCTGGTCGAGCACCACGTAGTGCTGCAGGCCGTCGAGGCGCTGCTGCTCGAGCAGGCCCGGCACGGTGCGCGGGTCGGGTCCCTTGAACGGGAGGTCGGCGATCCAGTGGCTGACGCGCGCGCGGAAGTCGTCGGGCGCGGACATGTTCACCAGCCGTCCCTGCTCGAGGATCACGAGGTTGTCGGCGACGCGCTCGACCTCCTCCATCTGGTGCGAGCAGTAGATGACGGTGCATTGCTCGGCCGCGTTGCTGTACAGCAGCGACTCGAGGAAGGCGCGCTTGGCGACGACGTCGAGGCCCAGCGTCGGCTCGTCGAGCACCAGCAGTTCCGGCGACTGCGCCAGCGCCAGCGCGAGGTTGAAGCCGGCGCGCTCGCCGCGCGACAACTGCCCGACCTTCTGCTCCGGCAGCACGTGGTAGTGGCCGATGACTTCGTCGAAGGCCTCCTGGCGCCAGCGCGGGTACTGGTGGCGCTGCATCGCGACCACCGCGCCGACCTTCAGCCAGCCCGGCAGCGTGTGTTCCTCGTTGACGAAGCCGATGCGGGCGCGGTCTTCGGGCCGCAGCGCATCGCTGTCGCGGCCGAGGATGCGCGCGGTGCCGGAGGTCTGCGGCATGAACCCGAGCAGGATCCGGAACAGGGTGGACTTGCCGGCGCCGTTGGCGCCGACGACGGCGTGGATGCGGCCGCGCGGGATGCGCAGGTCCAGTGCGTCCAGCGCGAGCTTGCGGCCGTAGCGCTTGGTGAGCGCCGCGGTCTCGATGACGTATTCGTCGGTCATGGAAGTCTTCCGGGATGTCGTGCCCGCGGGCACGTGCGGGGTCGGGTCAGGCGCTCTTGCGGGGCGCGAGCGCGAGGAATTCGTGGTGGAGGCGCGCCTGCACCTCGTCAGGCGCGAAATCGAGCGCGATGACGTCGTGCAGGAAGCGGTGGATGGCCTCGTCGAGCCGGCGTTCGCGCTCGGCGTCGCTCAGGCGCTGGCGTGGCGGCGCCACGTACAGGCCCAGGCCCTGGCGCGAATCGAGCCAGCCTTCGGCGGCGAGCTCGGCGTAGGCCTTGGCGACCGTGTTCGGATTGATCGTGAGCTGCTGGGCCAGGCCCCGGACGCTGGGCAGCTGGTCGCCGGGCTCGAGTTCGCCGGTGGCGATCTTCATGCGCACGGCGTCCACGATCTGCCTGCCGATCGGGCGCTGGTCGCCGGTGGCGATCTGGATCATCAGGGGACGGGTGCGGGCCATGGGCTGTCCTATCTGTACTATGTGAACTAGTACAGCAGAACCGCGACCCTGCCTCAAGGGATTTCAATCCCCGGAATGGCCGTTTCGTCGCAGGGCGGGCCGGGGAGCGGCCCGCGAACAAGCGCCAGGCGGCTTACCCGGCCGGCGCGCCAGCCGCGATCGCGGCCTGGAGATCGGCCGCGGTCACCGGTCCGAGGAAGTGGCGGGCCACCCGCCCGTCGGGCGCGATCAGCCAGGTGGTGGGCAGGCCGCGCGGCGCGTCGAAGGCCGCAGGCGGCGAGTACACGTCCGCGATCGCGACCGGGTAAACCACGGGATGACTGGCGAGGAAGGCCTGCAGGTCGGCCGGCGTGGTGTCCTCGTAGGCGAGGCCGATCACGTCGACGTCCTCGCGCATGGCGTCGAGCGCGGAAAGATCCGGCATTTCCTTCAGGCAGGGACCGCACCAGGTGGCCCAGTAGTTGACGACGACCCAGCGGCCGCGGTGGTCGGCGAGTCGCCACGGCTTGCCGTCGATCGTCTTCACTGCGAGCGCGGGCATTGCGTCGGCACCGTCCTTGCGCGCTTGCGCGGGCGGCGCCGCAGCGGGCGCGCCGGGCGTGGCGGTCGGCGCGGCAGCGGGCGACGCCGGGGCCACCGCGGGCGTCGCGGCCGGCGCGGCCGCCTCGCGCTTGCAGGCGGACAGCGCCAGCGCGGCGACGGCGATGCAGGCGAGCCAGCGGGCTGCGTTCATTTCGATGCCTTCGTGTCGTCGTAGATGTGGGAAACGCGGCGCCTGAGCAGGTCGCGCAGCGGCAGCCGCAATTCGTCGAGCTCGGCCACGGCGGCGGCGCCGAGCGCGTCCTCTCGGCACGGCAGGTGCGCCTCGGCGATCGGGATGCGGAGCTGGCACGCTTCGTACAGCTCGGCCATCGTCAGCTCGTCCAGGTCCCGCGCGAGCAGCCACGCGCCCGACTCGGCGCGGGCGACCACGCCCACCGCGCACAGTTCGCCGAGCAGTTCCTGCACCAGCGCGTCGGTCAGCAGCGGCTCGAGCAGCAGGATCTCGTCGGTATGCAGGCCGCGCCCCGACTTGCGCTGCTCGGCGAAGCGGCCGAGGAGGCGCAGCAGGCCGTAGATCTCGAAGCCTTCGGGAAGGCGCATCGCCGCAGGCTGGTAGCGGAAGGCCGACATGGACGAGGCGAACGACGCGCCGAGCAGGATCGACACCCACCCCAAGTAGATCCACAGCAGGAAGATCGGCGCGAAGGCGAGCGGGCCGTAGATCTTCTGGTAGGAATTGAAGCTGCCCAGGTAGAGGCTGATGCCCCACTTCACCAGTTCGAAGAGCACCACCGACAGCAGCGCGCCGGCGGCGGCATGGCGCCACTTGATGGTCCGGTGCGGCACGACGCGGAAGATCGTGGTGAAGGCCAGCAGTTCGATCACCATCGGCGCCAGCCGCAGCATCGCCGCCTCGAGCAGGCGCCCCGGCCCCGTGCTGAACAGCGCGAGCGAGAAGAACTGCCACGACAGGGCCAGGCTCGTCGCCGCGACCAGCGCGCCCAGGGTCAGCACGGTCCAGTACACGAGGAAGCGGCTGAACTTGGGGCGCGCGGTCTTCACCCGCCAGATCCGGTTGAACGTGCCCTCCACGCTGAAGAGCGTGATCAGCAGCGACGTCACCAGCGCGATCACGCCCGCGGTGGTGAGTTGCCCGGTGTTGGCGGTGAAGCCCTGCAGGTAGTCCTCGACCTTGCGCGCGGCGCTGGGCACGAAGTTGGTGAAGATGTAGTTGGTGAGGCGGACGCTCCACTCGTCGAACACCGGGAACGCCGACAGCACGCCGAACACCACCATCGACAGCGGCACCAGCGCGAACACCGTGGTGAAGGACAGCGCGCCCGCCGATTCGAACAGGCGGTCGTCGAGGAAGCGGCGGAACAGGAACGAGAAAAACGTGCGCGCCCGCGCCCGGTCGCGCAGGCGGTCGCTCCAGCGGTTGATCGAATCGAGCGGCTCCATGGGCCGGAGGGTAGCAGGAGCGGGGGCGAAGCCGGCGCGACACCCGCGCACAAGCGGTCGCGCGGCGCGGCGCGGGCGGTTACGCTGCGCGCATGCCCGAAATCCTCGTCCTCTATTACAGCCGCGGCGGATCCGTCGCCCGGCTTGCGCGCCACGTCGCCCGCGGCATCGGCGAAGTCGACGGCATGGCGGCGCGCCTGCGCACGGTCCCGCCGGTCGCCGCCGTCACCCAGGCGGCAAGCCCGCCGGTGCCCGAGGACGGCGCGCCCTACGTCGAGCGCGCCGACCTGGCCGAATGCGCGGGCCTGCTGATCGGCAGCCCGACGCGCTTCGGCAACATGGCCGCGCCGCTGAAGCACTTCATCGACGGGCTCGGCGCCGAGTGGGCGAGCGGCACGCTCGTCGGCAAGCCCGCCGGCGCCTTCACTTCGACCGCGACCATGCACGGCGGCCAGGAATCGACGCTGCTGTCGATGCTGATCCCGCTGCTGCACCACGGCTGCGTGGTCGCCGGGATCCCGTTCACCGAACCCGCGCTCAACACGACGCGCGGCGGTGGCACGCCTTACGGCGCCAGCCACGTCGCCGGCATGCAGGACGACCCGCAGACCACCGATGACGAAGCGCAGCTCGCGCGCGCGCTCGGCCGCCGCATCGCCGGCCTCGCCGCAAGGCTGGCGCCATGACCCCGGCGCGGCGCCTGCTGCGCGTGGCGTTGCTGGGCCTGGTGCTGCTGTACGGCGCGTGGTTCGGCGCGGGGTCGGACTGGGCGGCGCTGGCGGTGTTCGCGCTGCCACCGCTGCTGCTGGCGCTGGCGTTGCCGCGGCATGGCGCGCGCGCCGGCTTCTGGGCGGGCGTCCTCGCGCTGCTGTGGTTTTCCCACGGCGTGATGGTCGCCTGGACGCGCGCGCCGGATCGGTGGCCGGCGCTGGCGGAAGTCGCGCTCGCCCTGGTGGTGGTGTTCGCCGCGAGCATCCCGGGCCTGCGTTCCCGCTTCGCGAAGAAGCGCTGACGGCGCGCAGTCGGTGGCAATTGCCGATCCAAGGATGGATGGCCTCGACGCGGAACAGGTCGCGCGCCTGCACGCCGCCGCGCGCGCGATTCGCGACGGCGCGCCGGCGCAGGCCGAGTCGCTGCTGCAGGGCGTGATCGCCGAGACGGACGGCCACCCGGAAGCGCTGCGCCTGCTCGGGATCCTGCGCAACCGCGCGCGCCGCCCGCACGAGGCGCGCGCGCTGTTCGAACGCGCGCTGGCGCGGCGGCCCGGCGATGCCGTGCTGCTCAGCGACCTCGGCAGCGCGCAGATGGGCGCCGGCGACGCCGACGCCGCGTTCGCCAGCTGGCGCCGCGCCTGCGCCCTGGCGCCCGGGGAAGCGGCGCCCTGGTACAACCTGGGCCGCAACCTGCAGGTGCAGGGCCGCGGCGAGGAGGCGGTGGCCGCGCTGCGGCAGGCGCTCGCGCTCGCCCCCGGCATCGTGCCGGCGGCGGTGCTGCTGGGCGACGCGCTGGCGCATCTCGGCGAATTCGCGGATGCGTCCACCGCGTACCGGCAGGCGCTGCGCGCCGATCCGGCCTGCGGCGACGCGTGGCGCGGGCTGTGCGCGCTCCGCGATCCCGCGCCGGACACGGACGACGCGGAAGCGCTCGAGGCGCAGCTCGCGCGCACCGGGCTGCGCGAGCCAGATCGCATCGCGATGGAGTACGCGCTCGGCCGCCTGCACGAGCGCGCCGGCGACTACCCGCGCGCCTTCGCGCGCATCGCGGCGGCCAACGCGCGGCAACGGCGCCTGGCGCCGTGGAGCGCGTCCGCGCTCGTGGACTTCGTGGAGGCCGCGATCGCCGCGACCGCCGCCCTGCCGCCGCCGCTGGATCCGTCGCTCGGTCGCGAGGCGATCTTCATCGTCGGCCTCCCGCGTTCCGGTTCGACGCTGTTCGAACAGGTGCTGGCCGCACATCCGCAGGTGGAAGGCGGCAGCGAGCTGCCCGACCTCGGCGAAGTCGTGCGGCAGGAAAGCCTGCGCCGACGCCGGCCCTACCCGCAGTGGGTGGCGGAAGCGACGCCGGAGGACTGGCAGCGCCTGGGCCGCGAGTACCTGCGACGCACCGCGCGCTGGCGGGAGCGGCGTCCGCGCTTCACCGACAAGCTGCCGGAGAACTGGAAGCACGCCGGGATCCTGCGCGCCATGCTGCCCGGCGCCACGGTGCTCGAGATCCGGCGCGATCCGCTGGAGACGGCGTGGTCGTGCTACCGCCAGCAATTCCTCGCCCTGCCCCACTTCGGTTGCGACTTCGCCGACATCGCGGCCCAGCTGCACGGCTGCGAACGGGCGATGGATGCATGGCGCGCGCGCGATCCGGAGCGCATCCGCCTGTTCCGCTACGAAGCCCTGGTGGCCGCCCCGGAAGCGGCGATCCGCGACCTGCTCGCTGCCTGCCGGCTCGGGTTCGACCCGGCCTGCCTCGCACCGCATGCCGTGCGCCGCGGCGTCCGCACCGCCAGCGCCGCCCAGGTGCGCGAGCCGCTGCGCGCTTCCCCGCCCTTCGCGCCGCGCTACGGCGCCCTGCTCGACCCGCTGCGCGAGGTGCTGGCCGCGGCCGGGGCGGGCAAGGCTTAAACTGTGCGCATGGACCACCTGCTCATCGTCACCACCGGCGGCACCATCGACAAGGTTTATTTCGACGACAAGTCGGACTACCAGGTCGGGGAGCCGCAGATCGGCCGCATCCTCGAGGAACTCGGGGTCGCCTTCCGCTTCCACGTCATCCCGATCCTGCGCAAGGATTCGCTGCACATCGACGACGCCGACCGCGAGCTGCTGCGCGCGACGATCGCCGCGCAGCCCGCGCGCCACGTGCTGGTGACCCACGGCACCGATTCGATGGTGCAGACGGCGAAGGTGCTGTCCAGCCTCCCCGGCAAGGTGATCGTGCTCACCGGCGCGCTGAACCCGGCGCGCTTCCGCGGTTCCGACGCCGAATTCAACATCGGCACCGCGGTCGGCGCGGTGCAGTCGCTGCCCGATGGCGTGTACATCGCGATGAACGGCCGCGTCTGGGACCCCGCGAAGGTCCGCAAGAACGTCGACGCCAACCGCTTCGAGGCCATCGACTGAAGGCCGCCGGATAAAAAAAGACCCCGGCGCAAGGCCGGGGTCGAGGTCACGAACGTTCATCCCTGTCCGGGACAGGCTGCCCCGGAAGGCATGATCAGAATGTGACGCTCCAGCTGTTGATGTAGCCGGTGTCGCCCGAGTACATGTCCTGCACCTTCAGCTTCCAGGTGCCGTTGAGGGCCTCCGTGGACAGGTTGACGGTGTAGGTCGCGTTGACGTTGTCCGCGCTGTCGCTGCTGCTCGAGTTCTTCAGGCGGTAGCTCGAGCCGTCCGGCGCCACCAGGTCGACCACGAGGTCGCCGCGATAGGTGTGGACGATGTTGACCGCGACCTGGGCGTTGCTCGGCGCGTTGCCCGAGCGGCCCGAGACGGCGATCGAGCTGGTCACCGCCGAACCGTGGTCCGGGATGCTGACGTCGGTGCCGTTGGTGTAGGTCTGCACGCCACCGCCGCCGCCACCCGTGGTGTAGTCGCCCACCAGGCTCACGCCCGAGAACGCCGAGTAGGCATGCAACCGCACGTAGTAGGTGCCCGCGGACGGGGTCGCGTAGGTGCAGCTTTCCGCGTTCCCGCTCTTGTACGGCCGGCAGTCGTACGACGTGTCGGTCGGCGCGCTGCCGAACTTCACGTACATGTCGGCGTCGCCCGTGCCGCCCGACGCGGAGAACGTCAAGTTGGACGCGCCGCTCGGCACGCTCATCGTGTAGACGACATCGGCGCCCGTGGCCGCGGACAGGCCGGTCGCCGGCACGCCCTTGGAGAGCACCCCGCCACCGCCGCCACCGCCGCCGCCACCGCCCGTCGTATAGTCGGCCAAGACCGACATGCCGGAGAACGCCGAGTAGGCCTTCGCGCGGACGTAGTAGGTACCCGCCGACGGGGATGCGAACGTGCAGCTCTCGGCGTTGCCGCTCTTGTACGGGCGGCAGTCGTAGGAGCTGTCGGTCGGCGCGCTGCCGAACTTCACGTAGAGGTCGGAATCACCGCTGCCACCGGACTGGCTGATCACCAGGTTCGACGCGCCCGACGGGACCGCGATCGTGTAATTCACCGAGTTGCCGGTCGCGGCGTGCTGGTCGGTCATCGCCACGCCCTTGGTGAGCGCGCCGCCGGTGCTGTCGCCGCCACCGCCGCCGCCACCACCCGAACAGCTCACGCCGACCTGGCTGAAGGCCGAGGTGACGTTGGCCACGTTGAGGCCGAGATCGGTCGCCGCGGTTTCGACACCGCAGGCCGCGTCGTTGTAGTCGGAACTGGCGCTCCAGTACAGCGCATTGGCGCGCGCGAAGACCTTGAACGCGGTCGGGGTGTTCCAGCCGCTGGTCGTGGCCAGCAGGTAGAACGCCTTGTTGAACACGCCCGAGGAATAGTGCACGTCCAGGCTGCTGGTGTAGTCGGAGGCGTTGTCGATCGAGCCGCCGTCCTGCGGCGGGTTCGCCATGTAGCGCAGCGAGCCGTTGCCCTTGAAGATCTCGTGGCCGACGAGGAAGTCGTTCGTGCCCTTCCAGTAGTACTCGGTGGCCTCGCCGCCCATGTCGGAGAACGATTCGTTGATGCCGCCGGACTGGCCGTCGTAGGTCAGGTTCGAGTGCTGCTCGGTGAAGCCGTGCGAGACCTCGTGGCCGGCGACGTCGGCGCTGACCAGCGGGTAGAACGTGCTGGCGCCGTCGCCGAAGCTCATGGTGCTGCCGTCCCAGAACGCGTTCTCGTAGTTGTTGCTGTAGTGCACGCGCATCACGAGCTGGAACGACAGCGCGTTGTAGCCGGTGTAGGCCGGATACATGTTCGTGATCACGCCGCCGAAGAAGTGCGCGTCGTTGATCGGCGAGTAGGCGCCGTTGATCGCCTGGAAGGTGTTGCGCGGGCAGGTGTACGAGAAGGCCGTGGTGCTGGTGGTCCCGTGGTTGAGGTTCACCGACTTCACGTTGGTGTTGTTCATCGTGCAGGTCGAGCCGCTCTGCGCGACGTCCAGGTAGCCGTAGATGCCGCCCGAACCCCACTCGTACTGGCCGGTCTTGGCGTTGCCGCCGGGGCCGGTGCCGACCTGCGCGGTGGTCAGGCCGTCCCACTGCTTGAGCACGGCGCCGGTGCGCGCGTCCACGACCACGAACGGACGGGTCGGCGCGCCGCCGCGCGGCGAGTCGGCGAAGAACTCGGCGACATAGGCCAGGTGCGCCTGGCGGCTGTCGTCGAAGAAGATCACGCGCTCCGACTTTTCGCGACTGACGTCGAGCGCGGCGACGCGGTTGCCGAACGCGGCGTGGCGGGCCAGCGACATGGCCTGCGCCTGCGGGATGCGCGCGGCGACGGAGGGCACGTCGGCGCCGATGCCGTCGAGGCGGTGGCCGAACAGGTTGCGCACGCTGCCGTCGGCGTTCTCGCTGACGATCACGTTCTCGCCGAACACGGGGATGCCGTGGAAGGTCTGGCGATAACGGTAGTGGCGGGTACCGTCCTTGTCCGTGCTGCTGTTCAGCAACTGCAGGCCCGAGTCGGCGCCCATGCCGATCAGCTCGGCGTGGCGATCGGCCGCGCCCGCGGGCATGCCGATGCGGACGCTGGCGGCCTTGTACTGCCTGTACATGCTGGCCACGTCCTGGTGGTGCAGGTCGACGCGCGTCGCGGCCTGCGCGGAGGCGGCGAAGGCCAGCGCGAAGGCGAGGGGCGACATGACGGCGAGGGAGCGAACACGACTGCTGGAATGCATTGCGGTGTCCTCGATGACGGTTGCGGCACGGCGCGGCCGCCGGGGGCTGGTCCGGGCGCGTGCGGTTTCGGTGTGCCGCGGCAGCGGCGGGGAACTTGGCCTGCGGGCCTGGCGGCGATGCGCGCCCTCGCGCACCGCAATCCCCACGCTAGGGCAGCGCTCGGTGCAGGCTCAAGCTGCAAACGCAGCAAATCGGGGGTCTGGAAATGTGACGCAGTTCACATTTTTGAGCTGTAATCGCTACCGACTTTCATGGAAACGATTACGCGTCAAGTGCCGTTCGGCCGGCCCATGGTTCGCGGGCCCCGGTTCCGCGCGCCCGCACGGGGCGGCGCCCCGCTTCAGAGCATTCCCGTTTCCAGGCGCGCCGCCTCGGACATCATGTTCCGGTTCCACGGCGGGTCGAACACCAGCTCGACGTCCGCTTCGGCGATGGTCGGGATCATCTCGAGCTTGCTGCGCACGTCGTCCACCAGGATGTCGCCCATGCCGCAGCCCGGCGCGGTCAGCGTCATCCTGACCGCCACCGTGCGGTCGCCGTCGTCGCGGCGCGACACGACCGCCTCGTAGACCAGGCCCAGGTCCACGACGTTGATCGGGATCTCCGGATCGAAGCAGGTGCGCAGCTGGCGCCACACCATCTGCTCGACGTCCTCGTCGGTGGCGCCGGCGGGAAGGTCGAGCGGCTCGGTCGGTTCCTTGCCGATCGCATCGGCGTCGGGGCCGGCGATGCGGAACAGGTTGCCCTCCACGAAGACGGTGTAGCTGCCGCCCAGGGCCTGGGTGACGTAGCCGACGGTGCCGGCGGGCAGGTTCACGGCGTCGCCCTGCGGCACCAGCACGGCGGCACAGTCGCGCTCGAAGCGCACGGGTTCGCTGCTGCGGGAATACATATTGCGGATATTCTACGCCGCATGACCGATTCCGCAGTGCGCCGCGCGCGCTGGCTCGCGCCGGCCCTGCTCCTCCTGGCGACCTTGGGCTGCGCCGCGGCGTGGATCCTGGTCGCGCTGGCGGCCGGGAGGCAGTCGAGCTGGATGGCCGTGGTCGCCGCGATCGACGCAGCCGTGCTGCTGCGCGTGGCACGGGCGCCGTCGGGCGCGGGGCGCGCCATCGCGGGCGTCGCGGCCACGCTGGCGACCATCGTGCTGGCGAACTGGGGCATCGCGGCCAGCGAAGTCGGCCGGTCGGTCGGGATGCTGCCATGGGACGCGGCGATCCGGCTCGGGCCGGACTACGCATGGACACTGGCAGGACTGGCGAACGGCACCGCGGACCGGCTCTGGCTCGCCGCGGCGGTGGCCGTCGCCGCGATCGGCTCGCGCTGATCCCCGGCGTGCGCCGCGGAGTCGCGGCCACGGGCCGGCGCCGGCCACGCGCGTTTCAGTGGCCCGCGTCGAGCGCCTTGAGCTCGGCCACCAGCGCACCCGCCGCTTCCGCGCCGTCGCCGTAAAGCATCCGGGTGTTGTCGGCGTAGAACAGCGCGTTCTCGATGCCCGCGAAGCCGGTGCCGCGGCCGCGCTTGATGACGATGGTGTTCTTCGACTGCGCGACATCGAGGATCGGCATGCCGTAGATCGGCGAGGACGGATCGGTCTTCGCGACCGGGTTGACCACGTCGTTCGCGCCGATCACCAGCGACACGTCGGTGTTCGGGAACTCGGGGTTGATGTCGTCCATGTCGGCGATCAGGTCGTAGGGAACGCCGGCCTCGGCGAGCAGCACGTTCATGTGCCCCGGCATGCGCCCGGCGACCGGATGGATCGCGAACTTCACCTTGACGCCGCGCTCCATCAGCCGCTGCGCGAGCTCCCAGATCTTGTGCTGCGCCTGGGCGACGGCCATGCCGTAGCCGGGGACGATCACCACGCGCTCGGCGTAGGCCATCATCGCCGCGGCGTCGCCCGCCTCGATCGGCTTCTGGCTGCCGGCGATGGCTTCGCCGCCGCCGGCGGCGGCCGCGCCGAAATTCCCGAACAGCACGTTGCCGATCGAGCGGTTCATCGCCTTCGCCATCAGCCGCGTCAACAGCATGCCCGCGGCGCCGACCATCATGCCGGCGACGATCAGCGCCTGGTTGCCGAGCACGAAGCCCTCGAACGCCACCGCCAGGCCGGTGAACGCGTTGTACAGCGAAATCACCACCGGCATGTCGGCGCCGCCGATCGGCAGGGTCATCAGCACGCCCAGCGCCAGCGCGAGCCCGAAGAACGCGATCACGGCGACGGTGGTGAGCTGCACGCCATCCGCGCCGCCGGCCACCAGGCCCCACGCGGCGACGGCGCCGAAGCCGAGCGCCGCCAGGAACACCAGCGCGTTGAGGAAGCGCTGTCCCGGGAACGCGTAGCGCTTGTCCATGCGCCCGTCGAGCTTGGCCCAGGCGATGACCGAGCCGGTCAGCGAGATGGCGCCGATCAGCGCGCCGACCACCGCGAGCGCGACGTGCAGGCCGGAGGGCCGCGGCGCGCCGGTCGCGCCGATCGCCTTCCACAGTTCGACCGCGCCGATCGCGGCCGCGGAACCGCCGCCCATGCCGTTGAACAGCGCCACCATCTGCGGCATGTCGGTGATCGCGACGCGCTTGCCCCAGATCCACGCGACCACCGTGCCCAGCACGGTCGCGAGCACGATCAGGCCGAGGTTGTGCAGCCCCGGCAACAGCAGCGTCGCGATCGTCGCGAGCACCATGCCGGCGCCGGCCCACTGGATGCCGCTGCGCGCGGTCCGCGGCGACGCCATGCGCTGCAGGCCGAGCAGGAACAGGGTGGCGGCGATGAAATAGCTGGCCTGCGCCAGCCACTGCAGCGAAGCGGCGCCGCTCATTTCTTCGCCCCCGGCTTGCTGGCCTTGAACATCTCGAGCATGCGCTCGGTCACGACGTAGCCGCCGGCGGCATTGCCGGCGCCGAGCAGCACCGCGATGAAGCCGACGACCTTCTCGAGCGGCGTGTCCGCGTGGCCGAGCACGACCATCGCGCCGACCAGGACGATGCCGTGGATGAAGTTCGATCCCGACATCAGCGGCGTGTGCAGGATCACCGGCACGCGGGAGATGATCACGTGCCCGGCGATGGCCGCGAGCATGAACACGTACAGCACCATGAAGGCCTGCACCATGAAGTCGTCGACCACGGCCGCTCCCGCTGGGGTTCCCGCGGCCATCATAACCGGCCGGTGAACGGCTCCGCGGCGCGTCAACGGCACCCCTCCGCGGGCGTTGTGGGTCGTATGCTGCAGGCCGTGATCGTCCCGACCGAAGCCGAACCCGCCACCACCCCCGCCCCGGCGGCGGCGGACGGGCCGGTGTCGCTCGAAGGCTTCCTCGCCGCGGTGTCGCCCCGCGCCTACCGCTTCGCGGAACTGGGCTTGCGCCATCGCGAGGACGCGCTGGACGCGGTGCAGGAGGCGATGATGCGGATGGTCGGCTATGCCGATCGCCCGGTCTCGGAATGGCAGGCGCTGTTCTGGAGCATCCTGCGCAGCCGCGTCGTCGACGCCCAGCGGCGCCGCGGCTTCCGCCTGCGCTGGCTCGTACCCGCGGCGGCGAACGCCGAGGAAAGCGTGGACTGGACCGACCTCGCGCCGGACCCGTCGCGCAGCCACGATGGCCGCGAGGCGTGGTCCCGGCTCGCGGAAGCGCTGGACGGGCTCCCGCGCCGGCAGCGCGAGGCGTTCACGCTGCGCGTGCTGGAGGAACTCGATGTCGCCGCCACCGCGCGCGCCATGGGCTGCAGCGAGGGATCGGTGAAGACGCATTTGTCGCGGGCGCGGGAAGCGCTGCAACGGAAACTGGAGGATTGGCGATGAACGACAACGCACGTTTCGACGCCCACGCGCGCGCGGCCCACGCGCGGTCGCGGGAGGCACTGTCGCCGCGCGTGCGCGCGCAGCTGCAGCAGCGTCGCCGCGCGGCGGTCGCCGCCGGCGCGACGGCCGCGACGCCGCGACGGCACGGCTGGGCCTGGCTGGGCGCCCCGGCGCTGGCGCTGGCGCTGGCGTTCGCGGCCCCGTGGCGGACCGCCCACGACCCGGCGCCCGTCCTGCCCGCGGTCGCGAGCGCGGTCGCCGCGAACGCGGCACCCACCACGCTCGAGCAGGATCCCGACTTCTACCTCTGGCTGGCGTCCTCCGACGCCGTTGCCCTCGCATCGGAGTGACGCGATGACCTTCCCCATCCGCCAGGCCCTCGCGGCCGCGCTGCTCGCGGTCGCCGCGTGCGCCCCCAGCGGCCCCGCCGGCGCGCAGGACAATGCGCCGCGGCAGGCGCCCGTCCATGCAGCGCAGGCTGCGCCCGCAGCGCTGCCCGCGTGGGAGCAGCTCACGCCCGCGCAGCGCGACCTGCTCGTCGCGCCGCTGCGCGAACGCTGGAATGCCAATCCGGGCGAACGCGCGCGGATGTACGGCCACGCCGAACGCTGGCGTTCGATGACGCCGGAACAGCGCGCGCGGGCCCGGCGCGGCCTCGGCCACTGGGAGCACATGGATCCCGCGCGCAGGCGCGAGATGCGCGCGCTGTTCGAGAAGATGCGGACGATGGCGCCCGAACAGCGCAAGGCCCTGCGCGACCAGTGGCACGGGATGACGCAGGCCCAGCGCAACGCCTGGGTCGAGGCCAATTCGCCGAAGGACGCGGACCCGCGCTAGCGCGACCGGCGTGGGCGCCACGCCGGCGCCCGTGCGCCGTCAGGCCGGTGGCGCTGCCTGCGCGCGTGGCGGCCACGCCGTCCGCGCGAACAGCTCGTCGTCCCAGTCGATCGCGAGCTGGCCGTCGCGGAGCATCGGCGAAACGAAGTTGAACGCGTTGCGCGCGAACATCTCGCTGGCGTGGAAGGCGCCGCTACTGGCGAGCCCCAGCGGCCCGGCGATGGTGACGCCGGAATCCACGACCGTTTCGCCCGGCCGGGTGAGCTCGCAGTTGCCGCCGGTCTCCGCGGCCATGTCCACGATGACGCTGCCGGGACGCATTCCCCGCACCATGCCCGCGGTGAGGATGCGCGGCGCCGGCCGACCGGGCACCGCGGCGGTGCAGATCACGGTGTCCACGCCGCGCAGGTGTTCGCCGAGCCGGCGCTGCTGCTCCGCGCGTTCCTCGTCGGTGAGCTGGCGCGCATAGCCGCCCTCGCCCGCCGCGCTGACGCCCAGGTCGAGGAACTTGCCGCCGAGCGATTCGATCTGCTCGCGCGTTTCCGGCCGCACGTCGAAACCCTCGACCTGCGCGCCGAGCCGCTTCGCGGTCGCGATCGCCTGCAGGCCGGCGACGCCGGCGCCCACGACCAGCACCTTCGAAGGACGGATCGTGCCCGCCGCCGTGGTCAGCATCGGGAAGAATCGAGGCGACAGCTGCGCGGCCAGCAGCGTCGCCTTGTAGCCGGCCATGCCTGCCTGCGAACTGAGCACGTCCATGGCCTGGGCGCGCGTGGTGCGGGGCAGCCGTTCCAGCGGGAACGCGACGATGCCGCGCGCGCGCAGCGCTTCGGCGCGCGCCGTGTCGGCCTCGGGCTGGAGCATGCCGACGAGGACTGCGCCTTCGGGCAGCGCCTGCAGCAGCGCGGGCGGCGGCGCCTGCACGCACAAGACGATGTCGGCATCCGCGTAGGCGACCCGTGCATCGGCGACGAGCTCCGCGCCCGCGGCCGCGTAGTCGGCATCGGGGAATCCCGCGCCGTCGCCGAGCCCCTGCTCGATGCGCACCTGGGCGCCGGCGGCGACGAGTTTCCTGCAGGTTTCCGGGGTCAGCGCCACGCGCCGCTCGCCGGGCGCGGTCTCGCGCGCCACCGCAACCGCCACCTTCATCGCCATGCGCTGCTCCAACGGATGCTTGCCCGCATCCTAGCGAATGCGCGCGGCCGGCGCCGCACCGCGCGGCGACACGACCGCTCCGGGAGGTGCCGATCGAAGGGTCGGCGCGCGGACTCAGGCGGCGCGGCTGGCCGAACGGCCGAGGCGCTGGCGCACCAGGCGCATCGCTTCGTCGAAGGGCAGCTCGTCGGCCTCGGCGAACAGGTTCCCGCTGCGCACCAGCGCCGCGAGCTGTTCGGGCGAAGCCACCAGCTGCTTGACGCCGCGCCGGTTGACCAGCAGCAGCCGGCCGCTGAGCGGGCTGATCCAGGCGACCTTGACCGCGATCTCGTGCTCGCGCTCATCGGTGAGGCGCATCCAGTCGCCGGGCTGCAGCGCGCGCATGCGCTCAGCCACGGCCGGGTCGAATTCGAGTTCCGCGTGCCCGCCGACGACGCGCAGCACCGGCGCCTCGTCGGCTTCTTCGGCGGCCAGCGCCTGCGGCACCCGCGGCTCGCGCGGGACATCGGGGAAGGCCACGGTGCGCGCCAGGCCCGCCATCCATTCGCCCGCGACCTGCTCGTCGAGGCCGGAACTCGCGAGCGCCTCGACCAGCGCCGGGTGCAGGGCGAGGACGCGCGAGGCGACCTCGCGGCCCGCGCAACGCGCCGCGGCTTCGTCGAGCGACACCAGTTCGTCGGCCATGGCCAGCACGCGCGGCAGCCGCGCGCTGCCCTCGCCGTCGCGCAGCACGACCTGCACCAGGTGGTGCTGCCAGTGGCGCTCGAGGAAATGCGCGATCGTCGGGGTGAGCGTGCGGCCGGACATGCGCTCGGCCAGCGCGCGCGCGGCGACGTCGCGCGCGTGCGCGAGGCGCTCGCGGCCGTGCACGGTCTCGGCGCTGCGGCGCTCGGCGATGTCCGCGCGACGGCGCTGCTGTTCGACCAGGGCCTGCATTTCGGAGGCGCTGAGCTCGAAGATCGCAAGGTCTTCGTTGAACTGCGCGGTGACGCGGTCGACCACGCGGCCCGCGCCGTCGAGCAGCTCGCGATCCTGCGCCGACACCCCGTCGTTGCCCTCGCAGCCGAGCGCGAGCGCGTCGAGCAGGCGGCGCGCCGGATGCTCGCCCTGCACGAACAGGTTGTCGTCGGTCAGCGCGACCTTGACGTAGGACATCACCAGGCGCGCGAACAGCCGCCGCGCCTCGCCACCCATCGCGTGGCCGCGCAGCATCGATTCGAACAGCAGGCCGGTCAGGTCGACCGCATCCTCCTGGTGCGGGTCGAGGCGCGTCTGCGACGGATCGAGCCCCAGCCGCCCCGCGCCTTCGGCGAGTTCCTCGCGGATGGCTTCGTGCAGCCCGCACTTGCCGGCGAGCGCGGCCTCGAAGTTGCGCGCGCCGTCGCGCTGCAGCAGCGAGGCGACGCTGACGACTTCCTGCAGGCGCAGTTCGCGGCGCGGATCGGGGCCGGCGTCAGGGACGCCGGCGATGCGTCCGCCCGCCGCGCCCGTGGCCATGCCTTCGCGCCACAGGTGCAGCATGTCGCGCAACTGCTGGTGCTGGACGCGGGCGGCCGGCGCGGCGCGGAACATCTCGGCGCTGCCGGCCTGGGGCGCGGGCGCCTGCGGCGAGGCGGGAACCTGCGCTGCCGGGGCGGGCGCGTGCCCGAAACCCGGGGATGCGAACGCGGACAGGTCGAAATCGAACGCAGGCGCCGACGCGGCCACCGGCTGCGGGACGATGCCGCCGATGCCCGCCTCCAGCCATGCGCCCGTCGCCTGGCGGGACGGGGCCTGGGCCGCGCGGCCCGGCGCGGGAGTCGCCGGCGCGGCGCTGGCCGCCGCCGGTTCGCGCCGCGCGTCGGCATGGAAGCCATGCGCGGCCAGTTGCGAATTCAGGCGGCCGTAGAGCTCGCCGAGCACTTTCGCCAGCTCGTGCTCGTACTGGCGGAACAGCAGCAGGCGCAGCGATGGGCCCACGTCCGCGTCGCGGAAGGTCTGCACGAAGGCGTTCGCGAGCAGGGTCGCGCCGACCGGGTTGGTGATCCCGGGCACGGCCATCGCCCTGGCCAGCGAATCGAAGCGCAGGCCGAGCATCTCGAGCGGCCGCTGGTAGCGCGACGCGATCGACTCGGCGAGGCGCTGGCCGTCGAGGTGGAAGTCGAGTTCGTTCTCCCGCACCAGGCCCATCGGCGCCGAATTCCCGCCGGGGAGGGTGCGGCCGCAGAATTCGTCGAAGGCGCGGCCGATCAGCTCGCGGAACTTCATCACGTAACCGGAACCGCGCTGGCGCAGCGCGAGCACGGTCATGAGGTCCTTGCGCTGCGTGCCCTCCTGGCCGACGCGCAGGCTGTCGTGGAGTTGTTCCTCGATCGGGCGATAGAGGCCCGCCGGCACGGCCCCGAGTTGCTCGACGGCAATGCGCTTGAGCTCCTCGAGCAGGCGCTCGGGATCCCTTCCCGCGGGAACGCCCATTTCCGGATGCTGGATCGACACCACGACTCCCTGCCGGGCTCCATGCCACGGCACAAGCAGACGACTGCCGAGCATAATGGTCATGCAAGGCCAGTCCACCGCCAGTGAAAGGATATGTGATGTCCATCCCAGACCGCGACGTCGCCTGCGTGACGCCCGGGCTCATGTTCCTGAACGGACGCCGCTCGGTGCCCGCCAGGCAGCTCGAAGCCCCCGCGCCGGACGACGCCGTACTGGAGCGGATGTTGGCCGCCGCGGTGCGCGTCCCCGACCACGGCAAGCGCGTCCCCTGGCGCTTCCTGCGCATCGCCGGGCCCGCGCGCGACGCGCTCGGGGAAGCCCTGGTCGCGCGCGCGCTCGAGCGCGATCCGGACGCCGGCGCGGCCGCGCTCGAGAAGGACCGCAGCCGTTTCCATGCTCCGCTCGCGATCGCCGTCGTCGCCCGGCTCGGACCCGACGACAAGATCCCGGAGGCCGAACGCTACGCCTCGGCATGCTGCGTGTGCTTCGCGCTGCTGCTGGCGGCGCAGGCCGAAGGCTTCGGCGCGCAGTGGCTGACCGGCTGGCCCGCGTACGACGAGGCGATCCTGCGCCTGCTCGGGCTCGGTGCCGACGAGCGCATCGCCGGCTTCATCCACGTCGGCACGCCGAGGATCGACGCGCCCGAGCGCGACCGCCCCGACCCGCTCGCGCTGCTCACCGACTGGCGTCCCTCGTGAGCGACGCCGCCGCGCCGCGGCCGGCGCTGTACCTGGTCGACGCGAGCATGTACGTGTTCCGCGCCTGGCATTCGATGCCCGACGAATTCCACGACGCCGAAGGCTGGCCGACGAACGCGGTGCACGGGTTCGCGCGCTTCGTCCTGGAACTGCTCGAGCGCGCGCGCCCGCAGCACATCGCGGTGGCGTTCGACGAGGCGCTGGATTCGTGCTTCCGCAACGCGCTCTATCCTGCGTACAAGGCGAACCGCGAGCCGGCGCCGGAAGAACTGAAGCGGCAGTTCGCGCACTGCAAGTCGCTGTGCATCGCGCTCGGCCTCGTCGTCCTGGCGCACGGCGAGTACGAAGCCGACGACCTGATCGGCAGCGCGCTCATGCACGGCCGGGCGCAGGGGCAGCGCGGCGTCATCGTGTCGGCCGACAAGGACCTCTCGCAGCTGCTGGGCGAATTCGACGAACAGTGGGACTACGCGCGCAACACGCGCTGGCGCAGCGAAGGCGTCAAGGCACGGCACGGCGTCCACGCGCACCAGGTCGCCGACTACCTCGCGCTGTGCGGCGACGCGGTCGACAACATCCCGGGCATTCCCGGCATCGGCAAGACCACCGCCGCGGTCCTGCTCGCGCACTTCGAGAGCCTGGACGCGCTGCTGGCGCGCATCGAGGAAGTGCCCTACCTGCGCGTGCGCGGCGCCGCATCGATCGCGGCGAAGCTCCGCGCGCACCGCGAGCAGGCGCTGATGTACCGGCGGCTGACCACCATCGCCTGCGACGCGCCGCTTTCGCACGACGCCGATTTCGCGCGCGGCGCGCCCGATGGCGCGCTGCTGCTGGCGTTGTGCGAATCGCTGCGGTTCGGGCCGATGACCCGGCGCCGCCTGCACGACGCGGCGGGCCTGCCGATGGCGGCCCCCGTCGTGCCTGCCTGACACAGCGCGCCGCGAGCGCGATAGGATCGATCCATGACCGATCCCGACGCCGACGCCCCCGCCGAAACCCTCTACGAAGGCCAGTGGCTGCGCCTGCGCCACCGCGGGCGCTGGGAGTACGCCGAGCGCACCCATGGCAAGGGCATGGCGGTCATCATCATCGCCCAGACCCCGGAGGACCGGGTGCTGTTCGTCGAGCAGTACCGGATCCCGCTCGGCGCGCGGACGATCGAGATGCCCGCCGGCCTCGTCGGCGACCAGTCCGGCGAGGACACGCTGGAGGACGCGGCGCGACGCGAACTGGTCGAGGAGACCGGCTGGGAGCCGTCGACGGTCGAAGTCCTGATGGTCGGGCCGACCTCGTCGGGCATGAGCAACGAACGCATCGCGTTCGTGCGCGCCACCGGCCTGGTGCGCGTCGGCCCGGGCGGCGGCGACGAGACCGAGGACATCGTGGTCCACGAGGTGCCGCGCGCCGAGACGCCTGCCTGGCTGGTCGCCAGGCCGGCCGAAGGCTACGAACTCGACCTCAAGCGGTGGGCGGGGCTGTGGATGCTGGAGCGGCATCCGGACGGATAGCCGCTGGCCTGAGCATCGCGGGACCGGGCGCGCCGCGATCGGCCAGGACCTCGCGCAACGCGTGCAGCGCGGCAGGCAGGGTGTCCGGTTCGAGCAGCGCCTTGCGGGCCGCGCCGACGGCACGTCGCGCTTCCGGCGGCGTCGCGCCGGCTTCGACCAGCGCGACGGCGCCGCCGCGGCAATCGAGCAGCGCATCGATCCAGTCGGCCGGTTGCGGCTGGCGCCAGCGGCCGGTCGCGGCGCGAAGCGCGCGGAACGACGGCGCGATGCGTGCAACGTCGTCGAGCGCAGCGATGAACTGCGCCGGCGTGCGCTCCGGGTTCGCGGGATCGAGCGCGGCCGCCAGCGCCGCGAGCGCATCGGCGATGCGCCTGCGCAGCACGCCTGTCGAGCGCACCGGGAGCAGCCACCATGCGCAGGCGACCGCGATCGCCGCGCCGACCAGGATCTCGAGCATGCGCTGCGCCAGCAGCTGCGATGCGGGTGCGTCGGAGAAGCCCTGCAGCAGCGCCAGCGCGATGGTCACGAACAGCGCCCACCAGCCGTAGCCCAGCGGCCGCAGCCACACGCCGAGGAACACCGCGCCGAGGACGAGGCCCGCCACGAACGTCCCATGGGCCCCGGCGTGGAAATCCAGCAGCAAGGCGACGGCCGTGCCCGCGCCCGCGCCGGCGATGCGCAGCAGGCTCTTCCACGCGACATCCAGGCGCCCGCGGTTGCCGCTGCCGACGATGTAGGCCGTCAGCACCAGCCACGCCCAATGGCCTGCGAAGAAGAGGTGGCCGACGATGAACGAAAGCGCCAGCGCGGCGGCCATCTGCAGGGCCATGCGGGTACTGGCGTCGGGTTTCAGGCCAGGCGTTCGAGTCGCCGGGCCGGGCACCCGGGTCGGCTCAGTCGCGCTTGCAGCCGTTGCGCGCTCGGGCGGCGCCGCGGCCAGGGTCGCGGCGGGCAGCCAGCCGGCGCGCACCGCCATTGCATGCGCGATCGCCGCCCATGCCGTCGCCAGCAACGCGATCACCACCGGGAACAGCAGCGCCGGGATCGGTCCCACGCGCACCGCCGCGCCGTGCGGCACCACCAGCAGCGCGACGAAGGGCAACGCGAGCAGCGCGCCGAGGCGCCGCGCGTCGCCGCCGAACCTCCGCAGCCAGATCGGCAATGCCATGCCGGCCACGAACAGCGTCGCCCCGAGGAATGGCGCTTCGCGCAGCAACTGGCCGAGGCCGACCGCGGCCAGGCCCACCAGCGGCAGCACCAGCACGGATTCGAGGCGATGGCGACGGTCGTCGGCGAGCCGGCTGCGCGACAGCGAGAGGCTCAGCACCACCGCCAGCACCGCGGGTCCGGGCGCGGGCGCCAGCGCCAGCGTGCAGCCGAGCGTCGCCAGCGCGGCACCCATGGCCACGACGGCTTCTCGGAACGCTGCACGCGCGCGCTGCACGGCGGTTCGCCCGGTGGCGCGGTCAGGCGGTGGCGTAGCGGTCGGTCGCCTCGACCAGCGCGTGCACGTGCTCGGGCTCGAACGCCGAATGGCCGGAGCCCGGATTGACCACGAGCTCCGACTTCGGCCAGGCCTTGTGCAGTTCCCACGCGTTCTGGACCGGGCAGACCACGTCGTAGCGGCCGTGCACGATCACGCCGGGGATGCCGGCGATACGGTGCGCGTCGCGCAGCAGCTGGTCCTCGACCTCGAAGAAGCCGCCGTTGACGAAATAGTGGTTCTCGATGCGCGCGAACGCGAGCGCGAAGCGCGCGTCCTCGTGGCCGGCCACGAAGTCCTGGTCCACGTGCAGGAAGCTGGTGGCGCCTTCCCACACGCTCCACGCGCGCGCCGCGGCCAGGCGCGTCGCTTCGTCGTCCGAGGTCAGCCTGCGATGGAACGCGGAAATCAGGTCGGCGCGCTCGACTTCCGGGATCGCGGCGAGATAGTGCTCCCAGGCTTCCGGGAACAGGCGCGACGCGCCTTGCTGGTAGAACCATTCCAGCTCCCAGCGGCGCAGCATGAAGATGCCGCGCAACACCAGCTCGGTGACGCGCTCCGGATGGCTTTCGGCGTAGGCCAGCGCGAGCGTCGAGCCCCAGCTGCCGCCGAAGACCTGCCAGCGCTCGACGGCGAGCTTCGCGCGCAGCGCCTCGATGTCGGCGACCAGGTCCCAGGTGGTGTTGTCCTGCAGGTCCGCATGCGGCGTCGAACGGCCACTGCCGCGCTGGTCGAACAGGATGATGCGGTACTTCGCCGGGTCGTGGAATCGCCGCATCTTCGGGCTGCAGCCGGCGCCGGGGCCGCCGTGCAGCAGCACCACCGGCTTGCCGCGCGGGTTGCCGCACTGCTCGTAATACAGGCGATGGCGTGCATCGACGTCGAGCACGCCGGTCTCGTACGGTTCGATCTCGGGATAGAGCGTGCGCATCGAAGCCTCCGGCCTGTCGTCGACGATCAGGGATTGTAGCGGCCCAGCGTGACGCGGTCGCGCTGCTCCAGGTCGGCGTGCGTGGCGACTTCCGACAGGCCCGCGGCCTCGAACAGCGCGCGCACCGCCGGCCCCTGCTCCCAGCCGTGTTCGACGAGCAGCCATGCGCGCGGCAGCAGGTGCCGCGGCGCGCCTTGCGCGATCGCGCGGATCGCGTCCAGGCCGTCCTCGCCGGACGCCAGCGCGGCATCGGGCTCGAAGCGCAGGTCGCCCTCGTCCAGGTGCGGATCGCCCAGTGCGATATAGGGCGGATTGGAGGCGACCAGGTCGAACCGTTCGCCCGCCAGCGGCGCGAACCAGTCGCCCTGGCGGAAGGCGACGTTGCCCGCGCCGAGCGAACGCGCGTTGTCGCGCGCGACGTCGAGCGCCGCTTCGCTCGCGTCGGTCGCGACCACTTCCGCGCGCGGCCGCTCCAGCGCCAGCGCCAGCGCGATCGCGCCGCTGCCGGTGCCCAGGTCGGCGATCCGCGGGGCGCCATCGTCCGGCAGGCGTTCCAGCGCGAGCTCGACCAGCCGTTCCGTCTCGGGCCTGGGCACCAGCGTGTCCGCGTTCACGCGCAACTCGAAGGTCCAGAACCCGCGGCGACCCAGGAGATAGGCGACCGGCTCACCGGCTTCGCGCCGCGATAGCAATTCCTCGAAGCGGAGCGCCGCCTCGGTGGAGGGCGCTTCGTCGCCATGCGCGTACAGCCACGCCCGCGCCTGCCCCAGCGCATGCGCCATCAGCAGGTCGGCGTCGCCCGGCTCGCCGCCCCGCGCGGCCAGTCGCGCGCGGGCCCCGCGCAGCATTGCATCCATCCTCGCCATCGGCTCGTACTCCAGGGGTAGCCCGCATCGTAGTCGGTCCGGCCGACCACGCCACCCTCACCCGCCCAAGGCATGCTCCCTCGATGACGACCCTGCAACGCCTGCTGCTCGCGCCCCTCATCGCCGCGTCCACGCTGCTCGCCACCGGTTGCGAACGCGCGCTGTTCGCCTTCGTCAACCGCGGCGCGGCGCCACCCGACGCCAGCGTGGCGTACGCGCCCGATCGCGGACTGTCGCTCGACGTGTACCGGGCGCGCGGCGCCGGGACGCAGGCGGCGCCGGTGGCCGTGTTCTTCTACGGCGGCGCATGGAAGCGCGGCGAACGCGCGCAATACCGCTTCGTCGGCCGCAGGCTCGCGGACAACGGCGTGCTTGCGATCGTCGCGGATTACCGCACCTGGCCGCGCGCGGGCTTCCCGGCGTTCATGGACGATGCGGCCGATGCGGTCGCCTGGACGCGCGCGCATGCGGCCGATTACGGCGGCGATCCGGGCCGGATCTTCCTGATGGGCCATTCGGCCGGCGCGCAGATCGCAGCGCTGCTCGGCACGGACGCGCACTACCTGCGCGCACGCGGTATCGACGCCAGCACACTGGCCGGCGTCATCGGGCTGTCTGGTCCCTATGATTTCGTGATCGGGGAATACGCGCCGATCTTCGGCCCGCCATCGCAATGGCCGAACGCGCAGGCGGTGAATTTCGTCGACGGCGACGAGCCGCCGTTCCTGCTGGTCCACGGCGAACGCGACCGCGTGGTGGAATTCCGCGACAGCCCGGAACTGGCGGGTTTGCTGCGCGCGGCGGGCGGCACGGCGCGGGTCGTGCCGATCCCCGGCGGCGGCCATTCCGCGCCGCTCGCCGGGCTGTACGACCCGCGCAGGTCGCCGGCAGTGCTGCCGGCGATCCTCGGCTTCATCGCCGACCCGGAGCGCTAGCGCTTCGGGAACGCCACCGGCTGGCCCTTGCGCGCCTCGACCTGCGCGGCGCACATGCGGATCGCCTCGACGGTCTGCTTCAGCTGGCGCGGGCCGCCCTCGATGTCCGCCACGCGCGCCGCGAACTTGTCCTGCAGCGCGGCGGCGTCGGCATCGCTGCACATGCCCGCCGAATAGAGGTTGACCACGGCGGCACCGGCCGGGGCGAGCTTGGCGACGATCTCCGCGAAGTGCGCATCGGTCCAGTCGCGCAGCGCGGGGCGCGTCGCGGCATCGCCGGCCTGGCCGCCGACGGCTGGGAAGATCTCGTTGCGGCGGAGCAGGCCCGGCTCGAACACCAGCGCGCGCACGCGCTCGTTCAGGGCCGCATCCTGCGTGCCGCCCATGGCGCCGAGCAGCTGGCTGCGCAGCACCGCATCCTGGCTCGCGCGGAACTGCTTCTCCGCGGCGTCGAACGCAGCCTTGCCGCCTTCCTGCACCGCCACGGCGAGCGCGGTGTCGCGCAGGTCCTGCGGCACGGCATCAAGATGCAGTTGCCCGTCGCCGCCGAGGCCCAGCACCGCGCGCCCCGCCTGGTTCATCTGCGCGCGCACCGCCGGGTCCTTCAGCGTCTCGGCGAAGAAGCCGACCAGGCTCGCGCGCAGCAGGCCATCGTCGTCCGGCTCGCCGGGCTTCGGCGCCATGCCCAGCTGCTGCAGGCGCGGGCGGTAGATGTCGGCGACCTGCGCGCGGAAGGCGTCGCGCGCCTTGTCGTCAGGCAGCAGTTGCTGGGCGATCCATTCGGTATTGCCGAGGCCGGCAGTGGCGGTCTGCCGCACCGGCGCCGACGCGAACTGGGGCAGCGCGGCCAGGAACTGCGACACGGTCAGGTTGCCGGCGCCGTAGGCCGCGCCGACCGAATCGGCGTAGACGCGCTGCTCGCGCTCGTCGAGTTGCGCGAAGGCGCCGGACAGCGCGTCCTGCAGCTTGGGCGACAGCGCGAACCGGTAATAGCCGTTGCCGTGCGCGTTCGGCATAACCCACGCCGGGCAGCTGCCCGCGTCCGTGAGCGCCATGCGGCCTTCGGCGCCGGTGAACAGCATTTTCTGCGTCCGGATTTCGCCGCCGTCGGCATAGCGCACGACCAGCGGGATGCCCCAGGTCTCGTTCGCGCTGGCGGTCGAGCCGATCGGCAGGTAACGCTGCTGCGACAGCACCAGCGCGGGCTTCGCGCCGCTGCAGTCCAGGTCCACCTTCACGAAGGGGACGCCCGGCTGGTCGATGAAGCTGAAGAAGGCGCTGGCCACGGCTTCGGGTGCATCGCTCTCGGCGGCCACCGCATGGATCAGGTCGGCACTGGTCGCGTTGCCGCGCGCATGCGCCTTCAGGTACTTCCGGATGCCGGTGCGGAACTGCTCGGGGCCGATGTACTGCTCGAACATGTTCAGCGTCGCGCCGCCCTTCTGGTAGGTGATGCCGTCGAACGCCGACTGCACGTCGGTGAAGTCCTTGATCGGCTCGTGCACGCGGCGCGTGCTGGCGAGGCTGTCGGCGCCCATCGCGCCGATGGCGCCCTCGAGCAGGCCGCGGTCGGTATGCGCCTCGGGCTGCAGCTGGCCATGGATCTTGTTGCCCATCCAGGTCGCGAAGCCTTCGTTGAGCCAGATGTCGTCCCACCAGCGCGTGGTGACGAGGTCGCCGAACCACTGGTGCGCGAGCTCGTGCGCGCTGACGCCCCAGAACGCCTGGCGGCGGCTCACGGCGGAGGTTTCATCGGGGAACATCAGGCTGTCGCGGTAGACGATGAGGCCTGCGTTCTCCATCGCGCCGGCCCAGAAGTCGGGCGCGGCCATGTTGTCGAGCTTCGCGAACGGATACGGGATACCGAAATAGCTCTCCAGCGCACGCACGATCTCCGGGGTGTGCGCCAGCGAATACTTCATGCGGCCGCCCTGCCCCTTCGCCGCGACGCCGCGCAGCCTGATCGGGCTGGTGCGTTCGCCGTTCGGCGCGATGTCCGGCCCGGGCACGACGTCCCACGGACCGACCGCGAAGGCGACGAGGTAGCTCGGCAGCGCCTCGGTCTTCGCGAACTGCACTTCCTTCATCGGGCCATCCAGGTCGGTCGTCTTCACTTCCGGCGCGTTGGCGACGACGACATCGGCGTCGGGCACCGTGAAGGTCATGCGCCACGGCTGCTTGAAGCTCGGCTCGTCGAAGCCCGGGAACGCGGTGCGCGCGCCGAGAGGCTCCATCTGCGTCATCACGTAGTCGTTGCCGTCGGGCTTGACCTTGTAGGCGCCCTGCAACTGGCCGAACGGCGCGTCGTAGTCGATCGCGATCACGCCCTTGCCGGGCGCGATGGTCTTCGGCGCCGTCAGCTTCAGCACGCCGGACACGTCGACTTCGGCGGCGGCCAGGTCCTGGTTGCGGCCATTCCGCGGCATGTACACGGCCCTGGTGATGTGCAGCCCCTTGCCGTGCATCCAGATCGTGTCGGTGGGCTTGGCCACGTCGACGCTGATTTCGACGCGCCCGGAGAAGCGTTCCTGCGTCGGGTCGATGGTCAGGTGGAGGCCGACTTCGCTCGGCATGACGTCTCGCGGCAGCGGGCCGGTGGGAATCGTGCCCGGCGAAGGCGCGCCGTCGGCGGCAGTGGCCAGGCCGGTGGCAGCGAGCAGGGCGGTGGCGAGCAGGGTGCGGCGCAGCATCATCGTCGGGACCTCCGGAGGAATCCCCCGAGGGTAACTCGCGCCCGGACGCCGCGGGAATGACGAAAGTCCCGGAGCGCCCGGACGCGGACCCGGCACGCACCGTCACGTCCGAGCGTCCGATCGTCCGACCGTCCGACCGTCGCAGGAGCTGCGACGCGTGAATGCCAGTCTCGCCCGCATGGCCGCGCAGATCGCCCTCCAGCTAGGCATTCATCCGCGCGCCGGCCACGCGCCGGATAATGGCGGCATGCCCTCGCCCGCCGCAGGCCCGCCGACCGCGGGTCACGCCGACCCGACCGCCGGTTTTCACCCCGCGGTCGCCGGCTGGTTCGCGCGCGCGTTTCCCGGCGGACCCACCGAGGCGCAGCAGCAGGCGTGGCCGGCGATCCGCGACGGGCGCCACGTGCTGGTCGCCGCGCCCACCGGGTCGGGCAAGACGCTCACCGCCTTCCTCTCGGCGATCGATGCGCTGGTGCGCCGCGGCCTGGCCGCGGGCGGCCTGCCCGACGCGACGCAGGTGGTCTACGTCTCCCCGCTGAAGGCGCTGTCCAACGACATCCACCTCAACCTCGATGCCCCGCTGGCCGGCATCCGCGAGGAGCTCGCGCGCCTGGGGTTGCCGGACGTGGAGATCCGCACCGCGGTGCGCACCGGCGACACGCCGCAATCCGAGCGGGCCGCGCTGCGCAAGAACCCGCCGCACATCCTGGTGACCACGCCGGAGTCGCTGTACGTGCTGCTGGGTTCCGAATCCGGCCGCGCGATGCTCGCGCCCACGCGCACCGTCATCGTCGACGAGATCCACGCCGTCGCCGCGAGCAAGCGCGGCAGCCACCTGGCGCTCTCGCTCGAGCGGCTGGAAGCGCTGTGCGGGGCGCCGCTCGCGCGCATCGGCCTGTCGGCGACGCAGAAGCCCATCGACGAGGTCGCGCGCTTCCTCGTCGGCGCGGCGAACGTCGCGGCCGACGGCACCCCCGGCTGCACGATCGTCGACATCGGCTACTCGCGCCGGCGCGACCTCGCGCTGGAACTGCCGCCGGTGCCGCTGCAGCCGGTGATGTCGAACGAGCACTGGGAACTCGTCTACAAGCGCCTGGCCGAACTCGTCGAAGCGCACCGGACGACGCTGGTGTTCGTCAACACGCGGCGCATGGCCGAGCGCGCCGCGCGCCACCTCGCCGACCTGCTCGGCAACGAACACGTGGCCGCGCACCACGGCAGCCTGGCGAAGGAACTGCGGCTGGACGCGGAGCAGCGGCTCAAGGCGGGCTCGCTGAAGGTGCTGGTCGCGACGGCATCGCTGGAACTCGGCATCGACATCGGCGACGTCGACCTCGTCTGCCAGCTGGGTTCGCCGCGCTCGATCGCGGCATTCCTGCAGCGCGTCGGCCGGTCCGGGCATTTCGTCGGCGGCACGCCGAAGGGCCGGCTGTTCCCCACCTCGCGCGAGGATCTCGTCGAATGCGCGGCGCTGCTCGACTGCGTGCGCCGCGGCGAACTCGACGCGCTGGTGATGCCGCACGCGCCGCTCGACGTGCTCGCCCAGCAGGTGGTGGCGGAAGTGTCGGCCACCGAATGGTCCGAGGATGCGCTCTACGACTGGATGCGCCGCGCCTGGCCATACCGCGACCTCGAGCGCGCCACCTGGGACCAGGTCGTGCGCATGCTCGCCGACGGCTACGCCACGCGCCGCGGCAACCGCGGCAGCTACCTGCACCGGGACGCCGTGCACGGCCGGCTGCGCGGGCGCGCCGGCGGGCGCATGACCGCGGTGATGTCCGGCGGCACGATCCCCGACACCGGGGACTACAGCGTGGTGATGGAACCGCAGTCGATCATGATCGGCACGGTCAACGAGGATTTCGCCATCGAGTCGATGGCCGGCGACATCTTCCAGCTCGGCAACGCCAGCTACCGCATCCTGCGCGTGGAAGCCGGGCGGGTGCGCGTCGAGGACGCGCAGGGCCAGCCGCCGACGATCCCCTTCTGGCTGGGCGAGGCGCCGGGACGCACGGACGAGATGTCCGTCGGCGTGTCGCGCCTGCGCGAGGAGATCGCGCAGCGTGTCGGCGGCGACCCCGAAACGCTGGTCGCATGGCTGATGGAAGAAGTCGGCCTGCCCGAGGAGGCCGCCCGCCAGCTCGCCGACTACTGCGCCAACCAGCAGGCCGCCCTCGGCGTGATGCCCACCCGCGAGACCATCGCGCTGGAGCGCTTCTTCGACGAATCCGGCGGTACCCAGCTCGTCATCCACACGCCCTACGGCAGCCGGGTCAACCGCGCCTGGGGCCTGGCGCTGCGCAAGCGCTTCTGCCGCAAGTTCAACTTCGAG
>CBIHRR010000006.1:0-31823 GCA_966212495.1 uncultured Gammaproteobacteria bacterium
CCGATGATGGACTGGACGGACACCTTCTGCCGCGTGTTCCATCGCGTCATCGCGCCGAATGCGCGGCTGTACACCGAGATGGTGCATGCGAACGCGGTGATCCGCGGCGACCGCGCGCGCCTGCTGGCGATGGATCCGGTCGAACATCCCGTGGCCTTGCAGCTCGGTGGCAGCGAACCGGAGTTGCTGGCGCAGGCGGCGCGCATCGGCGCGGAGCACGGCTTCGACGAGATCAACCTCAATTGCGGCTGTCCGTCCGATCGCGTGCAGGCGGGACGCTTCGGCGCATGCCTGATGCGCGAGCCGCGCCTCGTGGCCGATGGCGTGGCGGCGATGAGCGAAGCGGTGTCGACGCTGCCGCGCCCGGTGCCGGTGACGGTGAAGTGCCGGCTCGGCGTCGACGACGACCACGACTGGGATCGCTTCCTCGGCTTCACCGACACGGTGGCGGAGGCGGGCTGCCGCATGTTCGTGGTGCATGCGCGCAACGCCTGGCTCAAGGGCCTGTCGCCGAAGGAGAACCGCGAGGTGCCGCCGCTGCGCTACGACTGGGCCTACCGGCTGAAGGCGGAGCGGCCCGCGCTGCAGGTCGTCGTCAACGGCGGCATTGCGACGATCGAGGAAGCCACGGCGCATCTCGCGCATGCGGATGGCGCGATGCTCGGGCGCGCGGCTTACCACGATCCGTACCTGCTGCACCGGCTCGACGCCGCATGGTGGGGCGGCCCGCTGCGCACGCGCGCGGAACTGCTGCAGGCGTTCCGCCCGCACGTCGAAGCGTGGCTCGCGCGCGGCGTGCCGCTGAAGCACGTGACGCGGCACATCCTCGGCCTGTTCAACGGCGAGCGCGGCGGCCGCGCGTTCCGCCAGGTCCTGAGCGAAGGCGCGCACAAGCCCGGCGCGGACTGGTCGCTGGTCGAGCGCGCGATCGCCACCACCGCGTTCCTCGCGCCCGCCGCCTGAGCCGCGCATGCTGACCCGCGACTGCAACGCCTTCCTCGAACTCGCGCGCGGGCTCGCGCCGGATTTCGGGCCGCCCGTTGCGCGCGCCGCGTTCCTGGTCGCGCCCGAAGGCTTCGCGCTCGCGGCCCAATCGGCGCGCGACAACCGTTACATGGCCGATGCCGCGGCCTTCGACGCCTCGCGCGCGCTCGCCGAGCACCGCGGCCTGCAGCGCGCGCTGTCGGAAGTGCTGCCGACCGTGTGCTTCCCCGGCGATCCGGCAACGCCCGACGCCGTGTTCCCCAACAACGTGTTCGCCACGGTCGCGGGACGCTACATCGTCGGGCGCATGCGCCACGCGGTGCGGCAGCGCGAAGCCGCGCGCGCGGACATCCGCGGTTTCCTCGGCGGGGTGCTCGATTACGCGGAGATCGACCTGTCCGGGCAGGCGCATCCCTGCGAGCTGACCGGCACGCTGGTCGTGGACCGGGCGCGCGGCCTGGGCTTCTGCGGCCTGTCCGAGCGCTGCGACGAGGCCGGGGCCCGGCTGATGCACGAGGCCTTCGGCCTGCGCGCCACCCTGGTGTTCGACCTCGCGCCGGGGGAATACCACGCCAACGTGCTGCTTGCCGTGCTGGCTGGACGCGCTGCCCTGCTGTGCCCCGCCGGCTTCGCCGACCCTGCCGTCGTCGACGCGATCGCCGGCCTCTACGCGCCCCACGCGATCCGCCTCTCGTCCGACGAACAGGCCGCATTCGCCGGCAATGCCATCGCGTTGCCGGAAGATACCGTCTGGATGAGCGAGGCTGCCGCCGCCGCGCTGGCTCCGGCGAGCCGGCAGGCGCTCGCGTCGGCCGGGTTCGGATTGCGCACCGTGCCGCTGGCCGCCATCGAGGCTGCCGGTGGCTCCCTGCGTTGCTGCGTGGCCGAGGTGTTCTAGCGCCCGGCCGAGGTCCGGGCCTGAACGGCGCCGCGCCTCCGGCGGGAAAGTTAAGGACGGATTCACCGCCCGCTTCCAACAATCGCTGTCCCGAGGATGAGGTCCGCCCCATGCCGTTGCTGCTCCGTCCCGCGCCGCTGATCCTGCTCGCCGCCCTCGTGGGCGCAGGCGGCGTCGCCATGGCTTCGCCGCAACAGCAGTCGCATCGCCGCGCCGAGCGGCCACCGCCGACGGCCGAAGGGGGCCAGGACGACAGCGGGGCGCGCCGCCCGCCGCAGCAGCGTCCGGACTGGACCCCGCCGCAGCCCCGCCGCAACGAGGACGGCCTGTCCGACAGCGTCCGCCGCGTCGAACAGCGCACCGGCGGACAGGTGCTCAGCGCCGAACCCGTGCCCTACGACGGCCGCAACCTCAACCGGATCAAGGTCGTGGACGAGCGCGGCCGCGTACGCGTCTACATGGACGACCCGCAGCAGGGCTCCCAACAGTCGCAGGGCGCGGCGCCTACACGCGACAACGACGACTGAATAGGCAATATTCAGCATCGCTGGGGTCCAATCGGACCCGCACTGGCCCAATGAAACGCTGCCCCACGAAAGGGAGTTCCGATCGATGCGTATCCTGCTCGTCGAAGACGAAGCCCCGCTGCGCGAGACCCTCGCTGCGCGCCTGAAGCGCGAAGGATTCGCCGTCGATGCTGCCCAGGACGGAGAAGAAGGCCTGTACATGGGCCGCGAGGTGCCGTTCGATCTCGGCATCATCGACCTCGGCCTGCCCAAGATGTCCGGCATGGAACTGGTCAAGGCGCTGCGCGAGGAAGGCAAGCAGTTCCCCGTGCTCATCCTCACCGCGCGCTCGAGCTGGCAGGACAAGGTCGAGGGCCTGAAGCAGGGCGCCGACGACTACCTGGTCAAGCCCTTCCACATCGAGGAACTGCTGGCGCGCATCAACGCGCTGGTGCGCCGCGCCGCAGGCTGGAGCAAGCCGACGCTCGACTGCGGTCCGGTCGTGCTCGACCTCGCCGCGCAGACGGTCAACGTCAACGGCGCCAACGTCGACCTCACCAGCTACGAGTACAAGGTGCTCGAGTACCTGATGATGCACGCCGGCGAGCTGGTGTCGAAGGCCGACCTCACCGAGCACATCTACCAGCAGGACTTCGACCGCGATTCGAACGTGCTGGAAGTGTTCATCGGACGCCTGCGCAAGAAGCTCGATCCCGACGGCACCCTCAAGCCGATCGAAACCGTGCGCGGCCGCGGCTACCGCTTCGCGATCCCGCGCAGCGGCGACTGAGTTCCCGCGCGCGTGCCGGGGGCGCGTGAACCACTGCTGCGCTGGCGGCCGCGCTCGCTGCAATCGCGGCAGCTGTGGGCGGCCAGCCTCGGCTTGATCGCCTTCCTCGCGCTCACCGGATACGCGCTCGATCGCGCCTTCCTCGACGTCGCCAGCCAGGGCCAGCGCGAGCGGCTCAAGTCGTACGCGCTGTACTACGCCGGGCACACCGACTTCGCGCGCGACGGCAGCCTGATCCCGCCGGACGTGCCGCCCGAAGGCCGCTTCGACCGGCCCGGCAGCGGCCTCTACGCGGTCGTGCAGCTGCCGCAGGGGCGCTGGTCGTCGCTGTCCGCGCAGGGCCCGATGCTGCCCGCCAGCGAGATGCTCGGGGGCCGCGAGGAGCGCTTCGACGGCCCGCTGCCGATCACCCGCAGCGACGGCCTGCACGGCGAGGTCTACCGCTACAGCATCGGCCTGGTCGACGCGACGCGCGGCGAAGCGGCCGAATTCCCGTACACCATCAGCATCATGGAAGACGCCGGCACGCTGCCCAAGCAGGTGAGCGTGTTCCGGCGCGCGCTGTGGGGCTACCTCGGCATCGCCGCGATCCTGCTGCTGTTCCTGCAGGCGCTGGTCCTGCGCTGGAGCCTGCTGCCGCTGCGCCGCGTGATCGCCGAACTGACCCGCGTGCAGCGCGGGCAGCTCACGCGCATGAGCGGACGCCACCCGCGCGAACTCGCGCCGCTGACCGAAAGCATCAACGCGCTCGTCGACAGCGAGCGCGAGAACCTCGAACGCCAGCGCAACACGCTCGCCGACCTCGCCCACAGCCTGAAGACGCCGCTGGCCGTGCTGCGCACGCGCCTGGACAGCGATGCCGGCGAAGCCGGGTTGCGCGAGGAACTCGAGACCCAGCTGCGGCGCATGAACGACCTCGTCGGCTACCAGCTCACGCGCGCCGCGTCGGGCGGCCACAAGCTGTTCGCCGCGCCGGTGGCGATCGAGCCGCACGCCGAGCAGATCGTGCGCGGCCTGGAGAAGATCTACGCGTCGAAGGGCACCATCTGCGAATTCGACATCGACGCGGCCGCGCGCTTCCACGGCGAGCCGGGAGACCTGCAGGAACTGCTCGGCAACCTGCTCGAGAATGCGTTCAAGTGGGCCGGCTCGCGCGTGCTGCTGACCGTGCGCACCGGCGAGGAAGCGCCGAACCGGCGCGCCGGCCTGCGCATCGCGGTGGACGACGACGGCCCCGGCATTCCGCCGGACCGCGTCGCGGCGGTGCTGCAGCGCGGGGTGCGCGGCGACGAGCGCGTGCAGGGGCACGGGATCGGGCTGGCGATCGTGCAGGACATCGTGCGCAGCTATCGCGGCGAGCTCGACGTCGGCCCGTCGCCCGAACTCGGCGGCACCCGCTTCCAGGTCACCCTCCCGCCCGGCCTCTGACGCTGTGTTCGTCGCTTCGGGGCTGGGCGCCGTGAATGCGCGTGTGTGGTCCGCCGGGTCGACGAGTCATCCACGACTCACTCCCCGGGCGCGGGCCATCCATGGCCCGCGCGGCCCACACACGCGCAATCGCGTCGCCACCCCAAGCGCGTCGCACGTCTTCGGCTGAAAGAGCCGGGAGCGGCATCGAAGCCACGTACTCGCCATGCCGACGCGTCGATCCGCAAGCGACGTTGCGCTTTTCGCTATTGCGTCCCCTCGCGCTTCCACCGCCCAGCCCCGGAGCGGTTGGCTGCCTTCAGGGTTGCGGGCGGAAGGCGTAGAGGCGAGCGAGGTGTCCGGCGACGGCGGGCATCGCCCGCTCGAGGCGCTTCGGCGCGCTGAAGTGGTACTCGCTGCACACCGCGAAGAATTCCTCCGGCGACTCGGCCGCGTAATCGTCGATCGCCACGCGCCGCCCGCGATCCACGTCGCGCGCGAACGCGTCGTAGGCGCGCTGGAAATCGGCGGCCCACTCGCGCTGCCACGCGCGCGGCAGCGGCGGCGTGCCGTCGAGCGCGCCGTCGAGGCCGTCGAGCTTGTGCGCCATCTCGTGCACGGCCACGCAGAAGCCACTCCATGGGTCGGCGATGTCGGCCTGCACGTCGGCCCACGACAGCACCAGCGGGCCCGCGTCCCAGGCTTCGCCGATCAGTTCGTCCTGCCCCTCATGCATCACGCCGGCCGCGTCGACGTGGCTGCGATCGACGCGGAACGCGTCGGGGTACACCAGCAGCTGCGACCAGCCGTGCAGGCCTTCGGCGCCGAACCCCAGCAGCGGCAGGCAGCACAGCGCGGCGAGCCGCACGCGGTCGATCTCCGCCAGTTCCAGGCCGGCCAGCGGCGTGATCGTCTTGCGCTGCAGGAACCCGGCGGCGAGCGCGGAAAGCGCGGCGTCGGCGTCGGGCGCGAGGTCGCGCAGCCACGGCAATGCCGCGCGGGCTTCGCGCCACAGCGCCGGATCGATCGGTTCGGGAGTGCGGCGCAGGCGCCGCAGCCATGGCGTCAGCAGGGCCAACGCCGCCTTGCGCTCAGCGGAACATGCCCGGCAGGAAGCTGTGCCAACGGGGCGCGTGCACGCTGCTGCCGTCGTCGCTGCCGCCGCGCACGGTGATCGCGGGCTTGATGTGCGTCGCCGCCGGCGGCTTCACCGCGGGCGTGGCGCCCGGCTTGGCCGTGGTGGTGGTCGCGGCGGGCGCCGCGTCGGGCGTGGTGCCGGTGTCGGCCTGGGTGCATTCGCCGCCGTCGCCGCCGGGGCCGTGCATGCGCGGCTCGCGGTTGCCCGCGCTGACTGCGGCTGCCGAGGACAGCAGGCACAGGGCGAGCAGGGCAGGGACGTGTCGCGATGCGTTCATGGCGGCGATCCTGGAGGGACGCACGGGGCCGGAAGCGGTCCCGCACTATACCAGTCGATGCGGCGTGAAGGCGGATGGTTGCAATGCTGCCCTGCAGCAGACAGCCGGCGGGCGTTCCGGCAGACTGCCGCGGTGACGGAACGCGCCCCTAGCCCATGAACGAACGCGACCTGCTCGCGCGCCTGGCGACCGGCCCGGCGAGCGGGGCCGAGCTGGCGCGCGAGGCCGGCCAGACCCGGGCCGCGGTGTGGAAGCACATCGAGGGCTTGCGCGCCGCCGGCGTCGGGATCGCGGTGCGGCCCGGCCGGGGCTATGCGCTGGAGCACTCCGTGGTGCTGCTGGATCCGGACGCGATCCGGTCGGCGATGGCCCCCGCGTCGCACCCCGGCCTCGCCGCGCTCGACGTGGCCTGGACCATCGATTCGACGAACTCGGCCCTGCTGGCGCGCGAGACCCCGTCGAGCGGCGCCTGCGTGCTGCTCGCCGAACGGCAGACCGGCGGTCGCGGCCGGCGCGGTCGGGCCTGGGCCTCGCCGCTGGCCGCCAACATCTACCTGTCGCTGGCGCGCCGCTTCGGCGGCGGCCTGGGGCGCCTGGCGGGGCTGAGCCTCGTGGCGGGCGTGGCCGCGGCCGAAGCGCTGCAGTCCCTGGGTTTCGACCAGGTCCGGCTGAAGTGGCCGAACGACCTGGTCGTCGCCGCCCCCGACGGCGGCCTGCGCAAGCTGGGCGGGTTGCTGGTCGAAGGCGGCGGCGAGGGCGGTGGTCCCGCGCGGGCGGTGGTCGGCTTCGGGCTCAACGTGGCGATGCCGCCCGCACAGGCCGCGGCCATCGACCAGCCGTGGGCGGACCTCGCCGGGCTTGCGGGCGGCGTCGCGCCGTCGCGCAACGTGGTGGTCGCGGCGCTGCTCGACCGTTGGCTGCCGGCGTTCGATGCGTTCGATGCGGAAGGACTCGCGGCATTCCTGCCGCGTTACGCGCGACTGGATGCGCTGGCAGGGCGAGCGGTGCGCGTGCATGGCGCCGACGCAGTGCGCGATGGAGTCGCCTGCGGGCTCGGCGCCGACGGCTCGTTGCGCGTGCGCGACTCCGATGGCGCCATCTTCGCGGTGCATGCGGGCGACGTCAGCGTGCGGCCGGCATGAGCGCGAGCGGCGACCTGCATGCGAACGACGGCGACGCAGCGCATGGCGCGTGGCTGTTCGACCTCGGCAACAGTCGCCTGAAGTTCGCGCCGCTGCACGGCGACGGCAGCATCGGCGCCGTGCAGGCGCTTGCCCACGACGGCGCCGCGTTCGAACGCGGCTGGGAAACCCGCCTGCCCGCGCGCTGCGAGGCGGCGTGGCTGGCGAGCGTCGCCGCGCCCGCCCTGCGCGATGCCTTGCGCGACGCGCTCGCCGCGCGTGGGAGCCGCGTGCAGGTCGCGCGCACCGAGGCCGAATCCGGCGGCGTTTCGATCGCGTACGCGCAACCCTCGCGCCTCGGCGTGGACCGCTTCCTCGCCCTGCTCGGCGCGCATGCGCGCGACCCCGCGGCGGTGTCGCTCGTGGTGGGGGTCGGGACCGCGCTGACGATCGACCTGCTCGATGGCGGGCGCCACCTGGGCGGACGCATCGCGCCGTCGCCGGCGCTGATGCGGGCCGCGCTGCACGCGCGTGCGCCGGTGCTGCCGGAAACGGGCGGCCGCTACGCCGACTTCGCCGACGACACCGACGACGCGCTCGCCTCGGGCTGCGAGGGCGCAGCGCTGGCGCTGGTGCAGCGCAGCCTGGAGGCCGCGGCCGCGCGGACGGGGCGCCTGCCCGTGCTGCTGGTGCATGGCGGCGGCGCGCCTGCGCTGCTGTCGCGCCTGCCCGGCGCAATGCACGCGCCGGCGCTCGTCCTCGAAGGGCTCGCGCATCGGGCGCGCGCGTCCGCATAGAATCCACGCATGCTCCAGCGCGCCGCCATCGTCCTGCTCGTCGTCCTCAACCTGGGCACCGCCGCGTGGTGGTGGCTGCATGCCACGCCACCGGCCGAGGCGCCCGTCGAAACGCCGGCGGGCGCGGCGCGGCTGCACCTGGTCGCGGAATCGTCGCTGGCCGCGCGAACGGTGGCGGCGGAATCCGCCGGCATGGACGCGGCGCGGGCGGGCACGCCCGCGGGCGCGCGTGCACCCGCGCGGCGGCCGCGGGCGGCCGACGCCACTGCTGCCGCGCCTGCAGCCGCGCCGCCCACGCCGATGCAGACGCCGTCCGCAGCCGCGACGCTGTGCGACGGCGGCACCGGTCCGGCCCCCGGCTGGCGCGTCTGGTTGCCTCCGCTGCCGACGGCGGAGGCTGCGCAAGCCACCGCCGCGCGCATCGGCGAAGCCGGTTTCAGCGATTACCTGGTGGTTCGCGACGGCGCCGACGCCAACATGATCGCGCTCGGCCGCTACGGCAGCCAGGAAGCCGCGCAACGCAGGACCGCGGCCTTGCGCGCGTCGGGCTTCCAGGCGCGGTGCGCTAGAATCCCGCCAGCCACGCCGGCATAGCTCAGTTGGTAGAGCAACCGCCTTGTAAGCGGTAGGTCCCCAGTTCGAATCCGGGTGCCGGCACCACGGCCCGGTCGAGCATGACGGGCACCAGCACGCATGGAGCGACGATGAGCCGACGTTACCCGCCCGTGTCACTGATCGGCGCGCCGACCGACATCGGCGCAGGCCATCGTGGCGCGCTGATGGGTCCCGACGCGCTGCGCATCGCCGGCCTCGCCGAAGCACTCGTCGCGCGCGGCATCGAGGTCGTGGATCGCGGCAACCTCGCGGGCCCGGGCAATCCCTGGCAGCCGCCGGTGGACGGCTATCGCCACCTCGACCAGGTCGTCGCGTGGAATCGCGCGGTGATGGAGGCCGTCGGCGCCGAACTGCGCGAAGGCCGCCTGCCGATCATGCTCGGCGGCGACCACTGCCTGGGCATCGGCTCGATCACCGCCGTCGCGCGCCATTGCCGCGACACCGGCAAGCAGCTGCGCGTGCTCTGGCTCGACGCGCACGCCGACTTCAACACGCACGAAGTCACGCCCTCCGGCAACATCCACGGCATGCCGGTGGCCTGCCTGTGCGGCATCGGCCCCGAGGCGCTGACCCGGCTCGGCGGCAGCGCGCCCGCGTTGCGCCCGGCGGAAGTGCGGCAGGTCGGCATCCGCTCGGTGGACGAGGGCGAGAAGCGCCTGGTCAAGCAGCACGGGCTCGACGTGTACGACATGCGCTACATCGACGAAGTCGGGATGAAGCGCACGATGGAAGAGGCGCTGGCCGGCGTCGACGCGAACACGCACCTGCACGTCAGCTTCGACGTCGACTTCCTCGATCCGTCCATCGCGCCCGGCGTCGGCACCACCGTGCCCGGCGGCCCGAACTATCGCGAGGCGCAGTTGGTGATGGAGATGATCGCCGACAGCGGCCGCATGGGCTCGCTCGACATCGTCGAGCTCAACCCGCTGCTCGACAACCGCAACGAGACCGCGCGCGTTTCGGTGGAACTGGTGGAAAGCCTGTTCGGCAAGTCCACCCTGATGCGCGACTGAGGCGCCTCCGCGGCCCTGCCGCGGCTTCCTGAACGGTTTCGGGTCCAGGCGCCCGGGCAGGGGTGGACTCCACGCCGGCTTCACGGCCCGATGCGCTTTCATGGCCCCCGCGTTCAATCCCCTAACGATGAAGGAGAATTCCATGAAGCGTCTTTTCGCCCTGGCGATCCTGGCGTGTTTTTCGACGGCGACGCTGACCGCCTGCAACACGATGGCCGGTGCCGGCAAGGATGTGCAGAAGGCCGGCCAGAAGGTCGAACAAAAGGCCGAGGACTGCAAGGACGCGCACTGCTGAACCGCCCGTCGGTTGCAAGGAGCGCGTCCGCAAGGATGCATGGGCCGGGGACACCCGGCCCTTTTTTTTGCGCGCGTTCCGCGGCATGTCCTAATCGGCACGCAACGGAAACTTGACCTGCGACGAACAAGCATTGCGCGACGATGGCGTTCCGGCGCACACACGGCCGGATTCCCCCATCGAGAGAGGAGAACGCATGAACAAGGACATCATCGCCGGCAAGTGGACGCAGCTGAAGGGCCAGGCGCAGCAGAAGTGGGGCGACCTGACCGACGACGTCTTCGACGTGCAGCAGGGCGACAGCAAGTACCTGGCCGGCAAGCTGCAGGAACAGTACGGCTGGGATCGCGACCGCGCCGAGAACGAGGTCCGCGATTTCGAGCGCACGCTGTCTTCCTGACGCGTCGCCAGCCTTGACGATCCGCCGGCCGCGCCGCGATTCAGCCGGCCGGCGGATCGGGAACGAAACCGCCGGGGAACGCGCGCGGTTGCAGGGGAACCGGACGCCGGCGCGGCAGGATGCCCAGCGCCGCCAGGCGTCGTGCGGTGTCGTAGCGCAACTCCACCACTTCGGCCGGCGCGCGCGTCGCGCGGGCGAAATCCGTCGAGCCGACCGGCGCCCATTCGCGTTCGCCATGCCCGGTGCCCAGCGACGGCATCGCCGCGTCGGTGGCCGGCGCGGCCGCCATGCGTGATCCGTTGCCGGATTCGGCACGCGCCTGCGCCTGCGGCGCGACAGGCGGCGGCGCGGGCACCGGTTCCTCCCAGGCAGGCCGCTGCCATGCCTGCGCGCGCCGCTCGCGGAACACCGCGACACCGATCACGCCGATGTCGTGCGGTCGCCCGGTGCGCGCGGCATAGCTGTCACCCGGGTCGGTGAACACGAAGGCGGCGACGTCGTCGAGCGACTTGCGCCAGCCGGCGATGTCGGCCGTCTCCCAGGGATCGAGCACGTAGCCCCCCTGCGAGGTCGCGGCCGTCTCGCCGCTCACCGCGTTGACGCCGTCCACCGACAGCACCACCAGCACCCGCTCGCCGGTCAGGTTGGCCAGCCGCACCGCATACCGGTGGCCCGGCGCGCCGGCGATCCAGCGCTGGCCGCGCCCGGGGTATTGCGGCGACTCGGCGCCGCTGTCGCGGTCGACGACCGCGAGGCGCACCAGCGCCAGCGCTGATGCGGGATGCCAGGCGGCGGTGCCGCCGAGGAGGACGAAGGCCAGCAACAGGCGGCGGATCATGGCGAAGCTCCGTAGTGGGGTGCCTTACAGGAACGCGCCAGGCGGCGCAGCGGGGTCGAACGGCTCCGGTAAACTGGCGCGATGGCCACCACCCGCGTCCTCACCGGCATCACCACGTCCGGCACCCCGCACCTGGGCAACTACGTCGGTGCGATCCGCCCGGCGCTCGCCGCCAGCCGCGCGCCCGGCGTCGAGAGCTTCTACTTCCTCGCCGACTACCACGCCCTGATCAAGGTGCAGGATCCGGCGCGCGTGCAGCGCTCGACCCTGGAGATCGCGGCGGCCTGGCTGGCCTGCGGCCTGGACCCGGACAAGGTGCGCTTCTACCGCCAGTCCGACATCCCGGAAACCACCGAGCTGACCTGGTTGCTGGCCTGCGTGGCCGGCAAGGGCCTGCTGAACCGCGCGCACGCCTACAAGGCGGCGAACGACCGCAACCGCGAGGCCGGCGAGGACGAGGACGCGGGGATCACCGCGGGCCTCTACATGTATCCGGTGCTGATGGCGGCCGACATCCTGCTGTTCAACGCGCACAAGGTGCCGGTGGGCCGCGACCAGGTGCAGCACATCGAGATGGCGCGCGATTTCGCCCAGCGTTTCAACCACCTGTACGGCGACGCGTATTTCGTGTTGCCGGAAGCCGCGATCGAGGAACAGGTGGCGACGCTGCCCGGCCTCGACGGCCGCAAGATGAGCAAGAGCTACGACAACGTGATCCCGCTGTTCGCGCCGCGCGAGCAGTTGCGCAAGCTCATCCTGTCGATCCTCACCGATTCGCGCGCGCCCGGCGAGCCGAAGGAGACGCAGGGGTCCGCGCTGTTCGAGATCTACCGCGCGTTCGCCAGCGCCGACGAGACCGCGGCGATGCGCCAGGCGTATGCCGACGGCATCGGCTGGGGCGACGCGAAGCAGAAGCTGTTCGAGCGCATCGACGCCGAGGTCGCGCCGATGCGCGAGCGCTACGACGCGCTGATGGCGCACCCGGGGCGCATCGAGGCGCTGTTGCGCGATGGCGCGGCGCGACTGCGCGAATCGCATGCGATCGCGACGATGCAGCGGTTGCGCGACGCGGTCGGCCTCCGCGACCTCGGCGCCGGCGCGGGCGCGGCGTCCGCTGTGGCAGCGAAGGGCGCTGATGCGGGCGCGGCCGCGGGCGCATCGAAAGCCGCGCTGCCGGTGTTCAAGCAGTATCGCGAAACCGACGGCCGCTTCCATTTCAAGCTCGTCGATGGCGAGCGCGTGTTGTTGCTCAGCCGCGGCTTCGAATCGCCGAAGGACGCCGGCGCGCGCATCGCTGCGTTGCGCCGCGACGGCTTCGCGGGCGCCGATGCCGACCTGTCGATGGGCGAGGGCGTCGACGGCGCCGATGTGCGTGCAGCGCTCGACGCGTTGCGCGCCGCGGAAGAAGCGAAGGCATGAACCTCTCCGGCATGCCCGACCTGGCGCTGCTGCTGTTCGCGCCGTGGTTCCTGATCCTGGCGGTGCTGTACTGGGTATATCCGCGCCGGCCGCGGCATGCGCGGCGGCGGGCGTTCGACGTCGCGGCGCTGCTGGTCGCGATCGCCGCCTTCGTCGCCACGCTGCACTGGGCGCACGGCTACGCCGACCGCCGGTACGGCGCGATGTGGCCGCAGATCCTCGCGACGTCCGCCGGCTACGGCGTTTTCCTGCTGGTGCTGGTCGTCGCGATCTTCGTGCGCCGCGCCTGGCTCAGGCGCGGCTAGCAGGAAAGGGGGGCTGTCCCCCCTTTTTTCTACTGCGGGAGTGCCAGGTCGTCGAGCAACGCCTTGAGGAAGCGCGCGGCCTCGCCGCCAGTGGCGGCGCGGTGGTCGAAGGTCAGCGAGATCGGCATGCGGCGGTGCACCTCGATGCCGCCCATCACCGCGACGACGTCGTGCGACAGCTTGCCCGCGCCGACGATCGCCACGCACGGCGGCACCACGACCGGCGTCGCGTAGCGGCCGGCGAACATGCCGAAGTTCGACAGCGAGATCGTGTAGCCCGACAGCTCGCTGGCCGGGATCGAGCGATCCTCGACCTGGGTGCGCAGGCGCTTGATCGCCGCGCGCACGCCGTTGCCGTCGAGCATGTCGGCATTGCGCAGCGCTGGCACGAACAGGCCGTCCTCGGTGTCCACGGCGATGCCGAGGTCGACGTGCGGATGCATCGTGCGCACCAGCTTCTCGCCGTCGAACCAGGCGTTGAGCGCGGGCACCGCCTTGCATGCGGCCACGATCGCGCGGACCAGTCGGCCGGTGATGTCCTGCTTGCCGAGCCAGGCGTGCAGGTCGGCGTCGTCGACCAGGGTGGTCGGCACGACCTGCGCATGGGCCTCGGCCATGACGCGCGCCATGTTGCGGCGCACGCCCTTGAGCTGCTCGGGCTGGCCGCTGGCGGCGACGCCCGGCGGCTGCGTGCGCATCGGCTTGCCGGCCTGCGACAGCGTGCTGCGCTGCGCCGCGGCGGGGGCCGCGGCGGCGGCGGGCGCGCTGGCCACGGGGCCTGCGCGCATCGGCGCGGCGCCGGCCTTCGCCGAACCGTCGGCCGCGGCCTGCTTCACGTCGGCCATGGACACCGTGCCGTCCGCGCCGCTGGCGCGCACGCGGGCGATGTCGACGCCGAGCTTGCGCGCCATCGCGCGCACCGCCGGCATCGCCTTGACGCCGCCGACCGCGACCGCGGATTCGCTGCGCACCGCGTCGGAAGACTGCATCGCGCCGACCACGGTGCCCGCGTCGTCGCGGCCCGCGCCAGGATTGGCCGCGGCGGCCGCGCCGTCGACGTGGCCCTTCGGGGCCGGCGCGCCGTTGGCGGGAATCGCGCCGCCTTCGTCGGACGCGACCACGCGGTTGTCGGGCGCGGAATCCTGCGTGCCCACGCTGTGCGAGCCGGCATCGTGCGCGGCGGCGCCGTGGTGGTGGCCGGTGTCCTGGCCCTCGGCGCGCTGCGGGAGCGACGGATCGATCTCGAACTCGGCCAGCATCGTGCCGGTGACGACGATGTCGCCCGGGCCGCCGGCGAGCTTCAGCACCTTGCCGCTGACCGGCGAGGGCACGTCGACCACGGCCTTGGCCGTTTCCATGGACACCAGGTTCTCGTCGAGGCGGATGACGTCGCCTTCCTTGACGTACCACTCGACGATGGTCGCGTCCGGCAGGCCTTCGCCGAGGTCGGGAAGCAGGAATTTCTTGCTCATTGCCGTCGTTCCTTACGAATGGGCGACCGCGCGCTTCGCCGCGGTGACGATGCGGTCCACGCTCGGGAGGTACTTCATCTCCAGGCGGAACAGCGGGATGTGGGTGTCGTAGCCGGTGACGCGCTCGACCGGGGCGACCAGGTCGAACATGCATTCCTCGGCCAGGCGCGCGGCGACTTCCGCGCCGAAGCCCGCGGTCTTCGCCGCCTCGTGCACGATCACGCAGCGGTTGGTGCGCGACACCGACTCGGCGATGGTCGCGAAGTCGAGCGGCTTGAGCGTGGCGACGTCGATGACCTCGGCGCTGATGCCTTCCTTCGCGAGTGCGTCGGCGGCTTCCAGCGTCTCCTTCACCTGCGCGCCCCAGGTCACCAGGGTCACGTCGGTGCCGTCGCGCAGCACGTAGCACACGTCGAGCGGCAGCGCCTCGCCGTCGTCCGGCACCACTTCCTTGTACTGGCGGTAGATGCGCTTGGGCTCCATGAAGATCACCGGGTCCGGGTCGCGGATCGCGGCGAGCAGCAGGCCGTAGGCGCGCGCCGGCGACGACGGCATGACCACGCGCAGGCCGGGCACGTTGGTGAAGATCGACTCGTTCGCTTCGCTGTGGTGCTCGGGCGCGCGGATGCCGCCGCCCCACGGCACGCGCAGCACCATCGGGCAGGTCAGGCGGCCGCGGGTGCGATAGCGCATGCGCGCGGCGTGGCAGACGATGAAGTCCACCATCGGGTACATGAAGCCGTCGAACTGCGCTTCGGCGACCGGCTTCATGCCCTGCGAGGCCATGCCGACGGTGAGGCCGGCGATCGTGGTCTCGTCCAGCGGCGTGTCGAGCACCCGCTGGTCGCCGAACGACTGCTGCAGGCCGGCGGTGGCGCGGAACACGCCGCCGTTGACGCCGACGTCCTCGCCGAGCACGACGACGGCGCCGTCGTGCTTCATCTCGTAGGCCAGCGCCTGGGTGATCGCTTCGATCAGCGTGATCGCGGCGGGGGCGGCCGCGGGCGTGTTCGTGGACTCAGCCATTGCGCTTCTCCAGGCTGCCCTTGTCGAGCGCGATGGCGAACTCGCGCTGCGCCAGCAGGTCGGCGGGCGGGTCGCCGTACAGGTAATCGAACATGGCTTCCACCGGCTGCACCGGCGTCTCAAGGTAGGCGTTGATCTCGACGTCCACTTTCTTCGCGCACTCCTCGAGCCAGGCTTTCTCCTGCGCCTCGTCCCACACCTTGGCCTTGACCAGGTAGTTGCGCAGGCGGATGAAGGGCTCGCGCGTCCAGGCGGCCTTGACCTCGTCCTCGCCGCGGTAACGGCGCGCGTCGTCGGCGGTGGTGTGGTCGTGCAGGCGATAGGTCATGAACTCGATCACGCTGCCGCCTTCGCCCTTGCGCGCGCGCTCGTGGGCGCGGCGCATCGCTTCCAGCACGGCGATCAGGTCGTTGCCGTCCACCTGCAGGCAGTGCAGGCCGCCGGCCAGGCCCTTCTGCGCGAGCGTCTGCGCGCCGGTCTGCGACTTGCGCGGGACCGAGATCGCCCAGCCGTTGTTGATCACGCACAGCACCAGCGGCAGCTGGTAGGCGCCGGCGGAATTCAGCGCGGCGTAGAAGTCGGTCTTCGACGAGCCGCCGTCGCCGCAGCAGGCGACCGCGACGCGGTCCTGCTTGCGCAGCTTGAACGAGAGCGCGGCGCCCGCCGCCATCAGGCACTGGGTGGAGATCGGCACGCACCACGGATAGTCGTTGCGCGGCACTTCGAAATCGTTGCCGCGCTCGTCGCCGCCCCAGTACATCAGCACGTCGCGCGGCTTCACCCCGCGCATGAACTGCGCGCCGTACTCGCGGTAGCTCGGCGCGAACACGTCCTCGGGCTTCATCGACGCGCCGATGCCGACGTGGGTGGCCTCGTGGCCGAGGCAGGCGGCGTAGGTGCCGAGCTTGCCGGTGCGCTGCAGGCGGATCGCCTTGTCGTCGAAGGTGCGCACGAACAGCATCTGCTTGAACAGCGGCACCAGGACCTTGGGATCCTTGAAGGCCTTGGGCAGTTCGGCGACCGGCTTGCCCTCGGGGTCAAGGTACTGGAGGTATTCGATCTCGAATTTCGCGGCGACGGTCATGCGGCGGGCCCGATTGCGGCTGAAACGCGAATTGTAGCGAATCGGCCGCGACGGCCGCCCCGGGCCGGTCGCCGGCAACCGCCCGGCGGGGCGCCGGCCTTGACCGGGGCCAGGTCCGGCGCTGGCCGGCCCGTGCGAAACTGCGCCGATGAGCATCGATCGCAACGAACGGCCGCTCGAGGCCGGCATCCATACGGACCTGTCCGGCCGCATGACCTACGGCGGCTACCTGCGCCTGGACCGGCTGCTCTCGGCGCAGGAGCCGCTGTCGCAGCCGCCGCACCACGACGAGCTGCTGTTCATCGTCCAGCACCAGGTCTCGGAGCTGTGGCTGAAGCTGCTGATCCACGAGCTGTCGGCGGCGATCGCGCACCTGCAGCGCGACGAGCTCGGCCCCTGCCAGAAGATCTTCGCGCGCTGCAAGCAGGTGATCGGCCAGCTGACCGGAATGTGGTCGGTGCTGGAGACGCTGACGCCGGCCGAATACCTGGAGTTCCGCGAGGTGCTGGGCCCGTCGTCCGGATTCCAGTCGCTGCAGTACCGCACGGTCGAATTCCTGCTCGGCAACAAGAACGCCGCGATGCTGAAGGTGTTCGCGCACGACGCGCCGGGCCAGGCCTCGCTGCGCGCGGCGCTCGAGGCGCCGAGCCTCTACGACGAGGCCCTGCGCTACCTCGCGCGCCACGGCCATGCCGTGCCCGCGGCGCACGTCGAGCGCGACTGGTCGCAGCCGCACGTCTCCGATCCCGCGCTGCTGCCGGTGTTCGAGCGCATCTACGAGGACACCGAGCACTTCTGGGAGGCCTACCACCTGTGCGAGGACCTGGTGGACCTCGAGACGCAATTCCAGCTGTGGCGTTTCCGCCACATGCGCACGGTGATGCGGATCATCGGCTTCCGCCGCGGCACTGGCGGATCGAGCGGCGTCGGTTTCCTGAAGCAGGCGCTGGACCTTACGTTCTTCCCGGAACTGTTCGAGGTGCGCACGACGATCGGCCCGGGTGGCGGCAAGGCGCCGACCTACGGCGACTGAGCGTGTTGTTGCATCGCAACATCCTGTCTGCGCGTTGACGTTTCCGCGCCTGCTGGGCGATCCTCGGCCGATTCGCGCCTGTTGCGCGTCCTCGGGGGATAGATGAATACGAACGCGCCCAACACCGCGGAGCCGATGGGCCCGCCGATGGACCGGCCGGCCAGCGCCGACGGCATCCCGGATTTCCCGCAGAAGTTCGGGCACCCGCGCCCGCTGTGGATGCTGTTCATGACGGAGTTCTGGGAGCGCTTCGCGTTCTACGGCATGCGCTGGGCGCTGACGCTGTACATCGTGCAGGCGTTCTACGCGGGTTCGGGCGAGGGCGAAGCGCCGGCCAGCCGCGTCTACGGCGCCTACCTCGCGCTCGTGTACGCCGCGGCGATCGTCGGCGGCTACATCGCCGACCGCGTGATCGGCTACCAGCGATCGATCCTGCTCGGCGCGGTGGTGATGTCGGCCGGCCTGTTCATGATCATGTATCCCGACCAGACCGTGTTCCACGTCGGCCTGGCAACCGTGATCGCCGGCAACGGCCTGTTCAAGCCGAACATCTCGACGATGGTCGGCAAGCTCTACGCGCCGACCGACGACCGCCGCGACTCGGGCTTCACCCTGTTCTACATGGGCATCAACTCCGGTGCGTTCATCGCGCCGATCCTGACCGGCTGGCTGGCGGCCAAGGTGTTCGGCACCGACGCGATGCCGACCTACAAGGTCGTCTTCTTCGCCGCCGGCATCGGCATGCTGCTGAGCCTGGTGTGGTTCTGGTTCGGCCGCCGCCAGCTGGGCCCGATCGGCCGGCCGCTCGAGGGCGCGGAAAGCAAGTCGCGCGTGCTCTGGGTGCTGCTCGCGGTGCTGGCGTCGATCCCGGTCTACTACTTCCTGCTCTCGATCGACGCGGCGATGCTGCAGTGGGTGCTCTCGGCGATGTTCGTCGTGCTGTGCGTGATGATCCTGGTCGAGGGCTTCCGCGACGGGCCGGTGGCGCGCGACCGGGCGATCGCGATGCTGATCATCTTCGTGTTCAACGTGCTGTTCTGGTGCTTCTTCGAGCAGGCCGGCAGCTCGTTCAACTTCCTGGCCGACAAGATCGTGAACCGCGACTTCGGCGGCTGGATCTTCCCGGTCGGCTGGTTCCAGTCGGTGAACTCGCTGGCGATCATCACCCTCGCGCCGGTGCTGGCGTGGCTGTGGCTGCGCATGGGCAAGGCGAATCCGTCGATCCCGCGCAAGTTCGGCCTGGGCCTCATCTTCAACGGCCTGGCGTTCCTGCTGCTGATGTTCTCGCTGTCGAGCCTGGTGGACAGCGCCGGCCTGATCCCGTTCTGGACGCTGTTCATGGTGTACGTGATCCAGTCGGTGGGCGAGCTGTGCCTGTCGCCGATCGGCCTGTCGATGACCACCAAGCTGGCGCCGACCAAGCTGGTCGGCTTCGCGATGGGCGGCTGGTTCCTGTCGACGGGCATCGGCAACAACCTGTCGGGCATCTTCGCCAGCCACGTCAGCGGCGAGACCGGCATGACCGTCGCCTCCGCGCACGCGGGCTACACGCAGGGCTTCTGGATCCTGCTCATCGGCGGCATCGCGCTGTTCCTGGTCGCGCCGCTGATCCAGCGGTTGATGCACGGCGTGAAGTAGGACCGGCACGCGATCGGTTGGACGGAACGGCGGCTTCGGCCGCCGTTTCCTTTCGTGCCGTCGTCAAGACACGGTTTCCGCGCGCAGTTCGAGTTCGTCGAGGCGGTCGAGCAGGCGGAACAGCGATTCGCGTTCCGCCTGCGAGACGCCGTCGAACACGCGGTGCTCGAACGCGCGCGCCTGCGGCACGACCTGGTCGTGGATGGCCTGGCCCGCGGGCGAAAGACGCAGGAGGGCGCGCCGGCGATCGCCGGCGTCGGCGACGCGCGACAGGCGGCCGGCTTCGAGCAGGCGCGCGACGGCGCGGCTCACCGCGACCTTGTCCATCGCGGTGCGCTGCGCGACCTGGCTCGCGGTGAGGCCGGGCCAGCGCCCCAGTACCGCCATCACCCGCCACTCGGTGACGCCGAGCGCGAAGCGCTGCGAGTACTCGCGGGCGATCGCGTCGCTGAGCCGGTTCGACAGCACGCTGAGCCGGTACGGCAGGAAACGTTCCAGTTCGAGCGCGTCGGCGGGCGCGGACGTGCCGGGGCTGGCGCGCCTGGCGGAGGGAGCGGACGGGAGGCGGCGGGCGGGCGTGGACATGCGGCGCTGCGGCTTGCAAATGGTTTCATCTGAAACTATAACGTCCACCAGCCCCGCGCAAGCGGCGGCGCATCATTCATGCCTTCCAGCCCCACCGCGATCCCGGAGTCCCCATGAGCGCACAGCCCAACCTCGGAATGACCGTCACCACGTTCGAGAACCCGATGGGGATCAACGGATTCGAATTCGTGGAGTTCGCCGCGCCCGCCGCGCAGGCCGACGCGATGCGCACCTACCTGCAGAACCTGGGCTTCAGCGCGGTCGCGCAGCACAAGTCGCGCAACATCACGCTGTACCGGCAGGGCACGATCAACTTCCTGCTCAACGAGGATCCGGATTCGTTCGCCGCCGACTTCGCGCGCGAGCACGGCCCGTCGGCCTGCGGTTTCGCGATCCGCTTCACCAAGCCGACGGACGAGGTGCTCGCGCACGTGCTCGCCCACGGCGGCGAGAAGATCGACCACAAGCCCGGAACGGCGGCGGTCGACACGCCCGCGATCAAGGGCATCGGCGGCTGCATGCTGTATCTCGTCGACGACGGCCGCAAGGACCTGTACGCCGACTTCCTCCCGCTGCAGGGCGCGGACCAGAACCCGCGCGGCTTCGGCCTGACCTTCCTCGACCACCTGACCCACAACGTGTTCCAGGGGAACATGCAGCAGTGGTCGTCGTACTACGAGAAGCTGTTCAACTTCCGCGAGATCCGCTACTTCGACATCAAGGGCGCCAAGACCGGCCTGCTGTCCAAGGCGATGACCGCGCCGGACGGCATGGTCCGCATCCCGCTCAACGAGTCCAGCGACGAGAAGTCGCAGATCAACGAGTACCTGCGCGCATACAAGGGCGAGGGCATCCAGCACATCGCGCTGTTCACCGACGACATCTATTCGACGGTGGAGGCGATGCGCGAGGCGGGCGTGGAGTTCCTCGACACGCCGGACACCTATTTCGACGTGATCGACCAGCGCGTGCCCGACCACGGCGAGGACGTTGCGCGCCTGGCGAAGAACAAGATCCTGATCGACGCCGACCTGGAGACGAAGTCGCGCAAGCTCCTGCAGATATTCACCCAGAACGCGTTCGGCCCGATCTTCTTCGAGATCATCCAGCGCAAGGGCAACGAAGGCTTCGGCGAGGGCAACTTCCAGGCCCTGTTCGAGTCGATCGAGCGCGACCAGATGCGGCGCGGCGTGCTGTAACGGCGGCCTCGGCCAATCGCTCTTACGGAGTGGCGATGGAATACCAGTCGGGGTTCGGGAACTCGTTCGCGACGGAGGCCGTCGCCGGGACGCTTCCGGTGGGGCGCAATTCGCCGCAGCGCGTGGCGCACGGGCTGTACGCCGAGCAGCTGAGCGGCACGGCGTTCACCGCGCCGCGCAGCGAGAACCGGCGCAGCTGGCTGTACCGGATCCGGCCCGCGGCGATGCACGGGCCTTTCTCGCCGTTCGACGGCGCGCCCGCGTTCCACAATGATTTCGGCGACGGGCCGGTGACGCCCGACCAGCTGCGCTGGAATCCGCTGCCGATGCCGGGCTCCGATGGGGCTATTGCGCCGGCGTCCGCCGATTTCGTCGAAGGCCTGTTCACCATGGCGGGCAACGGCGGCCCGGCGGCGATGCACGGCCTCGGCGTCCACATGTACGCGGCGAACCGCGACATGCGCGGCCGCTTCTTCTACGACGCCGATGGCGAGCTGCTGATCGTGCCGCAGCAGGGGCGCCTGCGCATCGCGACGGAGCTGGGCGTGCTCGAGGTCGAGCCGCAGGAGATCGCGTTGGTCCCGCGCGGCGTGCGTTTCCGCGTGGAGCTGCCGGACGGGGCGGCGCGCGGCTACGTGTGCGAGAACTTCGGCGCGATGTTGCGCCTGCCTGATCTCGGCCCGATCGGCAGCAACGGGCTCGCCAACGCGCGCGACTTCCTCTCGCCGGTTGCCGCGTACGAGGAAGCCGAAGGCGACTTCGAGCTGGTCGCCAAGTTCCAGGGCCACCTGTGGCGCGCCGACATCGGCCATTCGCCGCTCGACGTGGTCGGCTGGCATGGCAACTACGCGCCGTGCAAGTACGACCTGCGCCGCTTCAACACCATCGGCTCGATCAGCTACGACCATCCGGACCCGTCGATCTTCCTGGTGCTGACGTCGCCGTCCGACACCCCCGGCGTCGGCAACCTGGATTTCGCGATCTTCCCGCCGCGCTGGCTGGTGGCGCAGGACACCTTCCGGCCGCCGTGGTTCCACCGCAACGTCGCCAGCGAGTTCATGGGCCTGGTGCACGGCGCGTACGACGCCAAGGCCGAGGGCTTCGCGCCCGGCGGCGCGTCGCTGCACAACTGCATGACCGGGCACGGTCCCGACGCCGCCACGTTCGAGAAGGCGAGCAACGCCGACCTGTCGAAGCCCGACGTGATCCGCGACACGATGGCCTTCATGTTCGAGGCGCGCGCCGTGATCCGCCCGACGGCGCAGGCGCTCGCCGCCGCGCACCGGCAGCGCGACTACCAGGCCTGCTGGGCCGGGCTGCGCAGGCACTTCGATCCCGCGAAGTAGGCGTTTCGCGGCGCGTTCACGGGTCGACGCTAGGCTGCCCGCATCTTCCCGATGCGGGTGTGCGCATGAAAACGTTCCTCCACGCGCTTCTTCCCTTCGCAGTCGCCGCGGCGCTCGCCGCCTGCAACGCGGATCGCCCTCCGGCGTCGGCGCCGGATGCAACCGGCGTGGCGCCCGATGCGGCGGCCGATGCAACTCCGCCTCCGCCCGATGCCGCGGCGCCCGCTTTGCCCGGGGCAACGACCAACCCCGGCGTGACGCCACAGGTACCGCCGGCCGGCAGCGGACTCGCGCACTACGACGGTTACGGCGACATGCGTTTCGGCATGACCGAGGACGAGGCGCGCAAGGCCTGGGGCGGCGCGCTCAACGGCGAACCGGGCGATGCTTGCCATTACCTCAATCCCGCGTGGGAGAAGGCGCCGTCGTACTTCGCCTTCATGTTCGACGGCGGCAAGTTCGTGCGCTACGACGTCGGCAACGACAAGGAAATCGCCCCGGGCGGCGGCCGCCGCGGCATGACCGAAGCGGAGATCGACGCCGCGTATCCGGGGCGCGTGGAGAAGTCGCCGCACAAGTACGTCAGCGGCGGCAAGTACCTGCGCGTCAAGGCCGATGACGGCAGCAAGGGCGTGCTGGTCTTCGAAACCGATGCCGCCGGCAAGGTCAGCGAGTGGCACGCCGGCCTCGCGCCCCAGGTCGACTGGATCGAGGGTTGCTCCTGACGATCTGCCGCCGCGGGGCAATGCGCGCCGTCGTTGCTAGACTGGCGCGATGGCCCAGGACTCGCTCGCCAGCCGCGCCCTCAATGCCCTGACCGACTTCCTGCGGCTGGAGGCCGCGGGCGGGATCGTGCTGATCGCCGCGGCGGCGCTGGCGCTGCTCTGCGCGAACTCGCCGCTGGAGGAGTTCTACGACGGATTCCGCGAACTGCCGGTCGCGGTCGTGTTCGGCGACCTGCAGATCGCCAAGCCGCTGCTGCTGTGGATCAACGACGGCATGATGGCCGTGTTCTTCCTGCTCGTCTCGCTCGAGATCAAGCGCGAATCGCTCACCGGGCAGTTGGCGGGGCGCGACCGGCTGCTGCTGCCGATGGCCTGCGCGTGCGCGGGCGTCGCCGTGCCGGCGCTGCTGTTCACCGCGCTCAACCGCGGCGATGCCGCGGCGATGCGCGGCTGGGCGGTGCCGACGGCCACGGACATCGCGTTCGCGCTCGGGGTGCTCTCCCTGCTGGGGTCGCGCGTCCCGTCCGGGATGAAGCTGTTGCTGTCGACGATCGCCGTCGTCGACGACCTCGTCGCGATCCTGATCATCGCGCTGTTCTACTCGCACGGCCTGTCGCCGGTCGCGCTGGGCTGGGCCATCGCTGCGCTGGGGAGCATGTTCCTGCTCAACCGGCGCGGCGTCACCGCGCTCACGCCCTACCTGCTGCTCGGCGTGGTGCTGTGGATCGCGCTGCTGAAGTCGGGCGTGCATGCGACGCTCGCGGGCGTCGCCACCGGGCTGATGATCCCGCACGTCGACCGCGGCAACGACATTCCGGACGAAGTCGAGCACTCGCCGCTCGAAACGCTCGAGCACGCGCTGCATCCCTGGGTCGCCTACGCGATCCTGCCGCTGTTCGCCTTCGCCAACGCGGGCCTGGCGCTCGGCGGACTGCGGGCAACGGACGCGCTGGCGGCGCTGCCGCTGGGCATCGTGGCCGGCCTGGTGCTGGGCAAGCCCGTCGGCATCGTCGGCGCCGCGTGGACGTTGCGGCGCTTCGGCGGCGTCCGCTGGCCCGAAGGCATGGATGGCCGCGCGATGCTCGGCCTGGGCTTGCTCAGCGGCATCGGCTTCACCATGAGCCTGTTCATCGCGTCGCTGGCCTACACGGACGTGCGCTACGAGGAGGCCGTGCTCGGCGTGCTCGCCGCATCGGTGTGCGCCGCGCTCCTAGGCATGCTGTGGCTGCGCGCCGTGCTGCCGCGGGCCGGCGACGCGCGCTGATGCGCACGGCGCTCGTCTTCGGCGGCAGCGGGCCGATCGGCGCGGCCTTGCTGGCGCGCATGCTGCCCGCGGGCTGGACGATCGTGGCCGTGTCGCGCGAGGCGCAGCGCGACGGGCCGGACCTGCGCTGGCTGCGCGGCGACCTGGCGCATTGCGACGGCTTGCCCGACGCGGTGGACGCGATCTTCAGTTGCGGCCCGCTCGACCACTTCGCGTGCTGGCACGCGCAGGCGGCGGTCGCCGCGCCGCGCGTGGTCGCCTTCGGCTCGACCAGCGCCGAGGCGAAGCAGGCGTCGCCGGATGCGGCCGAGCGCGCGCTCGCGGCGCAGCTTCGAGATGCCGAGGCGATGCTGTTCGCCACCGCCGCGGCGCGCGGCGTGGCCGCCACGGTGCTGCGGCCCACGCTGGTCTACGGCGACGGGCGCGACCGCACCGTCGCAAGGATCGCCGCGCTGGCGCGACGCCTGGGCTGGTTCGCGATCCCGCGCGGCGCGACCGGCTTGCGCCAGCCCGTGCACGTCGACGACCTCGCTGCCGCCGCGCTTGCCGCCTGCGATGCGCCCGCCACGCACGGTCGCGTGTACGACCTGCCCGGCGGCGAAACGCTGCCCTGGCGCGCGATGGTCGCGCGCACGCTGGCGGCGCAGTCGCCGCGGCCGCGATTGCTGGAGGTGCCGTTGCGGGTGTTCCGCCTGGCGCTCGGCGTCGCGCGCCTCGCCGGCAAGGGCGCAGGCTTCGGCGACGGCGCGCTCTCGCGACTGCGGGAGGACCTGGTGTTCGACCCCGGGCCGGCGCAAGCCGATTTCGGCTACGCGCCGCGCCCGTTCACGCCGGGGAACAGCGTTCCCTAGATTTCCTCGGCCGGCGGCATCGGCCGCGCCTTCGCCAACGCGCGCAGCGCGATCAGCAGCACGCCGCCGAGCACCATCGCGCCGCCGATCCACAGTTGCGGGCCGGGACGATCGCCGTACACCCACACGCCCAGTAGCACCGCCATCACCGGCGACAGCAGCAGCCACGGCGTCACCTGCGCGACCGGATGGCGCTGCACGAGCACGTAGTACAGGCCGTGGCCGAGCAGCGACGAACCGATCGCCGAATACGCGGCGCCGCCCCAGCCGACCCAGGTCGCGTGCCGTAGCGCATCCAAGCCGTGCGGCTCGAACCAGGCGCTCAGCGCGAGCAGCGGCAGCAGCGCGATCACCGCCGTCCAGCCCTGCTGGCTGAACATGTCGAGGCCGCGCAGCCGTCGCATCAGCACCGTGCCGGTGGCGAGGAAGACCGCCGACACCAGCATCAGCAGCAGCGACGCCGGCTCGCGCAACACCAGCGGATCGAAACCCAGCACGAGCACGCCGCCGAAGCTCACCGCGATCGCGACGCCGGTGCGCCAGCCGAAGCGCTCGCCGAGCCACCACCACGCGAGCAGCGCGGCCATCGGCACGTAGCTCTGCATCACGATGGCCGGCGACGACAGGTTCCCGGCCAGGTGCAGCGACCAGAAGCTCAGGCCAAAGTGCAGCACGCCGTTGCAGAGGGCGACCGCCAGCAGCAGTGGCCATTGCCCGGGCGCGGGCCGGCGCAGGAACGCGCCGAGCAGCAGCGCGAGGATCGCCAGCCGCACGGCGGTGAACAGGAGCGGCGGGATCTCGTGCAGCGCCCACGCCGAAGTCAGGAAGTTCAGCGCCCAGGCAACGCAGATGACCAGGGCGATGCCGAGGTCGCGCCCGCCCAGCCCGCCGGCGCGCGCCGTCACCTCAGTAGCGCCAGCCGAGCTTGCGATACAGCTTGGCGAGCACCCAGGCCGGGCCGATCAGCAGGTAGGTGAGGTCGGTGAGGAAGCTCGGCTTGCGGCCCTCGAGCTTGTGGCCGACGAACTGCGCGATCCAGGCGACGACGAACACGCCAAGCGCGAGGTACAACAGCTGCGTCGTCCCCAGCGTCTCCTGCAGCCAGCGCGTCAGCCACGCCATAGCGACGAACACCACGAGCATGCCGTAGCCGAGCCGCCGCGAGTTGCGGAAGTAGAACGACCACGCGAAGAACATCGCCAGCGCCGCCCACAGGCCCGGCCGGAACCAGGTGCCGCCGACGGGGATGCACCACAGCAGCGCGACCACGCTCCACAGGATCAGCGGGACCGCGACCACGTGGATGCGCTGGTTGGCCTCGTTGCGGTGGTCGCCGGAGTAGTGCGCGAACCAGCGGTCGATCGGACGCTCGTCGGTCATGTCCATGTCTCCTCCAGCGTTCGGGTCAATCGACGGAAATGCCGGCCAGGCGCTGCAACGCCTCGGCGTACTTGGCGCGGGTGCGCGCGATCACGTCCGCCGGCAGGCGCGGGCCTGGCGCGGTCTTGTCCCAGTCGAGCGTCTCGAGGTAGTCGCGCACGAACTGCTTGTCGAAGCTCGGCGGGCTCGTCCCGACGGCGTATTCGTCCGCCGGCCAGTAGCGCGAGGAGTCCGGCGTCAGCATTTCGTCCATCACGTGGAGGCGGCCGTCGGCATCGGTGCCGAACTCGAACTTGGTGTCGGCGAGCAGGATCCCGCGTTCGGCCGCGTAGCCGGCCGCGAACGCGTACAGCCGCAGCGTCGCATCGCGCACCTGTTCGGCGAGGTCGGCGCCGACCGTGCGCACCATCGTGTCGAAGTCGATGTTCTCGTCGTGGTCGCCGACCGCGGCCTTCGTCGACGGGGTGAAGATCGGCTGCGGCAGCCGTTCCGCCTGGCGCAGGCCGTCGGGCAGGCCGATGCCGCTGACGCGGCCGGTGCGCTGGTAATCCTTCCAGCCGCTGCCGATCAGGTAGCCGCGCGCGATGGCCTCGACCGGCACGGGCTTCAGTTTCTTCGTCACCACCGAGCGCAGTGCGTACAGCGCGGGATCGACGCCGGCGGGCAGCACCGAAGCGACGTCGATGCCGGTGAGGTGGTTGGGCACGATGTGCGCGGTCTTCGCGAACCAGAAGTTGCTGACCTGGCACAGCATCTCGCCCTTGCCCGGGATCGGGTCGGGCAGCACGACGTCGAAGGCGCTGAGCCGGTCGGTCGCGACCATGAGCATCAGCGGGCCGTGCGCAGCGTCGGTGCCCGGCGTGCCGGCCGGCAGGTCGAACACGTCGCGGACCTTGCCGCGATGGCGGAGGGGCAGGCCGGGCAGGTCGGCTTCTAGCAGGGTGGTCGCCACGCGGATTCCCGTGGAAGGCGGGCCGGCCAGTGTAGGGCCTCCGGCGGCAGCGGGTACACTGGCCCCATGCCACAGACCACGCAGCCGACCGTCATCGCCCCCTCGATCCTGTCCGCCGATTTCGCCCGCCTGGGCGCGGAAGTCGACGCGGTCCTGGCCGCTGGCGCGGACTGGGTCCACTTCGACGTGATGGACAACCATTACGTGCCGAACCTGACCATCGGCCCGATGGTCTGCGAGGCGCTGCGCAAGCACGGGGTCACCGCGCCGATCGACGTGCACCTGATGGTCGAGCCGGTGGACCGCATCGTCCCCGACTTCGCGAAGGCCGGCGCCACAGAGATCAGCTTCCACCCCGAGGCGAGCCGCCACGTGCACCGCACGCTCCAGCTCATCCGCGCCAGCGGCTGCCGCCCGGGCCTGGTGCTGAATCCCGCGACGCCGGTGGACGTGCTCGACTGGGTGCTGCCCGAACTCGACCACGTGCTGCTGATGTCGGTGAACCCCGGTTTCGGCGGGCAGTCGTTCATCCCCTCGACGCTGGACAAGCTGCGCGTCGTGCGCGGCATGATCGACCGTTGCGGCAAGCCCATCCGGCTGGAAATCGACGGCGGCGTGAAGCCGGACAACATCGGCGAGATCGCGGCGGCGGGCGCCGACACCTTCGTCGCCGGCAGCGCGATCTTCGGGCATCCCGACTACGCCGCGGTGATCGCGTCGATGAAGTCGGCGGTTGCGGCCATCCGCAAGCCTGCCTGACCGGGATCGCGCCGACATGTCGATGGATGCCGCGCAGTTCGCCGCGCTCGCCGCGCAGGGGCACACCCTGGTTCCCGTCGTGCGCGAGGTCCTGTCCGACCTCGACACGCCGCTCTCCGTCTACCTGAAGCTCGCCGACGGACCGCACACCTACCTGTTCGAATCGGTCGAGGGCGGCGAGCGTTTCGGCCGCTATTCGATCATCGGCCTGCCGGCCAGGCGCGTGTACGCATTCGCCGGCAACACGCTGTACGCGACCGAGCATGGGGAGTTGCTGGAAGCGCGCGAGGTCGACGATCCGTTCGCGGAAGTCGAGCGCCTGCGCGCCGCGCATTCGGTGCCGCGCATCGAAGGCCTGCCGGCCTTCACCGGCGGCCTCGTCGGCTGGTTCGGATTCGAATGCGTGCGATTCCTGGAGCCGCGGCTGCGTGATCCAGGCGCGCCCGGCGCCGGCAAGCCGGACGAACTCGGCACGCCCGACATCCTGCTGATGCTCAGCACCGAAGTCGCGGTGTTCGACAACCTCAAGGGCCGGTTGTACCTGGTGGTGCACGCCGATCCGACGGAGCCGCAGGCGCTGCCGCGCGCGAACCGCCGCCTCGACGAGCTGGTGCATCGGCTGCGCCAGCCGGGTGCCGGCTATCCGCCGACGCTGCGGCCGGAGTCGGTGGACGAAGCGCATTTCGTCTCCGGCTTCACCCGCGAGGGCTTCATCGACGCCGTGCGCACCGCCAAGGAGTACATCGCCGCCGGCGACGTGTTCCAGGTCGTGCTGTCTCAGCGGTTGTCGATCCCGTTCACCGCGCGCCCCGTCGACGTGTATCGCGCGCTGCGCGCGCTGAATCCGTCGCCGTACATGTATTTCCTCGACATCGGGGACACACAGGTGGTCGGCAGCTCGCCGGAAATCCTGGCCCGGCTGGAATACGACGACGCGGGTCGCGGCACCGTCACCGTGCGCCCGATCGCGGGCACGCGCCCGCGCGGCGCCACGCCGGCGCAGGACGCCGCGCTCGAGGCCGAACTGCTCGCCGACCCGAAGGAGCGCGCCGAGCACCTGATGCTGATCGACCTCGGCCGCAACGACGTCGGCCGCATCGCCGAGCCCGGCACCGTGGAAGTGGGCGAGCGCTTCGGCATCGAGCGCTACAGCCACGTCATGCACATCGTCAGCGAAGTCACCGGCACGCTGCGCGAAGGCCTGACGTACGCCGACGTGCTGCGGGCCACGTTCCCGGCCGGCACGGTCAGCGGCGCGCCGAAGATCCGCGCGCTGGAGCTGATCGCCGAGCTCGAGCCGATGAAGCGCAACGTGTACGCGGGCGCCATCGGCTACATCGGCTGGCAGGGCGACGCCGACACCGCCATCGCGATCCGCACCGCGGTGATCGAGGACGGCAAGCTGCACGTGCAGGCGGGTGCCGGCATCGTCTACGACTCCGATCCCGCCGCCGAGTGGGACGAGACGATGAACAAGGGCCGCGCGCTGTTCCGCGCCGTGGCCGAGGCGGCGCGCGGGCTGTAAGTGCCGGCGGATTAAATTTCCGTCATGTTCCGGCCATCGCGGCGCGAGCCGCGCGGGGCGAGGCTGTCGTGGTCGCGGCGGCCTCGCCTGCCACGGCACCCTTTCCTTCAGGAGCCGTCGAAATGAACAAGTACGTCGCCACCGTCCTCGCCGCGTCGCTCGCCGTCGCCGCGACCTCGGCGTTCGCGCAGTCCGCCCCCGCCGCCGCCCCCGCCGCGCCCGCCGCGAAGGCCGCGCCGGCCAAGGCGCCGATGAAGAAGGCCTGGAAGCACAAGGCCGCCGCCAAGCCGGCCGCCAAGGCCGATGCCGCCGCCAAGGACGCGTCCAAGCCCGCCGGCTGATCCGCGCGCGCCGATCCGATCGAGCGTCAGGCGCGGCGCCCCGGGCGGATCCCGGGTGCCGCGTTCCACTGCCCCCGCCGTTCTCCCCAGGGCGGCGGGGGTATCCTTTTGCGGGTCCATGGAGCCGGCATGCGCATCCTGCTCGTCGAAGACGACCCGCACACCGCCGCCTTCATCGCCAAGGGCCTGAAGGAGGACGGCCACGCCGTCGACCAGGCCGACAACGGCCGCGACGGCCTGTTCATGGCCGGCACCGAACGCTATGACGCCATCGTCCTCGACCGCATGCTGCCGCAGGTCGACGGCATGGCCGTGTTGCGCACGCTGCGCGGCACCGGCGACCGCACGCCGGTGCTGCTGCTCACCGCGCTGGGTGAGGTCGATCATCGCGTCGAAGGCCTGCGTGCCGGCGCCGACGACTACCTCGCCAAGCCCTTCGCATACGCCGAGCTCAGCGCGCGCCTCGACAGCCTCGCGCGCCGTGGCGCGGGTGGCGGCGCCGAGCCGGTGCGCCTGCGCGTCGCCGACCTCGAGCTCGACCTGCTGCGCCGCGAAGCCGTGCGCGCCGGGCGCCGCATCGAACTGCAGCCGCGCGAGTTCCGCCTGCTCGAATACCTGATGCGCCAGGCCGACCGCGTGGTCACGCGCACGATGCTGCTCGAGGCGGTCTGGGACTACCACTTCGATCCGCAGACCAACGTGATCGACGTGCACATCAGCCGCCTCCGGCAGAAGATCGACCAGGACTTCGCCACGCCGCTGCTGCACACCGTGCGCGGCGCGGGTTACCGGCTCGGCGCATGACGCCGCTGGTGCGCTCGACCAGCGCGCGGCTCGCGGTGTCGGTCGCGCTGGCGTTCCTGGTCGGGTTCGCGCTGCTCGGCGGCGGTGTCTACCTCGCGGTGTCGGCGCTGATCGCGGGCGATGCGCGCCAGGTGGTGAGCGCCGACGGCGCCGGCCTCGCCGAGTTGTACCGCGACGGCGGCGCCGGTGCGCTCGCGGACGAATTGCGCGCGCGCCTCGCGCATCCGAACGACGCGGATGCGGTGTACGCGTTGTTCGACCCGGGCGGCGCCGCGATCGTCGGCGCGCCGGCACGGCTGCCGCCGCGCCACGACAAGCCGCGCGACGACGCGGCACGCGGCGGCAAGGCCGCGCGCGAGGTCGGCGGCGGCCGTTGGCTCGAATTCCGCATGCCGCCGGCCGACGGCGGCGGCCGCGTCGTCGCGTGGATGCAGCAGCTGCCCGACGGCAGCGTGCTGATGGCGGGCCTGAAGATGCGGTCGACCGACCGTTTCCTCGCGGTGATGCTGCGCACCGCGCTCGCGGCGCTGCTGGTGGCGGCATTGCTCGGCGCGCTGGTGGGCCTGTCGGCGGCGCGCTGGGTGTCGCGGCGCCTGCGCGGGCTCGACCACGCCGCCGGCCGCGTCGCCGCCGGCGAGCTCGGCCTGCGCGCGAGCACCGACGGCAGCGATGACGCGTTCGATCGCGTCTCGGTGCGCTTCAACACGATGCTCGACCGCATCGAGGAACTGCTCGACGGCGTGCGCCACGCGACCGACCACATCGCGCACGACCTGCGCACGCCGCTCACGCGGCTGCGCAACCGCCTGGAGCTGCTGCGCGACCGCGACCGCGGCCGCGGCGACGGCAGCGACGACGCGCCGGCGCCCGGACTGGACGCCGCCATCGCCGAGACCGACCAGCTGCTGCAGTCCTTCGCGGCCCTGCTGCGGCTGGCGCGCATCGAGGCGCAGGCGCCGGCCGACGACCAGCCGGTCGTGGACCTGGGCGACGTGGCCCGCGACGCGCTCGAGCTGTACGTGCCGATCGCCGCCGA
>CBIHRR010000007.1:0-31337 GCA_966212495.1 uncultured Gammaproteobacteria bacterium
GCGAGGCTGGTGCCCGGCAACGACAGCGCGCAGGCCCAGTTCCGCGGCCTCGTGCACGTCGACTATCGCGTGGGGCCGCGCTTCCGGCTGTACGGCGAAGCCGGCACCGGCCAGGTCGACCGCGACCGCGATGCCGCCAGCGCGTCGTTGCAGAACCGCGCGTCGTTGCAGCAGCTCTACATCGACGTCGCTACCGGCGCCGACAGCGACGCCACGCGCTTCGGCGCGATGCTCGGTCGGCAGGAATTCGCGGAAGGTCCGCGCCAGCTCGTCAGCGCCGGCGATGGCGCGAACCTGCGTCGCACCTGGAACGGCGTGCGCGCCTACGCGCAGGCCGCCGGCTACAAGGTCACGCTGTTCGAATTCCGCGCCACCCGCCTGGCCGCCGGCGCATTCGACGAAGGCGTCCGCGGCGACACCCTCCTCCGCGGCGCCATGGCCGACATCGCCCTGGCGCATCGCGGCGGCGATGCGGTGCTGCAACCGTTCTGGCTGCACACGACGATGCAGGCCACGGCCGCGAACGGCGGCGGCATCGACACGCGCGACACGCTCGGCGCGCGCCTCACGGGGAGCCGCGGCCCGATGCGCTGGGACTGGACCATCGCGCGCCAGCAGGGCCGGGCCGGCGCGCGCGACGCGCATGCATGGGGCTTGTTCGCCGTGCAAAGCCTCTCGCTGTCCGCGAGGGGTTGGAAGCCGCGACTGACCTCCCACGTCGACTTCGCGTCGCGCGACTTCAACCCGCTCTACGCAAGCTCGAGTTACCTCGGCGAGGGCCAGTTCCTCGGCCTCGCCAACCTGCTGCTGGTCGCACCGGGCATCGCGGTCTCGCCATCGCCGCGCACGACGCTGTCGCTCGAATTCGGCCACGCGCGCCGTGTCGCCAGCGATGCGCCTGCTTACGCCGGCGCGACGCGCGCGTACGCAGGCACCGCAAGCGCTGGTGGGCGGCACATCGGCAACCTCACCCGGCTTGGGGCCGAGTGGAAGGCTTCGCGCCACTGGTCGTTCAATGCCAGCTTCGAGCGACTGGCGGCTGGCAGCGTCCTGGACCAGGCCGGCTTCGCCAGCGGCAGCTACGTGCAGGTCGGCGGCACCGTGCGTTACTGACGCGCGGCGCCGGCCTCGCTTTCGGTATGCGCGGCGCACTTCCATGCGCCATCCATCCGGACCCACGTGGACGAATCGCAGACATCCTGTTCCATGTCCTGTCCGTCCATCCGCATCTTCTGGTGCGCGCGGTAGGTGGCGATGGCGATGTCGTCGGTGGGGAACAGGACCTCCATGTCGGAAAGCGCGTACTCGAGCAGCCCGTGCTTCGGATCGGTGAGCATCCTGCCGTACTGGGCCGGGTCGAACTGCATCGCGCCGTGGCTGCTGACCATCAGCGCGCGCGGTGCGAGCAGCCGCGTCGCGGCGTCGACGTCGCGGTCGACGAGCGACTGCCAGAACGCGTGCTCGAGACGTTCGATTTCCTGGTTGCGCGTGGAAGCGGACATCGCTGGCTCCTTCGTGTGTGCGGTACCGCGGATGCTCCCAGCCTGAACATTTGCAATGCGTGAGAGATGAACGCGGTCGTGCTTCACCCAACCAACACCCCCCCGACGCGAGGATGTCTGGGCCGACGCACGCGCAGCGATGGCAACGCGCAAAGTGAATGCGCGTGCGTGCGGCACCCCACACCAGGAGAGAGCAAGATGAGCGACGTCAAGAAAGACCACAGCATTGGTTCGGGCACCGGCGCGATCGCGGGTGCGGTGACTGGCGCGGCGATCGGTTCCGTGGCCGGCCCGATCGGCACGGTGGTCGGTGCGGTTGCCGGCGGCGCCGTCGGCGCGAAGGCGGGCGACTCGATCGCCGAAGCCGTCAATCCGACCGAGTACACCAATTACTTCGAGACCAACTACAAGAGCGTGCCGTACTACCAGAGCGGCCGCGACTGGAGCGACTACCAGCCGGCCTACCAGTACGGCTACGACACCTATGGCCAGTACCGCGGCCAGAAGTTCGAGGACGTCGAGTCCTCGCTCGAGCGCGACTGGGATTCGAGCCGCGCGCGTTCGCGCCTGGCCTGGAACGAAGCCCGCGACGCCGTGCGTGACGGCTGGCATCACATCGAGCGTTCGATGCCGGGCGACGCGGACCGCGACGGCCGCTGAGCCACCGCCTGGAACCGGGCGCGCCGCGATGGCGGCCGCCCCGCTCCTACACAGCGCATGAACACGGCCGGCCTTAGCGTCGGCCGTGTTCTTTTCCGCAGCCGCGAATCCGCGAGAGGGGAGACCATGGGCAACCTGAAGAAGGACCACGTACTCGGCGCCGGCAGTGCCGCGCTGGCGGCAGGCGCCGCGGGTGCGGCGATCGGCGGCCTGGTCGCCGGACCGGCCGGGATCGCGGTCGGCGCGGCCGCGGGCGGCGCGCTCGGCGCGGTGGCGGGACAGCGCGTTTCCGAGAAGGTCGATCCGCGCGAGGACCTCGGCCACTTCCAGCAGATCTTCAGGACGATGCCGTATTACGTCGACGGCATGGACTGGCACGACTACGCGCCTGCCTACCGCTACGGCATCCAGACCTGGCACGCGCACCGCGGCCAGTCCATCGAGGCGATGGAGTCGCAGCTGCATGGCGGCTGGGAACAGGCGGCGCGTTTCGGTTCGCGGCTGGAATGGCGCGAAGCGCGGCCCGCGATCGCGCATGCCTGGCAGTCGCTGACCGAGAACGCGTAAGGCCCGGCGCGACACCGCGGCGATGCGACGGCCCCGTCGGGTCCGCCTTTGCACATGCGTTCCGGCGCGCCCCCGGCGGGCGTCCGGTACGATGCGCCCTGCACCCGAAACGGACCCGCCGCCCCCATGAGCGACCCCCGCAAGCCCGCCGGCGCCGACATCGCCGGCGACGTCAGCCGCGAACAGGCCGAGGATGCCGTCCGCACCCTGCTGCGCTGGGCCGGCGAGGATCCGGCGCGCGAAGGCCTGCTCGACACGCCCAAGCGCGTGGCCAAGGCCTACCGCGACTGGTTCAGCGGCTACGCCCTGGACCCGGACGACTACCTGCGCCGCACGTTCGAGGAAGTCGCCGGCTACGATGAGCTGATCGTGCTGCGCGACATCGAGTACGAATCCCACTGCGAGCACCACATGGCGCCGATCATCGGCAAGGTCCACGTGGGCTACCTGCCCGACGGCAAGGTCGTGGGCATCAGCAAGCTCGCGCGCGTCGTCGATGCGTACGCGCGCCGCTTCCAGGTGCAGGAGAAGATGACGGCGCAGATCGCCGACTGCATCCAGCGCGTGCTGGCGCCGCGCGGCGTGGGCGTCGTCGTCGAGGGCGCGCACGAGTGCATGACCACCCGCGGCGTGCACAAGCGCGGCGTGAGCATGGTGACCTCGAAGATGCTGGGCTCGTTCCGCGACGACGCGCGGACGCGCGCCGAGTTCCTGCGCTTCATCGGGCGCTGACGTCGCGGCGGCGACAGTGCCGCCATGGCCGACCTCCTCGATTGCCTCATCGTCGGCGCGGGCCCGGGCGGGCTCGTCGCCGCGACCTACCTGGCGCGCTACCGCCGCCGCATCGCCGTGGTCGACGCGGGCGCGAGCCGCGCGCGCTGGATCCCGACCAGCCACAACTGCCCCGGCTTCCCGCTCGGCGTGAGCGGCACCACGCTGCTGGCGCGGCTGCGCAGGCAGGCGGAGGAGCACGGCGTGGTGGTGACGCACGGGCGCGTCGAATCGCTGTCGCGGGAGGCCGTGGCCGGGATGGGCGAGGACGCCGGCGGCGCGACGGACGTGTTCGTTGCGCGGGACGCGGCCGGCAACGAGTGGCGTGCGGCGAGGGTGATCCTGGCCACGGGCATCGTCGATCGCCTGCCGCAGGTCGAGGGCGGCGACGAGGCGCTCGCCGCGGCGATCGAAGCCGGCACGCTGCGCCTGTGCGCGGTGTGCGACGGCTACGAGGCGCGCGACAGCCGCATCGCCGTGCTGGCGCCCGCCGACGACGCGCAGCGGCACGCCGCGTTCCTGCGCACGTTCTCGCGCACGGTGGATGCGATCGACAGCGCCGCGCCGTACCGGCTCGAGTGCGATGCCGGGAGTTGCCGGATCGAGACAGGCGCCGGCGAAGGCGCCGGCGCGGGCGTTCGCGAATACGACACGCTGTACCCGGTGCTCGGCAGCGACGTGCAGTCGCAGCTCGCCCGGGACCTGGGCGCGGCGGTCGACGAGGAGGGCGCGCTGCACACCGACGCCCACCAGGAAACCTCGATCGCCGGCCTCTACGCCATCGGCGACGTGGTCAGCGCGCTCAACCAGATCGCGGTGGCGGTGGGCCATGCGGCGATCGCAGCCACCGCGGTCCACAACCGCCTGCCGGCCAATCCGAGGGACACCGTGAATTTACCCGGAGGATATTGACAGGCCGATTAAGACCCGGGTAAATTGCGCGGCATGATCAGCTCCCATCCCCTTTCGACCCGCGTTACCGCCTTCGCCGGCGACCGGCTCATCGCCGGCGGGCCCCTGCGCAGCGTGGCCCTGACCGCCCGCCAGGTGCTCGACATCGATCCCGGCGCCAGCCTGCTGATCTTCGACGATGCCGAGCAGCGCCAGGTCGAGATCGACCTGCGCGGCAGCATGGCCGAACTCGTGCAGCGGCTCGCCGCGGCGCCCGACGACGCGACGTCCAACCCGAAGAGCGGCGGCAACGCGGGCGCGACCACGGCCGCGACCGCACCCGCGGTCGCGGCCTCAGCGGCTATTTCCTACGCCCCCGCGGCGCCGCGCGGCCGCGGCCGCCCGAAGCTCGGCGTCGTCGCGCGCGAAGTCACCCTGCTGCCACGCCACTGGACCTGGCTCAACGCGCAGCCCGGCGGCGCCTCGGTGGCGCTGCGCAAGCTGGTCGAGTCGGCGCGCCGCGGCAACGGCGACGGCGACCGCCGCCGCGCCGGGCAGGAGGCGACCTACCGCTTCATGCACGCGATCGCCGGCGACCAGCCGGGCTTCGAAGCGGCGGCGCGCGCGCTGTTCGCGGGCGACCTCGGCAAGCTCGAGGACGCCATCGCCGACTGGCCCCACGACATCCGCGAGCATGCGACCATGCTCGCCGCGCGCGCCCTGCGCGACTGATCCGCCACCCGAACCGGCCGCTCCCTTGAACGCACAGACGACACCGCGCGTGCGCCGCGCCGCGCTCGCCTTCATCTTCGTGACCGTGCTGATCGACGTGCTGTCGTTCGGCCTGATCATCCCCGTGCTGCCGCACCTGATCGAGGACTTCGTCGGCGGCAGCACCGTCAACGCCGCCTACTGGGTCGGCGTGTTCGGCACGGTGTTCGCCGCGATCCAGTTCTTCTCCTCGCCGGTGCAGGGCGCGCTCAGCGACCGCTTAGGGCGCCGGCCGGTGATCCTGGTCTCGTGCCTCGGCCTGGGCCTGGACTTCTGCTTCATGGCGCTGGCGAACACGCTGCCGTGGCTGTTCGTCGGCCGCGTGATCTCGGCGATGACCGCGGCGAGCTTCACCACCGCGAACGCGTACGTCGCCGACGTCACGCCGCACGAGAAGCGCGCGAAGAGCTACGGCATGATCGGCGCCGCGTTCGGCCTAGGCTTCATCGTCGGGCCGATGATCGGCGGCTGGCTGGGCGGCATCGACCTGCGGCTGCCGTTCTGGTTCGCGGCGGGGCTGGCGCTGCTCAACTTCTGCTACGGCCTGTTCGTGCTGCCCGAATCGCTTCCGCCGGAAAAGCGCGCGCCGAAGTTCGACTGGTCGCACGCGAACCCGCTCGGTTCGATGAAGCTGCTGCGCAGCTATCCGCAGGTGTTCGGGCTCGCGGCGGTGGTGCTGATCGCCAACCTCGCGCACTACGTGTACCCGAGCATCTTCGTGCTGTTCGCGGACTACCAGTACCAGTGGGGCCCGCGCGAAGTGGGCTGGGTGCTGGCCGTGGTCGGGGTGTTCAGCGTCATCGTGCAGGCGGGGCTGGTCGGCCGCGTGGTGCATGCGCTCGGCGAGCGGCGCGCACTGCTGCTGGGTCTCGCCGGCGGCGTGCTCGGCTTCGCCGTGTACGGGTTCGCGGACAAGGGCTGGATGTTCCTCATCGGCATCCCGATCAGCGCGGTGTGGGGCCTGGCGGCGCCGGCGACGCAGGCGCTGATCACGCGCCAGGTCGGGCCGGAAGTGCAGGGCCGCATCCAGGGCGCGCTGATGAGCCTGGTGTCGATGGCGGGCATCGTCGGACCAGCGCTGTTCGCGGGCAGCTTCGGCTTCTTCATCGGGCCGCGCGCGCCGGTGCACCTGCCTGGCGCGCCGTTCCTGATCGCGGGCCTGCTGCTCGGCGTGGCGTGGATCATCGCGTGGCGCTACGCGCGCGCCGCGCCCTTGCCGGCGCCAGCGCCCGCGGCCACGCCACCGCGTTAGCGCGGCCTTGACGCGCGCGCCGCCACAGTCGCGCGCATGTCGCCCGAACAGATCGAAGCCGCCCGCCGCGCTGCCGCCGATGCCGGCCTGCGCCACGTCAGCGATGCGGCACCGGGCCTGCGCCGGCGCCGCAGCGGCAGCGGCTTCGCGTACGCGGACGCGGCGGGCCGCGCGGTGCGCGACCCGGCGACGCTGGCGCGGATCCGCGCGCTCGCGATCCCGCCGGCGTGGAGCGACGTGTGGATCTGCCCGGCCGCCAACGGCCACATCCAGGCCAGCGGCCGCGACGCGCGCGGGCGGAAGCAGTATCGCTACCACGCCGGCTGGAACGCGGTGCGCGGCGAGGGCAAGTTCGACCGAGTGGTCGCGTTCGGCGCGGCATTGCCGGCCCTGCGGCGCCGCCTGCGCGTGGACCTGGCGCGCAAGGGCCACCCGCGCGAAAAGGTCCTGGCGATCGTGGTGTCGGTGATGGGCGAGACGCTCATCCGCATCGGCAACACCGAATACGCGCGCGACAACCAGTCCTTCGGCCTGACCACGCTGCGCAACCGCCACGTCGAGTTCCTGCGCGGCGGCCGCGCGCGCTTCCGCTTCCGCGGCAAGGGCGGGCTGGAGCACGACATCGAGCTGGACGACAGGCGCCTGGTGCGCCTGCTGCACGGGTGCGGGCAGTTGCCGGGGCAGGCGCTGTTCCAGTACCGCGATGACGACGGCACGCTGGTGCCGGTGGATTCGGGCGAGGTCAACGCGTACCTGCGCGCGGCCTGCGGCGGCGAGTTCACCGCCAAGGATTTCCGCACCTGGGGCGGCACGCTGGCCGCGTTCCAGCGCTTCGCGCGCACCTCGCTGCCGTACAAGGCGGATGGTTCGCCCGCGGGCGAGCGCGCGCTGCTGGCGATGGAGAAGGCGGTGGTGCGCGAGGTCGCGTCGGCGCTGGGCAACACGCCGGCGGTGTGCCGGCGTGCCTACATCGACCCGGTGGTGTTCGCGGGCTGGCGCGACGGGCGCGTGCACCGCGCCGCGGCGGCGTGCCGCGGCGAGCGCCAGTGGGAAGCGGCGGCGCTGCGCTTCCTGCGCGCCGCGCACCGGAGCCCTAGCCGCAGGTGATGCCGACGATCGCGTTGCGCTCGTTGACCTTCACGTTCACGCGCGCGTTGCTGTATTCCATCGTCATGACGTCGTTCGGATGCAGCACGCGCACGACCTGGCTGTGCGTGTCGAAGCGGATGCGATCGAGGACGTCGGCGGTGGGCGCCTTGCCGATGGCCCAGGCCGCGGGTTCGGCGGTGCATTGCGCGGGAGGCGGCGGCGGCAGCGGCGGCGGCTGCGGCACGGCGGCGCAGGCGGCGACGCCGAGGATCGCGCCGGTCGAGAGCGCGATGGCGAACAGTTTCAGCGGGACCCGGTCCATGGCGGTGCTCCGATGGAAGTGGCGGACAACGTGACGCAGGATCGGACTTGGACCGTGGCGGCAGGGTCAAGGAACCGCGGTCCAGCGGGAACGCGCGCCCTTGCGGTCAGCAGCGAGTCAGGCGCTCGGGGTGCGCGTAGACGTTGCAGCCGCCGGGACGCGCGAAGCCGACGAGGCAGACGCCGGCGCCGCGCGCGACGTCCACCGCCAGCGCGGTCGGCGCCGAGATCGCGGCGATGAAGCCGATGCCGGCGCGCGCCGCCTTCGCGACCATCTCGTAGCTGGCGCGGCTGGTGAGCAGCAGCATGCCGTCGTCGAAGGCCGCGGGACCGGCCGCATGGCCGCCGCGCAGCAGCGCGCCCACCAGCTTGTCGAGCGCGTTGTGGCGCCCGACGTCCTCGCGCGCGAGCACGATCCGGCCGTCGGCATCGGCCCAGGCGGCCGCGTGCACCGCGCCCGTCGCGGCGTTCACCGGCTGGTGCGCGGGCAGCGCGGCGAAGGCGCGCTCCAGCGCCTCCATCGTGAAGACGCGCTGACGGTCCGGCCGCAACGGCGGCGGCGGGCGCACCGCATCCTCCAGCTCGCGCGTGCCGCACAGCCCGCAGCCGCTGCGGCCGGGCAGCAGGCGCTGCGCCTCCGCATCGCCGAGGCGCGCGGCCGGCGCATCGGGCGACACGGTCAACGCGAGCTCCACGCCCTCGAGCCGCGGCCGCCGTTCGACGGCGAGGAGTTGCGCGGACGCATCCACCAGGCCTTCGGTCAGCGCGAAGCCCAGCGCGAAATCCTCGAGGTCGCAGGGCGTGGCCATCATCACCGCGAACGCGCGGCCGTTGATGCGCAGCGCGACCGGCACTTCCTCGGCGACGCGGTCGGCCACGGGCGCGCGCTCGTCCACGCCGGCGCCGGCGCGCAGCCGCGCGACGTCGCGGCGGGCGAATCCGCGCGACGGCGCGGAAGGATGCGACGGGTCTGCCGGCATGCGCGCATCATAGTCAAAGCGCGCGCGGCAGGGCGTACGATAGCCGCGCGACACTTGCGCGCAACGGGAACCGCCATGGCCGATCGGGAGCCGCCGAGCTACAAGCCCTACGACCGTCCGGCCGGCGGCTGGGGCGCGGCCGCGGCGACCGCGAAGGTGCTGCTCGAGCAGAGCGTCGTCGCCAAGGGCTCGCGCGCGCTGCTGGCGATGAACCAGCCCGGCGGCTTCAAGTGCCCGAGCTGCGCATTCCCCGATGCGGACTGCACGCGCAAGCTCGAGTTCTGCGAGAACGGCGTCAAGGCGCTGGCGCACGAGGCGACGAAGTTCCGCGTCGAGCGCGCGTTCTTCGAGCAGCACACCGTGTCGGAACTCGCGCAGCAGTCGGATTACTGGCTGGAGATGCAGGGCCGGCTCACCGAGCCGATGCGCTACGACGCGGCGACCGACCGCTACGTGCCGTGCAGCTGGGACGAGGCGTTCGCGACCATCGGCCGCCACCTGCAGGCGCTCGACAGCCCGCACCAGGCCGAGTTCTACACCTCGGGGCGCACGCCGAACGAGGCCGCGTTCCTGTATTCGATCTTCGTGCGCGAGTTCGGGACCAACAACTTCCCCGACTGCTCGAACATGTGCCACGAGCCGACCAGCCGCGGCCTGCCGCACTCGATCGGCATCGGCAAGGGCACGGTGGTGCTCGACGACTTCGCGCACGCCGAGGCGATCTTCGTGATCGGCCAGAACCCCGGCACCAACGCGCCGCGGATGATGACGCAGCTGGTCGAGGCGCGGAAGCGCGGCGTCCCGATCGTCACCGTCAATCCGATGCCGGAGCGCGCGCTGATGCGCTTCACCGAGCCGCAGGACGTCGTGCAGATGGCGACGCTGGGCTCGACCGCGGTCACCAGCGAGTTCGTGCACGTCCGGATCGGCGGCGACCTCGCCTTCCTGAAGGGGATGATGAAGGCGCTGTTCGAGCGCGAGGCGGCCGGCGAGCCCGTGCTCGACCACGATTTCCTCGCGGAACACACCATCGGCATCGAGGCGGTGCGCGACGAGGTGCTCGCGACCGGCTGGGCGGCGATCGTGGAAGCCTCCGGCATCGACGAGGCGCAGATCCGCCGCTGCGCCGGGATCTACATCCGCTCCAACGCCACGATCATCTGCTACGGCATGGGCATCACCCAGCACCAGCGCGGCTCGCAGCTGGTGCAGCAGATCGCGAACCTGCTGCTGCTGCGCGGCAACTTCGGCAAGCCCGGCGCCGGCATCTCGCCGATCCGCGGGCATTCGAACGTGCAGGGCGACCGTACCGTCGGCATCGACGAGCGCCCGTCGCCGGCCTACCTCGACAAGGTGCGCGAGGTGTTCGGCTTCGAGCCGCCGCGCGACTGGGGCCACCACACCGTCGATTCGGTGCAGGCGATGCTCGACGGCACGGCGCGCGTGTTCATCGGCCTGGGCGGCAACTTCGTCCGCGCGATCCCGGACACGGACCGTGCCTACGCGGCGATGCGCGGGCTCGACCTCACCGTCGGCATCACCACCAAGCTCAATCGCGGCCACCTCGTGCACGGGCGCGAGGCGCTGATCCTGCCGGTGGTGTCGCGCTCGGAGCGCACGGTCACGCGCAAGGGCGAGCAGTTCGTGACGATCGAGGACTCGATGTCGAACGTGACGCCTTCGCGCGGCGTGCTCGAGCCGGCGAGCGCCGATGCCCTCCCCGAAGTCGAGATCGTCTGCCGGATGGCGCGTGCGGCGCTGCCGGACAGCGTCGTGCCGTGGGAGGACTTCATCGACGACTACGACCTGGTCCGCCGCCGGATCGGCGAGGTGTATCCGGCGATCTACGCAGGCTTCGCGGAAAAGGCGCTCGATCCGAAGGGCTTCCACCTCGACATCCCGCCGCGCCGCCGCGTCTGGAACACGCCCGCCGGGAAGGCGACCTTCCTCGTGCTGCCCGGCCTGGACGCGAACGCGCCGGTCGACGATCCATGGATGCTGCGCCTGGCCACGGTGCGCTCGCACGACCAGTTCAACACCACGATCTACAGCTACAACGACCGCTACCGCGGCGTGCGCAACGATCGCATGGTGCTGTTCATGAACGCGCAGGACCGGGTCTCGCGCGGCATCGAGGCCGGCGTGCGCATCGCGCTCGAGACGATCGCCGACGACGGCGTGCAGCGCCGCGTCGAGGGCCTGGCGGTGATCGACTACCCGATGCCGCGCGGGTCGATCGCCGGCTATTTCCCCGAGCTCAACCCGCTGCTGCCGCTCGCGCACCACGACCGCACCAGCGGCACGCCGGCGGCGAAGTCGATCCCGGTGCGCGTGGTCGCCGCCTAGGCCGGCCGCGTGCCCAGGTCCGCCACCGGCGCCGTCGCGTTCGCGGGGACTTCGGCGGGGATCGCGACCGCATCCGGGCCCGGCGGGGCGCCCATCATCTTCGCCTCGCGCCAGCGGCCCCAGCGGTAGTACGCGAGCGACAGCACCATCGAGACGAGCGAGCTCGCCGGGAAGCTCCACCAGATCGCGTCCTCGCCGAACACGGGCTGCAGCCAGATGGCGAACGGCACGCGCACGCCCCACAGCGCGAAGCCGAGGATCAGCAGCGGCGGGACCACGGCGCCGGTCGAGCGCACCACGCCGGCGACCACGAAGGTGACGCCGAAGAACAGGAACGACCACACCGCGATGTGGTTGAGGTGGCGCGCGGCGGCGATGGCGTCGTGCGCGTCGTGCAGGAACCAGGCGAGCGTGGTCCGGTCGAACAGGATGAGCGGCACGATCAGCGCGCCGGTCAGCAGGAAGTTGAACATCACGCCGTAGCGGGTGGTGGCGTCGACGCGGCTCCAGAGCCCGGCGCCGACGTTCTGCGCCGCCATCGAGGAGCACGCCGCGCCGATGGCCATCGCCGGCATCTGCACGTAGGTCCACAGCTGCAGCGCGGCGCCGTAGGCGGCGGTCGTGTGCGTGCCGTAGCGGTTGACCATGCTGATCATCGCGATCATCGCCAGCGAAATCAGCACCATCTGCAGGCCCATCGGCACGCCCTTGGCCACCATCGCCTTGAGGATCGCGGGATCGGGCAGGTAGAGCCGCCTTTCGTGGCGCGAGATCCACAACGGATGCTTGTGGCTCCACAGCCACCAGACCAGCGCGGGCAGGGCGATCGCGTTGGCCACCAGCGTGCTCATCGCGCTGCCGGCCATGCCCATCTCGGGGAACGGGCCGATGCCGAGGATGAACAACGGCGCCAGGCCGATGTCGAGGCCGACCGCCACCAGCAGGAACGCGAACGGCGTCTTCGTGTCGCCCGCGCCACGCAGGATCGCCGACAGGAACGCGAAGGCGTAGAGCAGCGGCAGCGCGAGGAAGATGATCTTCAGGTACGCGTCCGCCAGCGGCAATGCCGCCGGTGGCGTGGCCATCCATTCGAGCACGTCGTGCGAGACGAACAGGCCGACGGCGGCGAGCACCACCGACACCGCGAAGAAGAACGTCGCGGCAGTGCCGATCACCTTGCGCGCGCCGGCGGTATCGCGCCGCCCCATCGCCTGGCCCACCAGGATCGTGGACGCCATGCCGAAGCCGAAGATCGCGCCCAGCAGGAAGAACATGATGTTGTTGGCGTTGGCGACGCCCGCGAGCGCTTCCTCGCCGAGCAGGCGCCCGACCCACATCGCGTTCACCGACCCGTTCAGCGACTGCAGCACGTTGCCGCCGAGGATCGGCAGCGCGAACACCAGCAGGGTGCGGGCGATCGGGCCCTGGGTCAGGTCGCGTCGTTGCATGGGCGGCGCCCTCCACTGCGGGATGGACACCCTAGACGCGTGAAGGTCAGCGTGGCGAGAAGCGACCGCCGTCTCGCCGGCCATGCCTTTTGGCAGGGGCGGTGCCGGCCCCCGCCGCTAGGATGGGACGGTTGTCCATCTCTCCGGGGAAATTCCATGCGCCGCCTTGTCCTCACCGCCCTCTCCCTCGCCGTCGCCGGCCTCGTCCACGCCGAAGTGCCGGCCCCGCAGGACGTGCCCTACGCGCCGGGCATGCTCAAGATCGAAGTCGATGCGACCAACCTCTCGCAGCGCATCTTCCGGATCAAGGAAACCATCCCGGTGCAGGGCGGGCCGCTGGTGCTGCTCTACCCGAAGTGGGTGCCGGGCGGCCACTCGCCGCGCAACCCGATGGACGACATCGCCGGCCTGACCTTCACCGGCAACGGCCAGAAGATCGACTGGAAGCGCGACACGCTCGACACCAACGCCTTCCACCTCGACGTGCCGGCCGGCGTCACCGAGATCGTCGCCAACTTCGAGTACCTCACCCCGACGGGCCCGGGCCAGGGCCGCGTGGTGATGACGCCGAACATGCTCAACCTGCAGTTCATCGCGGCCTCGCTGTACCCGGCGGGCCACTACATGCACCAGATCATGGTCGATCCGCGCGTCACCTACCCGTCCGGCTGGACCGCGTTCACCGCCCTGCACGAGGACGGCCGCAGCGGCGACACCGTGGACTACGAGAACGTGCCGTACGACATCTTCGTCGACTCGCCGGTGTACGCCGGCCGCTACGCGAAGAACATCGACCTGACCCCGGCCGGCAGCAAGGTGCCGGTGATGCTCGGCGTCATCGCCGACGCGCCGAAGTACCTCGAGGCCAAGCCCGACCAGATCAAGGTCCACAAGGCGATGGTCGAGCAGGCGGTGAAGCTGTACGGCGCGCAGCACTACGACCACTACCAGTTCCTGTTCTCGCTGTCGGACCAGATGGGCGGCAACGGCCTCGAGCACCAGCGTTCCAGCGAGGACGGCGAAGGCACCGACTATTTCACCGGCAACAATCCGAAGCAGGGCTTCGACGACCTGCTGCCGCACGAGTACACCCACTCCTGGAACGGCAAGTACCGCCGCCCGGCGGACCTGTGGGTGCCGACGCTCAACACGCCGATGCAGGACAGCCTGCTGTGGGTGTACGAGGGCCAGACCCAGTACTGGGGCAACGTGCTCGCCGCGCGCAGCGGCATGCGCCCGATGCCGGCCTCGATCGACGCCATCGGCCTGGTCGCGGCGACCTACGCCGACAACCGCCCGGGCCTGAAGTGGCGCGGCGTGCAGGACACGACCAACGACCCGATCGTCGTCGGCCGCCAGCCGCGCGCGTACCGCAACTACCAGATGAGCGAGGAGTACTACTCCGCGGGCCAGATGATCTGGCTCGAGGCGGACGCGATGATCCGCGCCGGCACCAAGGGCAAGAAGTCGCTGGACGATTTCGCGCGCGCCTTCTTCGGCGTCAACGACGGCGAGTGGAAGGTCCAGGACACCTACACGTTCGAGGACGTCGTGGCCACGCTCAACGGCGTGTACCCGTACGACTGGGCGAAGTTCCTGCGCGACCGCCTCGACGGCAAGGTCGGCGTGACCGGCGGCATCGAGGCCAGCGGCTGGAAGATCGTCTACAAGGACGAGCCCAACGACTACGCCAAGTCCTTCGGCAGCCGCGGCGGCGGCGACTTCGTCTATTCGCTGGGCCTGTCGGTCGGCAAGGACGGCAGCATCGGCGACGTGCGCTGGGACAGCCCCGCGTTCAAGGCGGGCATCGGCAGCGGCACCACGATCGTGGCGGTCAACGGCCAGGCCTACGACGCGGACGTGCTGAAGGAAGCGGTCAAGGCGGCGAAGGACGGCAAGGCGCCGATCCAGTTGATGGTCAAGGAGTTCGACCGCTACCGCACGGTGCCGATCGATTACCACGGCGGCCTGCGTTATCCGCACCTGGAGCGCATCCCGGGCAAGCCGGATTACCTGACGGCGATCTTCACCGCCAGGAAGTAACGGCGGCACTGGTTCGACCGCGACGGGCGCCCGGGAGGGCGCCCGTTTTCGTTGGGGCGGCTTGCGGCCGGGGACGGGCGGCACGCGCAAGCGCACGCCGAAAACCGTTCATGCGCCGCAGGGCGAAGTCGCCGGGCGGTGAAGGATTGCCGCGTTTGTGGCCGGTTTTCGGTGGTGGAATTCAGCCGCGCGAAGGGAAGTTAAAGATCGTCGTGATGTGCGTTTTCCTACGCTCCGCCCATCGACGGAGGAGCGAACGATGGACGCGAAATTCCAAGGCATGCAACTCGATCGCCGCGTGGCGATGCCGCTGGTCGCGGCGCTGGCCGCGGGCCTGATGTTCGCGCTGGCCGAAGCGCCCGCGACGGCGCAGTCGCAGACGCCGCCGCAGGGCGCCGCGGCTTCCATCGTGATCGATCCGGCGAGCCTTCCGCCGCTGGTGCCTGACGCGCCGCCGGCGCCGCCGGTGCCCGCGGTCATGGCGCCGGGCGACTTCGACTGGAATCCGGAGCGCTCGCTCGCCGGCGACGTCGTCATCGTCGTCAGCCTGCCGCAGCAGCTCGTGCACGTGTATCGCGGCGGCGTCCGCATCGGCGAGTCGACCATCAGCAGCGGCCGACCGGGCCACGACACGCCGCCTGGCGTGTTCACGATCCTGCAGAAGCAGAAGATGCATCGCTCGACGTTGTATGACGACGCGCCGATGCCCTTCATGCAGCGCTTGACCTGGGACGGCATCGCGCTGCACGCGGGTCGCCTGCCGGGTTATCCGGCTTCGCATGGCTGCGTGCGCCTGCCGGCCGCGTTCGCCGAAGCGCTGTACGGCGTCACCGAGCACGGCGGCGTGGTCGTCGTCGCGGACGACGCCACGTTCGCCAGCGACGTGGTGCGCCCCGGCGACACGGTGAACCAGGACCTGCTCGCCATCGTGGCCCGCGCCGAGGCGGGCGAGACCGGCGTCATGGTCGCGACGGCGGACACCGCGCCGCAGCCGCCGCAGGCGCGCGCGGGGACCGGGGCCGCCACCACGTTCTGAGACGGCGTTCGCAGCTTGCGCTGAATCCCGGCTTGCGCCGGGACGCGGATTCATGCATGTGAGGAATGCGTGTGGGTATCCTGCCCCGCATGCGAATCCATCACATTGCCGTCATCTCCCTCCTCGCGCTCACCGCGGGCTGCCGTACGCCGGCCCCCGCGCTTGCCGACGCGCATCCGCAAGTCGGCACGCTCGTCGCCGCCGGCTCCGCGCCCGCGGGCATCGCGAGCGCCCCCGGGCACGACGCCGTGCCCGCATCCGCCGCGCCTTCCTCCGCGACGGATGCGGGCGCCGGCGATGATGCGCGCCTCGCGCGCCTGTCCGCGCTCGCGCCGGAGGCCGATCGCGGCGTGCTCGCGCTGGCGCTGGCCGCGCGCGATTGCGCCGTCGGCGCCGGTGAAGTCGACGCCGACTCGCGGCTCGCCGTCATCGACTACAGCCTCCCGTCCACCACGCGGCGCCTGTGGGTGTTCGACGTGCAGGGCGGCAAGCTGCTGCACCACGAGCTGGTCGCGCACGGCCGCGGCAGCGGCGACAACTACGCGACCTCGTTCTCCAACCAGGCCGACAGCCACCAGACGAGCCTCGGCCTGTTCCGCACCGCCGAGACCTACGTGGGCGGCAACGGCTACTCGATGCGCCTCGACGGCCTCGAGCCCGGCGTGAACGACAACGCCCGCGCCCGCGCGATCGTCATGCACGGCGCCTGGTACGTGGATCCGGCGGTGGTCGCGCAGCAGGGCCGCCTCGGCCGCAGCTACGGCTGCCCGGCGCTCCGGCAGCAGGTCGCGCGCGTGGTCATCGACGAGCTGAAGGACCGCAACCTGCTGTTCTCCTACGCCGACGACGCGAAGTGGCTGAAGCACAGTCGCGACTTCGCGTGCAGCGGCCGCAGCGCGCAGCAGATCGTGGCCGACGCGCGCCGCATGGGCGGCGGCGCCACGCGCACCGCGGTGGCGATGCGCTAGGCCGGCTTCGCGAGGCCGGCTTCGCGTCGGCGCGTTCAGGCGGCCGCGAGGGCCGCCTGCCACTCCTGCAACAGGTCGGCCTCGCGCGCCTTCGCGCGCTCGAGGTGCGCGTGCTTGACGTGGCCGTAGCCGCGGATCTGCTCCGGCACCGACGCGATCCGCGCGGCCAGCGCCACGTTCTCCTGGCGCAGGTCGCCGAGCAGCCCGCCGACGGTCTGCTCGTAGGCCCCGATCAGCGCGCGCTCGCCGCGGCGCTCGGCCGTGTAGCCGAACGGATCCATCGGCGTGCCGCGCAGGAAGCGCAGCTTCGCCAGCACCCGGAACGCGGTGAACACCCACGCCCCGTATTCGCGCTTGAGCAGGCGGCCTTCCGCGTCGCGCTTCGCCAGCAGCGGCGGGGCGAGGTGGAAGTGCAACTTGTAGTCGCCTTCGAACTGCTGCGCCAGCCGCTTGCGGAACTCGCCGCTGGTGTACAGGCGCGCGACCTCGTACTCATCCTTGTACGCCATCAGCTTGAACAGGTAGCGCGACACGGCTTCCGCCAGGTCGGTGCTGCCGGGGACGGCCGACTGCTCGGCGGCGCGCGCGCGGGCGACGAAGTCGGTGTAGCGCCGCGCGTAGCCGGCGCCCTGGTACTCGCGCAGGAACGCGGCGCGGCGCGCGACGACTTCATCGAGCGAGCGCGACAGGCGCGAGTCGTCGAGCGGGCCGAAGGCGGCGCCGGCGGCATCGCCGTCGTGCGCGGGCACGTGCCGCAGCGAATCCTCGCTGCGCGTGGTGAGCAGCGCGTCATTGAGGCCGGACTCGTGGCCCTCCGAGGGTCGCGGCGCCAGCATCGGCAGCGGGAATGCGGCCGACTCGGCCGCCGTCGGCGCATTGGAGACGATGCCGGCCGCGGCGAGCACCGCCGGCAGGTCGATCGCCGACAGCCGGCCCCACGCGAAGGCGGTCTTGTTCATGTCCACGGCGGCGCCGTTGAGCTCGATCGCGCGCATCAGCGAGTCCAGCGACAGCGGCACCAGGCCGCGCTGCCAGGCGTGGCCGAGCATGAACAGGTTGCTGCCGATCGCGTCGCCCAGCAGCGCGGTCGCGATGTGCGTCGCGTCGACCTGCGAGGGCGCGGCGCCGCCGAGCGCCGTGGTGACGGCCGCGACGATGTCGCGCGCCGGGAACTGCATGTCCGGCCGCGTCGTGAACGTGCCCGGCATCGCCTCGTAGGTGTTGAGCACGACTTCGGTGCGGCCGGCGCGGATCTTCGACAGCGCCCAGTAGTCGTTGACCACCACCATGTCGCAGCCCAGCACCAGGTCGGTCTCGCCGGCGGCGATGCGCACGGCGTGGATCTGCGACGGCGCGCGCGCGATGCGGATGTGCGTGGTCACCGCGCCGCCCTTCTGCGCGAGGCCGGTCTGGTCGAGCACGGTGGCGCCCTTGCCCTCGAGGTGCCCCGCCATGCCGAGCAGCGCGCCGATGGTGACGACGCCGGTGCCGCCCACGCCGGTGATCAGGATGTTCCAGGGCTGCGCGAGGTCGGTCGCGACCGACGGCATCGGCAGGTCGGCGAGCCGTGACGCCGCATCGACGCCGCCCTGGGCCGAGGCCTGTCCCTTGCGCGGCCTGCCGCCATGCACGGTCACGAAGCTCGGGCAGAAGCCCTCGACGCAGCTGTAGTCCTTGTTGCAGTTGCTCTGGTCGATCTCGCGCTTGCGGCCGTATTCGGTGTCCTTCGGCAGCACCGACACGCAGAACGACTTCTTCCCGCAATCGCCGCAGCCTTCGCACACCAGCGTGTTGACGAACACGCGCTTCTGCGGGTCCACCAGCTTGCCGCGCTTGCGGCGGCGGCGCTTCTCGGTCGCGCAGACCTGGTCGTAGATGAGGACGCTCGTGCCCTTCACCTCGCGCAGCCGTTTCTGCACGGCATCGAGCTCGCGGCGGTCGAGGAACTCGACGCCTTCCGGGAACATGCCCGGGGGCGGCGCGACGTCGGTCCACTTCCCGATTTCGTCCGACAGCACCACGATCGTCCCGACGCCTTCGGCGCGCACCTGGCGCGCGATCGCCGGCACGCTCAGCGGCCCGTCGACCGGCTGGCCGCCGGTCATCGCGACCGCGTCGTTGTAGAGGATCTTGTAGGTGATGTTGACGCCGGTCGACACCGACTGGCGGATGGCCAGCGTGCCGCTGTGGAAGTACGTGCCGTCGCCGAGGTTCTGGAACACGTGCGGCGTGTCGGTGAACGGCGCCTGCCCGGACCACGTCACGCCTTCGCCGCCCATGTGCGTGAAGGTGTCGGTGGAGCGGTCCATCCACGTGACCATGTAATGGCAGCCGATGCCCGCGAGCGCGCGCGAGCCTTCCGGTACCTGCGTCGAGGTGTTGTGCGGGCAGCCGGAGCAGTAGTGCGGTACGCGCGGGAAGTTCGCGCGCGGCAGCGCCAGCTCGCCTTCCTTCGCCTCCATCCACTGGAGCACCTGCTGCATGCGCTCGACGGCGCCGGCTTCCATCGGCAGCAGGCGCTGGATGCGCCGCGCGATGACGCCGGCGATGCGCGCGGGCGTCAGTTCGCCGGTCGACGGCAGGATCCATTCGCCCGACTCGTCGTACTTGCCGACGATCGACGGGCGCCTGCCGTTATCAAGCCCGAACTCGTAGTTGTAGAACAGTTCCTTCATCTGGCTCTCGATGAAGGACTGCTTCTCCTCGACCACGAGGATGTCCTGCAGGCCGCGCGCGAACGCGCGGATGCCGACCGGTTCCAGCGGCCAGGTCATGCCGACCTTGTAGACGCGGATGCCGAGGTCCCGGCATGTGGCGTCGTCGAGGCCGAGGTATTCGAGCGCCTGCAGCACGTCCAGGTAGCTCTTGCCGGTGGTGACGATGCCCAGCCGCGCGTCCGGCGCCTCGATCGCGACGCGATCGAGGTGGTTGGCGCGCGCGAACGCCTGCGCCGCCTTCACCGCATACATGTGCAGCCGCATTTCCTGGTCGAGCGGCGGATCCGGCCAGCGGATGTTGAGCCCGCCCGGCGGGATCGCGAAGTCGTCGTCGCCCGGCAGCACGATCTGCAGCGCGAACGGATCGACGTCGACCGACGCGGAGGATTCCACCGTCTCGGCGATCGTCTTGAAGCCGACCCAGCGGCCGGTGTAGCGCGACATCGCCCAGCCGAGCAGGCCCATCTCGAGGATGTCCTGCACGCCGGCGGGATTCAGCACCGGCATCAGCGCGGAGACGAATTCGCCTTCCGAGCCGTGCGGCAGCGTCGAGGAGCGGCAGGCGTGGTCGTCGGCGGCCAGCGCGAGCACGCCGCCGTGCTTCGAGGTGCCGGCCGCGTTGGCGTGCTTGAACACGTCGCCGCAGCGGTCCACGCCCGGGCCCTTGCCGTACCACATGCCGAACACGCCGTCGTGCTTCGCGCCCGGGAACAGGCCGACCTGCTGCGTGCCCCACACCATCGTCGCGCCCAGGTCCTCGTTGAGGCCCGGCGTGAACTTCACGCCGGCCGCTTCGAGATGCTTGCGCGCGCGCCACAGCTCGAGGTCGAAACCGCCCAGCGGCGAACCGCGATAGCCACTGACGAAGCCGGCCGTGTCGAGCCCCGCGGCCGCATCGCGCAGCTTCTGCATCAGCGGCAGCCGCACCAGCGCCTGCACGCCGGAGAGGTAGATGCGGCCGGACTCGCGGCTGTACTTGTGGTCCAGGGTGTAGTCCGGATCCACGACGCCCCGGGTCAGGCCGCTGCCGGCGGACGCGGGGGAACTGAGTTCTGCGGTGCTGGTCATGCCAAATTGTAGCCCGCCAGGTGTACGCTCCCGGGGGAAGGGACGCGGCATCAGGGGAATGGGATGAGCCTTGCCGACCTCCGGGTCATGGTGGTGGAAGACCACGGTTTCCAGCGCAGGATGGCGCTGAGGCTGCTGGAAGAACTGGGGATCGACGACGCCCTCGAGGCCGCGGACGGCCAGTCCGCGCTCGACCTGCTGCAGCGCCTGCCGCAGCCGCCGGACGTCGTGCTGGTGGACCTGGACATGCCCGGCATGGACGGCGTCGAGTTCATCGGCCACGTCGCCCAGTCGCGGCTCGCGCGCGGCATCGCCCTGGTCAGCGCGCTCGATCCGGCCCTGCTCAACACCGTGCAGACGATGGCCCGCGCCTACGGCCTGCGCGTGCTCGGCAGCGTCGAGAAGCCGCTCACCGCCGAGCGCCTGCGCGGGCTGCTCGCAGCATACGACGCGTCCCTCCACGGCGAGGCCGAGGACGAAGCGGAGGACGTGACCCTCGACGAGGCGCGCGATGCGCTGCGCCGGGGCCTGCTGCTGCCGTGGTTCCAGCCGCAGGTCGAATTCCTCAACGGCAAGGTCATCGCGGTCGAGGCGCTCGCGCGCCTGCGCCGCGCCGACGGGCGGGTGGTGCGCGCCGGCCACTTCGTGCCGCTGCTCGAGCGGGAAGGCTGCGCGCAGCAGCTCACCGACCTGATGCTCGAGCAGGCCGTGCGCTGGAAGAAGCGCTGGGAAGACGATGGCCTGCGCCTGCACGTGTCGGTGAACGTGTCGCCGTCGACGCTGGCCGATCCGGGCGCCGCCGACCACTACCAGCAGATCGTGCAGGACCACGGCGTGGATCCGTCGAGCGTGATGCTGGAAATCACCGAAGGCTCGGTGGTCACCGATGCCGCGCGCGGGCTGGGCGTGCTCGCGCGGCTGCGGCTGAAGGGCTTCGGCCTGTCCATCGACGATTTCGGCACCGGCTATTCCTCGCTCGCGCAGCTGTCGCAGATCCCCTTCACCGAAATGAAGATCGACCAGGATTTCGTGTCGGGCGCGAGCAGCGAGCCGCGCAAGCGCGCGGTGATCGAGGCCAGCCTCGACCTCGCGCGCAAGCTGCAGCTGGAAGTGGTGGCCGAGGGCGTCGAGACCGTCGAGGACTGGCAGATGCTGGCGGAGATGGGCTGCGGCGTCGCCCAGGGCTTCCTGATCGCGGGCCCGGTGCCCGGCGAGGACCTCGGCGCCGCGATCGCGCGCTGGCGCCGCCCGGAAGCCTGAGCCGGCGTGGCGCCGGCGACGCCACCGCAAAGCATCCGCCGGCAGCTGCTGGCGCTGTTCGCCTTCCTGCTCGCCTGCGGCGCCACGGTCATCGCGATCGACGAGTACGCGCAATACCAGGCGCGGCAGTCGCTGGAACGCTTGCAGGAACGGCCGCTCGAACGCATGCGCGCGCTCAAGGCCGTGTCCGACGCCTATTCGCGCGGCATCGTCGACACCACGTTCAAGGTGCGCAACGCCCTGGTCGACTGGCCGGACGGCGTGCGCGCGGTGGACGAGGCGCAGGCCGCGATCGCGCGCGACTGGACGCAGCTGGAAGCGATGCCGCACGACGGCGAGCAGCGCGCGCTGTTCGTGCAGGCCGATCGCGCGCGTGCGCGCGCCGATGCGGCGGTGGCGACCCTGCGCGCGATCCTCGAGCGCCGCGACATCGTCGCGCTGGGGCGCTTCGCCGACACCGAGCTCTATCCCGCCGTGGACCCGGTGCTGGGCAGCGTGCGCCGCCTTGGCGACATGGCGATGGTCGAGGCGCAGGACCTGGTGCGCGCCGACGTGCGCCGCGGCTGGAATACGAGCGCCCTGCGGATCGGGCTGGCGCTGCTCGCGTTCTTCGTCGCGGCGATGGCCGGCCGCAGCATCCTCAGCAACGCGTACCGCGGCATCGGCGCGCTGACCCGCCTGGCGAAGCAGCTGCGCGCGCACGACCGGGTCGCGCTGCCGGCGCGCCGGCCGATCGGCGAGCTGGGCGAGGTGATGGATGCCTTCGTCGAGATGCGCGCCGACGTGCTGGCGGTGGAATCCGAACTCACCCAGCAGCTGGAGCGCAACGAGGCGGTGCGCGCCGAGCTGGAGCAGCGCGAGGCCTTCCTGCGCACGATGGTCGAGCTCGCGCCGGTCGCGATCATCGGCACCGACGACCAGGGCCGCTACACCTTGTTCAACCAGGCCGCCGAACAGCTGCTCGGGCATCGCGCGGCGGACGTGCTCGGCCGCCGCGCCGCGTCGGTGGACGATCCGCATCCGGGCGATGCGCCATTCATGATCGCGCCGGAGCAGTTCCGCCACTTCGCCGCCGGCATCGCCGCCGAGACCGGCCGCGAAGTGCCGGCCGACTGGCGCGCGTTGCGCGCGGCCGCGGAACTCGGCGTGCCCACCGCCGAGGCGGAGATGCTCGACGCGCACGGGCGCAGGGTGCCCGTGCTGCTGTCGCTGGGCCTGACCTACGGCCCCGACGGGCAGCCGTCGGGCATGCTCGTCATCGCCGGCGACATCCGCCAGATCCGCTACCTGCAGGGCGAGTTGCGGGCCAGCGAGGCGCGCGCCCGCGAAGCCAACGACGCCAAGAGCGCGTTCCTCGCCGCGATGAGCCACGAGATCCGCACCCCGATGATCGGCGTGACCGGCATGGTCGAGGTGCTCGCGCACACGCGACTCGACGCCGACCAGCGGCGCGCGCTCAACATCGTGCAATCGTCGGCGCAGTCGCTGCTGCAGATCATCGGCGACATCCTCGATTTCTCGAAGATCGAAGCCGGCCGCCTCGAGCTGCAGCCGGTGCCGGCGCGGCTGGAACGCGTGGTGCAGGGCACGGTCGCCAACTTCGGCGGTTCCGCGTCGAGCAAGGGCCTGGCGCTGCAATGCACGATCGACGAGCGCATCGCGCCCGCGCATCGCGTCGATGCGCTGCGGCTGCGCCAGGTGCTGTCGAACTTCCTGTCGAACGCGATCAAGTTCACCGAACGCGGCGGCATCCAGGTGCGGCTGGACTGGCAGGGCAGCGAGGACGACGGCGCCGGCGGCGTGCGCGACCGGCTCGTCTTCAGCGTCGCCGACAGCGGCATCGGCATCCCGGCGGAGGCGCAGGCGCGCCTGTTCCAGCCGTTCGCGCAGGCCGACGGCGACACCACGCGGCGCTTCGGCGGCACCGGCCTCGGGCTGGCGATCTGCCGGCGGCTGGCCGAGCTGATGGGCGGCGACGTGTCGATGGAGAGCGTGCCCGGCCTCGGCACGACGATGCGGCTGTCGGTGTTGCTGCCGCGCGCGCCACTCTCCGAGGTGGAGCCGGAACCCGAAGCGCCCGGCGCGTCCGGCGACTTCGCGTTGCGCAGCCTGCCCGGCGTGGACGAGGCCGCGCGCGAAGGCACGCTGGTGCTGCTGGTCGACGACCATCCGACCAACCGCCTCGTCATCGCGCGCCAGCTCGCGCTCGCCGGCTTCGCCAGCGAGCCCGCGACCGATGGCGTCGAGGCCCTGGAGATGTGGCGCAGCGGTCGCCACGCGTTGCTCCTGTCGGACGTGCACATGCCGCGCATGGACGGCTACGAACTCGCGCGCCGCATCCGCGCGGAGGAAGCGGCGCGCGCGGCATCCACCGGCCACGCCGCACGCACGCCGATCGTCGCGCTCACCGCATCGGCATTGAAGGGCGAGGCGGAACGCTGCCTCGCCGCGGGCATGGACGATTACCTCGCCAAGCCGGTGTCCATCGCGTCGCTCGCGGCCACGCTCGGGCGCTGGCTGCCGCACGCGGCGGCCGTCGACGCTGCGCCCGACGCGCGCGGGGGCGCCGGCTTGGCGGAAAGCGCGGCACCCGCGGCCCCGCGGGCTTCGGAGGCGTTCCCGCAGCTCGACCATCCGCCGCCGCTGGATCCAGGCGTCGTCGACGCGCTCACCCGCGGCAACGCCGCCGACGCGCGCTCGCTGCTCGGCGACTTCCTCTCCAGCACCGGCGAGGACCTGGCCGTGGCCGACGCCGCGCGCGAAGCGGGCGACTTCGATGCGCTCGCCCGCCAGGCGCACAAGGTGAAGGGCGCCTCGCGGATCATCGGTGCGCTCGAGCTGGCCCAGTGCGCCGAGGCGCTTGAACAGGCCGCCCGGGCCGCCGACTGGCGTGCCGCCCCGCCCCTGGCCGCCGACCTGGCCACCGCCGCCGAGCGCCTGCGGCGGCACGTCGCCGCCCGCTACCCCGCGTCGCCAGACTGACCGGCGAAGGATCCCGCCGGCGATCGACGGTCACCAGTGCGCGGGGGGCTTGCCTTCTATATCGGTTATGGATATATATCCGCAACCGATAGAGAGACGCCGCCATGGCACCGAAGCCCGGCACCGATCCCGCCCCGCTGACGCCGGCCCTGCACCACGTCCTGCTGGTCCTGCTCCAGGGCGAGCGGCACGGCTACGCGATCATGCAGGACGTCGAGCGCATCACCGACGGCACCCTCCGCATGGGGCCGGGCACGTTGTACGGCGCGCTCAAGCGCCTGCTCGAATCCGGCCTGGTCGAGGAAGCCGGCGAGCGCGACGACCCCGCGGTCGACGAGCGCCGCCGCTACTACCGGATCACCGGTGCCGGTCGGAGTGCCATCGCCGCCGAAACCGCGCGCCTGCGCCGGCTCGTCGATTTCGCGCACGACCGGCTGCGCGCGGGCCTGCGCGCATGAAGCACGACACCCGCGCCTGGCGCCGCATCGATGCCGCGTACGGCTTCGCGCTGCGACTGTACCCGCGCGGATTCCGCGACCGCTGGGGCGAACCGATGCAGCAAGCCTTCCGCGACCGCTGCCGCGAAGTCGCGCGCGGCGAGCGCAACATCACCGCACTGCTGGCGGAGTGCTGCGCGGACCTCGCTCGGAGCCTCGCCGCCGAACACTGTCGTTCCATGGAGGAAACACCGATGAAGATCGCCGCGATCGTTCTCGCCGCCGTCTTGTCCGCCAGCTATTTCGGTCGCGTTGCATTGCGTAGCGGTGACATGCATTTCGCCCTTGCCTCCCTGCTCATGGTTGCGCCGTCGCTGCTGTTCCTGATTGTCGTCGCCCGGCCGGCGTGGCCGATGCGGCTGGCGGCGCTGCTGCTCAACGGGCTGATTCCCTTGCTGCTCGCGGTGGGCCTCGTGCAGGACGCCGCGTTCCTGCCGGTGATGATGCGCGCCGATCCGTTCGCGTTGACGATGATGGTCGGCCTGGGATTCGTGTCGCCGGCGTTGAACCTGCTTGTAATGCTGCGCATGCCGCGCCACGCGATGCCGCTGGCGGCCTGACCGATGGCGCAGCACCCGGCGAAGGATGGCCGGCCCGCGTGGGCGGGGGCGGCGGATGCGCTCTACGGCGCTGCGCTGCGGCTGTACCCGCGCGCATTCCGCGAGCGCTGGGGCGAGCCGATGCGCCAGGCCTTTCGCGACCGCTGCCGCGAAGTCGCGCGGGGCGAACGCAGCGGCGTCGCGCTGTTGCACGAATCGCTGGCGGATATCGCGGCCGCCGCCGGCCGCGAGCACGCGAACGCGGCTGGTGCCGTCGCACCCCAGCGGTTCTGGCTCGCGCTCACGTGCCTGCTGCTGCTCGCAGGTACGCTGGCGGCGCGGGAGCCGATCGCCTACATGGTGCAGCTCGCGGGCGAAGCGGCTTCGGTGCGCTGGACGCAACTGCAGGCCGCGCTCGAAGGCCGCGCATTGCGCCACTACTGGGATGACGTCGCCGACGGACTCGATGGGGACGTTGCGCCCGGCGCGCGAACGACGCGGGCCTTCGCCCTGCTCGGCGCGGACGCGCCGCAACGCGCGACCGGGCTGCTGCGCGACGCGATGGCCGCAGGCGATCCGCGCGCGTCCTGGCTTGCCGCCACCGCGTGCCAGCGCGACAGTGCTTGCGGTATCGACATCGATGCCGCGCTGGCGCGCTGGCAGCGCGTCGAGCCCGACAACGCCGCGCCTGCGCTGTTCGCGCTCGAGCGTGCGGCCGCCACCGGCGACGCCGCGGGCGTGGAAAGCGCGCTGTCGCTTGCCGCCCGCGCGACGACGTATCGCGCCCACGACATCGAGCTGCTGAAGTCGCTGTTCCCGGCGGCCGAAGCGTCACGCGTGCCGACGCGCCTGCGCGCCGCATTCGGGCTCGATGATCCATCGCTGGCGGCGGACGCCCTGGCAATCGATGCCTGGAGCAGGTTCGCGCTGCCGCGCTTCGACGCCTTGCACGACCGTTGCCGTCCCGCCACCGATGCCAGGTCTGCCGCGGAATGCCTGGCGGTGGGCAAGCTGCTCGCCGACAGCAACGTGCTGCTCGGCCGGCTCATCGGCGAGCGCCTGCTCTGCCGCTATCTGTGCGCCGGCCCGGAACGCGCGTCGGTCGCCGCGCGGATCGCCGAGCGCCAATGGGTCTTCGACAACATGCAGTTCAAGCAATACAACACGCGCGCGTGGCGGCCCGCATGGATCCGTGCGTGGCATGCCGACGACGTGCGCGGCGAATTCGACATGGACCGGCACATGCTGCGCGACCGCGGAATCGACACGCGTCCGCCGCCGGGCTATCGCCTGCCGGCGCGCTCGCTCGACCCCAACCGCTGAAACCACGAAAGGCCTCGCGCCAGGGAGCATCGCCATGAAAATCGCAGCCATCACCGCCAACGTCCTCGCCATCGGCCTGGCGGTCCTCGCGACGCAAGCATCCACGGCCCGCGCCGCGGGCCAGGACGCCGATCCGGATGCCGGCGCGCGCGCCGCGCTCGCCTCCGCCTTGCAGGGCATGGCGCGCGCGAAGCTGGCGATTTCCGAGCAATACACGAAGACGCATGTCTGGGCCCACGACGCGACCGCCGTCGGCTTCGAGGCGCCCACCGGGATCCCCGGCCGCATCGCCATCGCCGACGGCACCATCACCGTCACCTTCGACGCCCCCGCATCGATGGCCGGAAAAACGCTGAAGCTGATCCCGTCCGACACCGGTGACGGCAGGGTGCACTGGCGCTGCGAGGCGCCCGCGCTGCCGGCAGCCATCCGGCCGAAGGGCTGCGAGTAGGGATCCCGGGCCGCCTGCACGGCGGCTCCACCTGCCGCGGGCGAGGATGGCCGTCCTTTCGGGCGGGAAGCCTGCATGGCGGGACCCATCGCGATCGTGCTCAATTCCGGATCGGGAAACGGCCGCGAGCCGCCCGACCCCGACGCGCTGCGCGCGAAGTTCGCGGCGCACGGCCTGGTGGTGGAAGTCTTCCGCTGCGAGGCCGGCGGTTCGATCGCCGACCTGGTCCAGGCCGCGATCGCATCGGCGCCGGCGGCGCTGGTCGCCGCCGGTGGCGACGGCACCGTCAACGCCGTGGCCGCCGCCGCGCTGGAGCACGACCTCCCGTTCGGCGTGCTGCCGTTCGGCACGCTGAACCACTTCGCCCGCGACCTCGACATCCCCGACGACGTCGACAAGGCCATCGAAGCGATCGCCGCCGGCCACGAACGCCGGGTGGACGTCGCCACCGCGAACGAGCGGCTGTTCCTCAACAACGCGAGCCTCGGCCTGTACGCGACGATCGTCGTGGACCGCGAACGGCAGCAGCGCCGGCTCGGGCGCGGCAAGTGGAGCGCGCTGTTGCGCGCGACGCTGCAGGCGCTGCGCGAGCCGCAGGCGTTCGAGGTCGCGATCGAGGCCGACGGACGCACGCTGCGGCAGCGGACGCCGTTCGTGTTCGTCGGCAACAACGACTACATCGTGCAGGGACCGGAGGCGGGGCGGCGCGCGAGCCTCGACGACGGGCTGCTGTCGGTCTACGTGCTGCATCCGCGCACGGCGGGGGGCCTGCTCTGGCTCGCGCTGCGCACGCTGCTGCGCGGCACGTCCGGCGCCAGCGACCTCGACGCGTTCGCCGCGCGCGAGCTCGAGGTGCATTCCCGCCGCGAGCGCCTGCCCTTCGCGCGCGACGGCGAGGTCGACGACATCGCGACGCCGATCCGGTTCGCAGTCCGGCCGGGGGCGCTGCGCGTGCTTGCGCCGCCCGCGCCACCGCCGCACGCCGGGGGCGCCGCCTGATGCGCACCCTTGTCCATCTCTCCGACCTGCACTTCGGCCGCGTCGACGACCGCCTGCTCGCGCCGTTGCGCGCGGCGATCGAGGCCGCCGGGCCCGACCTGGTCGTGGTGTCCGGCGACCTGACCCAGCGCGCGCGCCGCGCGCAGTTCGCGCGGGCGGCCGCCTTCCTCGACACGCTGCCGATGCCGCAACTGGTCGTGCCCGGCAACCACGACGTGCCGCTGTACGACGTGGTGCGCCGCTTCCTGTCGCCGCTCAAGCGCTTCCGCCGCAGGATCGAGGCCGACGAATTCCCGTACTACGAGGACGCGGAGATCGCGGCCATCGGCCTCAATACCGCGCGATCGCTGACCTTCAAGGGCGGCCGCGTGAACCGCGAGCAGGTCGCGGAAGTCGAGCGCCGCTTCCACGGCCTGCCCGAGCCGGTCACGCGCATCGTCGTGAGCCACCATCCGTTCGACCTGCCGGAGGGCTCCGACGACGACGACCTGGTCGGCCGCGCCGACATGGCGATGCGGGCCTTCGCGGGCTGCGGCGTCGACGTGTTCCTGTCCGGGCACCTGCACACCACGCACGTCGGCAGCACCGCGCGCCGCTATCGCATCGAGGGCTACGCGGCGCTGGCGGTGCAGGCGGGCACGGCGACCTCGACCCGGGAGCGCGGCGAGGCGAACGCCTTCAACCTCCTGCGGATCGGCCTGCGCAGCCTGGCGCTCGAGACCTGGTCGTGGCACCCCGGGGTGGGGCAGTTCCAGCCCGCGCCCGAGCGCCGCTTCGCCTGGATCGAAGGCCAGGGCTGGGGCCCGGCCGAACCCGGCCCCGAGCCGGCGACCGCCGCCGCCGCGGCGACGGCCGGATGATAGGCTTCGGATTCGTATCCATCGGCGGAGTGGCGGATGAAGACGATCCTCGTGGCCAGTTCCAAGGGCGGCGTCGGCAAGACCACGATCGCGACCCACCTCGCGGCGCAGGCCGCGCTGTCGGGCAAGCGCACGGTGCTGGTCGACGCGGACCCGCAGCGCTCCTCCACCCGCTGGGCCGAGAAGCGCGCCGGCCTCGACAGCGCGGTGCTTCCCATCGACGGCACGAAGGCCGAGCGCGGCTGGCAGCACGGCCTGCCGGACAACACGCAGGTGGTCATCGTGGACGGGGCCGCCGGCGCGATGGCGCACGAACTGATGCCTTTCCTGGAGCGCGCCGACGCCGTGGTCGTGCCGGTGCTGCCGTCGGCCCTGGACATCGAGGCGACGGTGCCCTTCCTCGACACGCTGGCCAGGCTGGCGCGGGTGCGCCGCGGCGAGCTGCCGATCGGCCTGGTCGGCAACAAGCTGCGGCCGTGGACCAACGCCTCGCAGCAGGCCGTGGCCCTGTGGAAGCAGTGGCCCTATCCGGTCGTGGCCCAGTTGCGCGACAGCCAGGCCTATTCGGTGCTGGTGGGCCTCGGCAAGAGCCTTTTCGACTACCAGTCCGCGCAGGTCCGCGAGCACCAGGACGACTGGCAGCCGCTCCTTCGCTTTACAAGGAAGTAGAAGCTGTTAAGTAGATGGTCGTACCAGCCAAGCGCGGAGCCGACATGCGTCAATTGATCCTGCTGCGCCACGCGCATGCCGAGCCCGCCAGCCCAGGACAGGCCGACCTCGACCGGCCGCTCTCGCCCGAAGGCCTCGCCGAGGCCGAAGCCGCGGGCCGCTGGCTCGCCGAACACGGGCTGGTGCCCGATTGCGTGCTCAGTTCGCCGGCGCGGCGCACGCGCGAGACGCTCGAGGCCGTGCTCGGCGCCATCGGCTACGTCGAACAGCGCCTGGAACCCGGGATCTACGAAGCCACGCCCGGCACGCTGGTCGCCCTCGCCGACCGCCACTGCGATGCCGGGCGCCTGCTGCTCGTGGGCCACAACCCGGGCCTGGAGCAACTGGTCGCGCTGCTCAACAGCGGCCAGTCCGGCGACTACCGCGGCATGCCGCCGGGCGGGGTCGCGGTGCTGGACATGCCTGCCGACGCGTCGATCGAACCCGGAGCCGCGACGCTCACCGCGTTCTGGTGGCCGTGACCCTGCGCGAAGCCCCTGCGCTGCTCGCCGCGGCGCTGCTGCTCATCGCGCTCGCCAACGCCGCGCTCGCGGCCGAATTCGATGCCGCGGCCTCGCGGGTGGGCTTCGTGCTGACCACGCGCTGGGGCCAGCAGCTCGAGGGCCGCTTTCCGACGCTGCAGGGCCGCGTCGACGAGCTCGGCGCCGACGAACGCCGGGTCCGCCTGGTGCTGTTCACCAGCGACGTCGAGATCGTCGGCCACCCGGGCTACACGCGCTTCACGCGCGGCCGCGCGTTCTTCGACGCCGAACACTGGCCGCAGGTCGAATTCCTGTCCGACGCGTACACCCCGCGCCTGCTGCACGACGGCGGCAAGCTCGGCGGCACGCTGCGCATGCGCGGCGTGCAGCACCACCAGGTGTTCGACGTGCTGCCGTCGGCGTGCGACGCGCCGGGCCGCGACTGCGACGTGGTCGCCACCGGCGTCGTCGAGCGCGCCGACTACGGCATGGGGCGCTGGAGCGTCGCGCTGGACGATGCCGTGCGCTTCACCCTGCGGATGCGGCTGCGCACGGAGCCGCCGGCGTGAGCGCGCGCGCCCGGCCGCGCCTGGGCGCGGCGCTCGCGGCGCTCGCGCTGCTGGCGGCGGGCGGATGCAGCAGCTTCGGCCCCGCCCAGCGCGCGCGCGCGGAAGCGGTCGCGGTCGCCGCGCGCCCCCCGCCCGCGGGTTGCACACCCGCCGCATCCGGCGCGCGCGCGGGCGCCGCGCCCCAGCGCCCCGCGCGCGCCGGGACCCCGATCACGCCCCCCTACCCGCGCCCCAACC
>CBIHRR010000008.1:0-29972 GCA_966212495.1 uncultured Gammaproteobacteria bacterium
CCGATCCCCAGGGCCGTGAGGCCCCAGGGTCCGAGGGTGCGGTGCAGCTGCAGCTGGTTGGCGTCGCCGGTGACGGCGTGCGGATGCTTCGTCGCGAGCAGGCGCTTGAACATGCAGGCTTACTTGATGTCGACGGGCAGGGTGTCTTCGGGCTGCGCGTTGCCCGGCGCCAGGTGGCTGCGGCGCTTGCCGTACAGGGCATAGAAGACCAGTCCGATCACGGCCCAGACCACGAACACCGACTTGGCGACCCAGCTCAGGTTGACGAAGAGCAGGGCGCAACCGAGCACGGCCAGCGGGCAGACGATCCACGCCATCGGCGTGCGGAACGGGCGCGGGCGGTTGGGCTGCACGCGGCGCAGCATCAGCACGCCGATCGACACCATCGCGAACGCGAGCAGCGTGCCGGCGTTGGAGGTGTCCGCCAGCTTGCCGACCGGGAACAGCGCGGCGCAGATCGCGACCACGATGCCGGTCAGGATGGTGACCACGTGCGGCGTGCGGAAGCGCGGGTGGATGCGCGACAGCGCTTCCGGCAGCAGGCCGTCGCGCGACATCGTGAAGAAGATGCGGGTCTGGCCGAACATCATCATCAGGATGACCGACGGCAGCGCGAGCACCGCGGCCAGCGCGATCAGGTTGCCGACCTGCGGGAAACCGAGGAGGCGGATCACGTGGGCCAGCGGCTCGTTGCTGCACACCAGCGCACCGGCGTTGGCCGGCAGCAGGCAGGCGGCGGTCATCGCCGGGGTGCCCGGATCGAGCGCCAGGCCGTTCGCGCCGAACAGCGGCTGCGCGCCGACCGAGCCGGCGGCGCTGTAGCCCACCAGGAGGTAGAAGATGGTGCAGATGCCGAGCGCGCCGATCAGGCCGATCGGGATGTTGCGGTTCGGGTTCTTGGTTTCCTCGGCGGCGGTGGACACCGCGTCGAAGCCGACGTAGGCGAAGAAGATCGAGGCCGCCGCGCCGAGCACGCCGACGCCGCCGGTCGGGCTGCCCCAGCCGGTGGGCATGAACGGATGCAGGTTGCTGCTCTTGGCCGCGGGCAGCGCGAGGACGATGAAGGCGGTCAGCGCGATGATCTTGATCGCGACGAGGACCGCGTTGACCTTGGCGCTCTTCGAGGTGCCGACGACCAGCAGCCAGGTGACCGCCAGGCCGATCAGGAAGGCCAGGACGTTGAAGCCGCCGCCGGAGAAATAGCCGGTCTGCATCCAGGCGGGCAGCGAGAGCGACCCGGGTGTCACCAGGCCGAAGATGCCGCTGTTCAGCAGCCCGTTGACGTATCCGGACCAGCCCACGCACACGGCCGTTGCGCCGATGGCGTATTCGAGCACCAGCGCCCAGCCGACGATCCACGCGACCAGCTCGCCCATGACGCCGTAGGTATAGGTGTAGGCCGAGCCCGACACCGGGATCATCGACGCCAGTTCGGCGTAGGCCAGTGCCGCGAGGCCGCAGACCACCGCGGCGATCACGAAGGCGATCATCATGGCCGGGCCGGACTTCTGCGCCGCTTCAGCGGTCAGCACGAAGATGCCGGTGCCGATGACCGCGCCGACGCCGAGCAGCGTCAGCTGGATCGGGCCGAGCTGGCGGTGCAGGGATTTCTTCTCGGCCGTTGCGAGAATCTGGTCCAGCGGCTTGACGCGCCAAAAGAGCATCGTGGTGTCCCCCAAGGACTGAAAACAGCAGTCGCCGACCTTACAGGCGGCAGGGGGCGCCGCACAAGCGCCGATGGGCACCTGAACGCGGCAGGCGCCATAATCGCGGCGTCCGGGATCGCCGGACGGGCGTGCGAGGATCGGAATGGCGCGGGAAGACGACGGGCTCGCGGCGGCATTCGAGGCGTACGCCCGGCGCTGGCCCGGCGAGCGCGAGGTGGTCGGTCATTTCCTGGCGCTGCTCGGGGATCCGGCGGACCCGTTCGTGCGCGAGCGCAGCGCCGGCCACTTCACCGCCTCCGCGTGGCTGGTGGCGGCCGATGCCGAACGCACGCTGCTGACCCACCATCGCAAGCTCGGTCTGTGGCTGCAGCTTGGCGGCCACGCCGACGGCGACCGCGACCTGGCGCGCGCCGCGCTGCGCGAGGCCGAAGAGGAATCCGGACTCCCGGACCTGTCGCTCGAGCCCGGCATCTTCGACCTCGACCGGCACTGGATCCCGGAGCACAAGGGCGTCGCGGCGCACTGGCACTACGACGTGCGTTACGTGGTGCGCGCGGGCGCGAGCGAGGCCTTCGTGGTCAGCGACGAATCGCACGCGCTCGCCTGGCGCGACATCGCCGCGCTCGCGCGCGACGACGCGGCGGACCCGTCCGTCCGCCGCATGGCCGGGAAGTGGCTCGGGCGCTAGTCCGCGCGGCCGCCGAATTCGCCCGTGGTCGTGTTGACCCACACCTTCTCGCCGGTGCCGATGTATTCCGGCACCTGGATCTCGATGCCCGTGGACAGCCGGGCCGGCTTCGGGCGCTTGGTCGCGGTGCCGCCCTTCAGTTCCGGCGGCGTCTCCACCACCTCGATCGCCACGCTCTGCGGCAACTGCAGGCCCACCGGCATCTCGTCGATGACCTGCACGTAGCAGCCCGACAGGTCGTCCACGATGTAGCCCGCGGCGTCGCCGACCACGTCGGCGTCGAGCGTGTACGGCGTGTAGTCCTCGTCGTCGAGGAACACGAACGCGTCGCCGTCGCGGTAGGAGTAGGTCACCTGCCGGCGCGACAGTTCGACTTCCTTCAGCTCGTCGTCGCCGCCGAGGCTGAGGTCGAACTTGTTGCCGCCGGGCACCGAATACATGGTGAAGCGGAACTTGACGTTGCCGCCGCGGCCCTGCGGCGAGCTGCGCTCGATGTCGCGCACCTGGTACACGGTGCCGTTGTGCTCGACGACGTTGCCCTTCTTGATGTCGTAGGCCTTCATGGGGACTCTGGGAATGGGGAATGGGGAATGGGGAATGGGGGTTACTTCGGCGCCAGCCGCGTCGCGCCGTCGAGGCGGATGGTTTCGCCGTTGAGGTAGGTGTTGCCGAGGATGTACGCGACCAGGTCGGCGTATTCCTCCGCCTTGCCGAGTCGCGACGGGAACGGGATGGTCGCGGCGAGCGACTGCTGCACCGCTTCGGGCATCGAATCGACCATCGGCGTCCAGAACACGCCGGGTGCGATCGTCATCACGCGGATGCCGAAACGCGCCAGCTCGCGCGCCATCGGCAGGGTCATGCCGACCACGCCGCCCTTCGACGCGGAATACGCGGCCTGGCCGATCTGGCCTTCGTACGCCGCGACCGAGGCGGTGTTGACGATCACGCCGCGCTCGCCGTCCTCGCCGACGTCGTTGTGCTGCATCAGTGCGGCGGCGGCCTTGGCGACGTTGAAGCTGCCGACCAGGTTCACCATCACCGTGCCCTGGAACTGCGACAGCGGCATCGGGCCGTCCTTGCCGAGCATGCGGCCCGCGCCGAGGATGCCCGCGCAGTTCACCGCGACGTTGAGGCCGCCGAGGAAGTCGCGCGCGGCGGCGACGTTCGCCGACACGCCGGCTTCGTCGGACACGTCGGTGCGGAAGTAGCGCGCGTTGCCGGCGCCGAGCTCCGCGACCGCCGCGGCGCCCTTGTCGTCGTTGAGGTCGAACAGCGCGACCTTGCCGCCGTGGGCGACCAGGTGGCGGGCCACGGCGAGGCCGAGCCCGGAAACGCCGCCGGTGACGATGGCGCAGGTGTCGGACAGCTGCATGGGGGACTCCGGGAGGCGGAAAGCCCGCCATTGTAGGGCCGACCCATGGTCGGCTGAAGCCTCCGCCACGGGCCGAGCCGGCCATGGGTCGGCGCTGCGCGGGATCAGGGCTGGCGGTAGACCGCGCCGTCCTTCATCACGAACACCGGATGCGCCAGCGCCGAAATGTCCATGGTCGGGTCGCCGGCGAAGGCGGCCAGGTCCGCCCGCAACCCGGGCGCGATCCGTCCCTGCCGCGCCTCTTGGCGGAGGATCCTCGCCGCGACGTCGGTAGCCGCGTGCAGCGCCTGCGCCGGCGTCATGCCCAGGCGCACCATCCATTCGGGCTCGCGCGCGTTGTCGCCGTGGCGGAACACGCCGACGTCGCTGCCATTGCCGATGGTCGTTCCGGCGGCGAGCGCGTTGTGGAATCCCTGTGCCGCCTCCCGCATCCGCGGCGTCGGCTCAGACGTCCCGGGCACGTAGTGGTTGAAATAAGTCTCGGTCGATTCCACCGCCGTCAGCGTCGGCAGGTAGGCGATGCCGCGCTCGCGCATCAGGCGGAACGTTCCGGGCGTGCCGCCGTAGCCGTGCTCGATCGTGTCGACGCCGGCTTCGATGGCCATGCGCATGCCGGCATCGCTGGCGGTGTGCGCGGCGACGGGACGCCCGGCGACGTGCGCGGCCTCCACCAGCGCCTTCAGTTCCGGCGCGGTGAACGTCGTTTGCGTCGTGCCGCCCGGGCCCCAGCGGTAATCGGTGTACACCTTGATCCAGTCGGCGCCGTGTCCGGCCTGTTCGCGCACGGCGCGGACGACTTCGTCCACGCCGCTGGCCTCCTGCGCGCCGCCGGGCAGGTCCGCGTCCGGGCGGAATCCGCGCGGCCCGGGCCCGTAGCTGCCGGTGGCGACGATCGCGCGCGTCGCGACGAACAGGCGCGGCCCGGGGATCAGCCCGTCCTCGATCGCCTGCCGCACCGCGACGTCGTCGTAGCCCGCGCCCTCGGTGCCGAGGTCGCGCAGCGTGGTGAAGCCGGCCATCAGCGTGTCGCGTGCGTGGTTCGACGCTTCGATCGTGCGGTACGCGGGCGACTCCTTGAGCACCTGGTCGTTCCAGGACGCCTCGTTGTACGGGTGCAGGAACACGTGCGAATGCAGGTCCACCAGACCCGGCAGCAGGGTGGCGCCGGGCAGGGCGATGCGCTGCGCATCGGCGGGTGCGTCGATCGACGCGGCGGGGCCGACCGCGGCGATCGTGCCGTCACGCACCAGCACCGCCCAGCCCGCGTGCGCGGCATCGCCGTCGGCGGTCCAAACGCGGTCGGGGAGCAGCAGCCAGGTTCCGTGTGGCGGCGTCGCGGCACGCGCGCCGGGCCAGCACAGCGCGAGCATCAGGAGGGCGGCGAAGGTCTTGCGCATCGGCGGTGTCCCGGTTCGGCCGGCGATGGATCGGCCCGGCTACAGGTCGAGAAGATAGAACGTATTGCAGCCGCCGTGCCCGGTCGCGCCCATCGGCCCGTCGATGCGGCGGAAGCCGCTGCGCTCGTACAGCCGCATCGCCGCGTCCATGCCGGTCAGGGTTTCCAGGTAGCACCGGGCGAAGCCGAATCCGCGCGCGGCGTCGAGGCAGCGCGCCATCATCGCGGCGCCGGCGCCCAGGCCGCGCGCTTCCGGCAGGAAATACATCTTGCGCAGCTCGCAGGTGTCGGCGTCGCCGCCCTCGAGCGGGGCCACGCCGCCGCCACCGACCACGCGGCCGTCGCGTTCGACCACGAAGTACGCGTTGCGCGGCGCGGCGTACGCGCGGCTCATCCAGTCGACCTCGGGATCGCTGATCGCGAAGCCGCTGCCGCAGGCGCCGAATTCCGGCATCACGGTACGGATCACGCCCGCCATCGTCGCATCGTCGCCGGCCTGGATCGGTCGGATCGACCAGTTCGCTTGCATGCTGGACTTGCCTCAGGCCGCGGGTGCGGCCGCTGCGGAAGGAGCGCCGGCCTGCCGCAGGCGCGCGGCGTAGCCTTGGGGCGCGAGCCCCGGCGCGAACAGGAAGCCCTGGCCGACCTCGACGCCGAGTTCGATCAGGAACCGCCGCTGCGCCTCATTTTCCACGCCCTCGGCGACCAGCGCCAGCCCGAGGCTGCGGGCGATCCCGCACACCGCCTGGCACACCGCCACGTCGGAGCGGTTGCCCGGCACGCCCTGCAGGAACATCGGGCTCAGCTTCAGCCCGTGGATCGGCAGCCGCCGCAGGTAGTTGAGCGCGCTGTAGCCTTCGCCGAAGTCGTCGATGGTCAGCATCACGCCCAGGTCGCGCAGCGCGGCGAAGGTGCGCTGCGTGTCGGGCGCGTCCTCGATCAGCACGCGCTCCGTGAACTCCAGTTCCAGCGCGGCGCCGGGCAGCTCGAATTCGTCCAGCAGCGCGCGCACCGAGCCGGCGAGGTCGTCGCCGAGGAACTGCCGGTACGACACGTTGACCGCGATGCGCCCGAACGCCAGGCCTTCCGTGCGCCACTGCCGCGCCTGCCGGCAGGCCTCGCGCAGCACCCAGCCGCCGATGCGGACGATGTCGCCGGTGGCCTCGGCGTGGGCGATGAACTGGTCCGGCCGCATCTGCGCGAACTGGTCGTTGGTCCAGCGGATCAGCGCTTCGGCGGCCACGGTGTCGCCGCTGGCCAGCAGCACCTGCGGCTGGTAGACGAGGTGGAACTCGTTGTTCTCGGCGGCGCGGCGCAGGTGCGCCTCGATGCGGTGCCGTTCCTGCTGCGAATGCGCGAGCGCCGGCGTGTACGCCTGCCAGCCGTTGCGGATGCGCCGCTTGCTCTCGTACATCGCCGAGTCGGCGTTCTGCACCAGCGCCTGCACCATCGTGCCGTCGGCGGGCGCGCGGGCGATGCCGATGCTGGCGGTGATCGCGAACTCCTCGTTGTCGAAGCGGAAGCTGTCGCCGAAGGCATCGAGGATCGCGTCGGCGATGCGCTCGGGCCGCGCCGCGTCGCCGGCCAGCGGGCACACCACCAGGAATTCGTCGCCGCCGAAGCGCGCGATCGTGCCGTTGTCGCCGACCGCGCGGCGGATCCGCGCCGCCGCCGACACCAGCAATTCGTCGCCCGCGCCGTGGCCGAGCACGTCGTTGACGATCTTGAACCGGTCCAGGTCGATGTACAGCACGGCGACGGGCGAGGGCACGTCCCCGTCCAGCAGGCCCACGAGTTCGCCCAGGATCGCGTCGCGGTTGAGCAGGCCGGTGAGCGGATCGGTGCGCGCCTGCACGCGCAGCGCTTCCTCGGCGCGCTTGCGCTCGGTGATGTCCTGCACGGTGCCGGTCAGGTGCCGGGCGAGGACGCCCGCGGCCACGGTCTCGCCGATCGCGCGCACCCAGAACGGCGCATCGCCGCGCCGGCCCTGCAGTTCGAGGTCGAAGCCCTCGCCGGTGGCCAGGGTGCGGTCGATCGCGGCCTGCAGTCGCGCCCGGTCCGGTGCCAGCAGCACCTGCTGCGCCTCGGCCATGCCCAGCGGCAACCGGTCCAGGCCGATGATGCGCAGCGTTTCCTCGCTGAGGTAGAGGCGGTCGCGGCCGGCATCCCATTGCCAGGCGCCGATATGCGCGAGCGCCTGCACGCGCTCGAACAGCGCGCTGTCGCGCTTGAGGTCGGTGACGTCGGTGAACAGCGACATCACCTGGTGCGGCATGGCGGCATTGGCCGCGAACTGCGGCACCGAGGTCACCGCGAACCAGGTCAGCTTGCGCAGGCGCACGTTGTAGTAGCCGAGGATCGAGTTTTCCTCGACGCGGCCGGTGCGCAGCGCGCGCAGCGCGGGCAGTTCCTCCGGCGGGAGCTCGCGCCCGTCCTCGCCGATGATGTGCCAGCGCCCCGGCTGCATTTCCTCGTCGAGGGTGAGGCCGGGCTCGACGCTGAGCATGCGGATCGCCGCGGCGTTCGCGTACACGACGCGGCCGGCGGCGTCGCGCATCACGATGCCCTTGTCCATCACCGCCATCAGCTCGCGGTAGCGCATCTCGGCCTCGGCGCGACCGCTGAGGTCGCGCGCGACCGCGACCAGGCAGGGCTGGCCTTCGTACTCGAAGTTCGCCGAATGCACTTCCACCGGGAAGCGGCTGCCGTCGGCGCGCATGTTGGTGACTTCCACCACGTAGGTGCCGCCGTGGCTCAGCGCCTCGTACACCGGCCCCATGTGGTCGCGCGGCAGTTCCGGGTTCAGCACGTGGATCGGCTGCCCGATGATCTCCGCGCGCTCGCGCCGGTAGGCGGCGATGCCGGCGCGGTTGAGGTCGAGCACGGTGCCGTCCCAGGCGATGACGCTGACCGGATCGGGCACGGCGTCGAACAGCGCGCGATAGCGCTGCCGCTCGGCGATGCCCACGGCCATCGCCACCTGCAGCGCGTCGGCGGCGTCCTGCAGCAGCGCACGCGTGTCCTCGTCGGTGGCCGGGTCGGCGATCGCGCCCAGCAGCGTCGCGAGCACGCCCTCGGCGTCCGTCGCCCGCGCGGGCATGTCCCGGCTCACGCGACGGCGGCCGCCTGGGTGACCTTGCTGCCGCTGGCGCGGCCGAGCAACGCCGCAAGCCAGCGCCCCGTTTCCACCAGCCGCGCCAGGTCCACGCCGGTGGCGATGCCCATGCCGTGCAGCATGTACACGACATCCTCGGTGGCGACGTTGCCGCTCGCGCCGCGCGCGTACGGGCAGCCGCCGGTGCCGGAGACCGAGGCATCGACGACCGCGACGCCTTCCTCGAGGCAGGCGAGCAGGTTCGGCAGCGCCTGCCCGTAGGTGTCGTGGAAGTGGACGGCGAGCGCGTCCATCGGCACTTCCGCCGCGACCGCGAGCAGCATCGCGCGCGCCTTCACCGGCGTGCCGGTGCCGATGGTGTCGCCGAGCGAGACTTCGAAGCAGCCCATCGCGTGCAGCGCGCCCGCCACGCGCACCACGTCCGCCAGCGGCACTTCGCCCTGGTACGGGCAGCCGAGCACGGTGGACACGTAGCCGCGCACCGCGACGCCGTCGGCGCGCGCCCGCTCCATCACGGGCGCGAAGCGCTCCAGCGATTCGTCGATGCCGGCGTTGGTGTTGCGGCGGTTGAAGGTTTCGGACGCGGCGGTGAACACCGCGATGTCGCGCGCGCCGGCGGCGATCGCGCGTTCGTACCCCTGCAGGTTCGGCACCAGCACCGGGTAGCGCACGCCGGGCCTGCGGTCGATCGCCGCCATCACGTCGGCGGCATCGGCGAGTTGCGGCACCCACTTCGGGCTGACGAAGCTGGTGGCCTCGATGCAGGGCAGGCCGGCGGCCGACAGGCGATCGATCAGTTCGACCTTGGCCGGCGTCGGGACGATCGCCTTCTCGTTCTGCAGCCCGTCGCGCGGGCCGACTTCCACGATGCGGACGCTGGCGGGCACCGGCATGTCAATGCTCCAGCGCCACCAGCACGGCCTCGGCTTCGACGAAGTCCCCGGCCACCGCGCTGACGCCAGCGACGATGCCGTCGCGCGGCGCCTTCAGCGCGAGCTCCATCTTCATCGCCTCGACCACCACGAGTTCCTGTCCCGCCACGACCTTGTCCCCCTCGCGTACCCGGACCACCACCACCCGGCCGGGCATTGGGGCCCGGACCCGGTCGTCCTTCACCGCAGACGTGTCGTTGTCCCGACGATACACCTGTACGGGTGCGAACGGAGTGCGACGGATGCCGTCGTGCACGACCAGCCGGCCGGGGTCGGCGTGCACGAGGAAGCGGCGCGCTGAATCGCCAAAACGCGCATCCAGCAGGCCATCGGCCAGCCGCGCGCCGGCCACCGTGACGGCGGGCTCGCCGCCCGCCGTGATGTGGTACTCGCCGGCATTGCCCTGGGCGGTCGCGACGAGGCGTTCGCCGCGCACCATGAAGGCGAGCTGGCGCATCCCGGCGTGGCCGAGACGCCAGCCATCGGCGCTCGCCCACGGCGAACCCGGGTCGCCGGAGGCCGCGGCTGCGGCGGCGCGGGCGCGTTCCTGCAGCAGCAGCTGCACCGTGCAGGCGGCGAGCAGCGCGTCGCGCGGCAGTTCGTCGCCGGCCTGCGGCACGAACTCGTCCAGGTGCCGGTCGAGGTAGCCGGTGTCGATCGTGCCGCCGACGACCGCCGGGTGGCGCACGAGACGTTCGAGGAAGGCGATGTTCGACTTCGGCCCGGCGACGTCGCATTGCGCCAGCGCCTCGCGCATGCGCGCCAGCGCTTCGGTCCGGTCGGCGCCGTGGACGATGAGCTTTGCGATCATCGGGTCGTAGAAGATGGTGACGACGTCGCCCTCGACCACGCCCGAATCGATGCGCACGGACGCCGAAGGCGCCGGAAGACGCAGCCGTTCGAGCTTGCCCGAACCGGGCAGGAACCCGGCTTCGGGATCCTCGGCGTAGAGCCGCACCTCGATCGCGTGGCCCCGCTGCGGCACTTCCGCCTGCGCGAGCGGCAGCGCTTCGCCCGCGGCGACGCGCAGCTGCCATTCGACCAGGTCCAGGCCCGTCGTCATCTCCGTGACCGGGTGTTCGACCTGCAGCCGCGTGTTGATCTCCATGAAGAAGAACTCGCCCGACGGCGCGACGATGAACTCGACCGTGCCCGCGTTCGCGTAGTCGATCGCGCGCGCCGCCTGCACCGCGGCCGCGCCCATCGCCGCGCGCAGCTCCGGCGTCAGGAACGGGGAGGGCGACTCCTCGAGCACCTTCTGGTAGCGGCGCTGCGCCGAGCATTCACGCTCGTTGAGGTGGATTGCGCCGCCGTGCGAGTCGCCGAACACCTGGATCTCGATGTGCCGCGGCGATTCGATGTAGCGCTCGAGCAGGACGCGGTCGCGGCCGAACGCGTTGGCCGCCTCGCGCTGGCAGCTTTCGAGGTTCGCCGCAAACTCGTCGGCGGAACGCACGATGCGCATGCCCTTGCCGCCGCCGCCGTGCGCGGCCTTGATCATCAGCGGGAAGCCGATCCGCGCCGCCTCGCGCGCCAGCACGTCCGGCGACTGGTCCTCGCCCGTGTAGCCGGGCACCACCGGCACGCCCGCCGCCTGCATCAGGTCCTTGGCGCCGGCCTTGCTGCCCATCCTGCGCATCGACGCCGCCTTCGGGCCGATGAACACGATGCCCGCCGCCTCGACCGCGTCGGCGAAATCCGCGTTCTCGCTCAGGAAGCCGTAGCCCGGATGGATCGCCTGCGCGCCGCTGCGCCGAGCGACCTCGAGGATCGCGTCGCCACGCAGGTACGACGCCTGCGGCCGCGGCCCGCCGATCGGATACGCCTCGTCGGCGAGGCGCACGTGCTGCGCGCCGGCGTCGGCTTCCGAGTACACCGCCACCGTGCGGATGCCGAGGCGCCGGCACGTGCGGATCACGCGGCATGCGATCTCGCCGCGATTGGCGACCAGCACCTTCCCGAACATGTTGTTTTGCTGCGCCACAGATTTCACGGATTTCACGGATCTCACTGATTCGGGAAGTGGACTGGGCCGGGCTAGAGGACCCTGCGGCGGATCTGCGCCTTGGGTCCGAAGTTTAGGAGCAAACCCAGGCGCAGTCCGGTGGCCTTCAGGTAATTCAATAACTGTGCTTCGCCGATGACCCGCCTGCTGAGGCCCGGGTCAGGAATTTTCGCGTCCATGCGAGCATCCATCCGTGGGATCTGTGGAATTTGTGGAATCTGTGGCTAATTCCCCTTCACATGCCATGACGGCGGGCGCTTCTCGAGGAAGGCGGCGATGCCTTCCTGGCCTTCGGGGGAGACGCGCAGCGCGGCGATGAGCTCGGCGTTGGCGGCGTCGAGCTCGTCGCGGCAGGTCGGCGAGCCGTCGTTGGCGAGCACCGTGCGGACCAGCGACTTGGCGTTGGCGGCGGCGCGCGGGCCGGCCTTGAGCAGCAGGTCGACCTGGCGCTGGACGGCGGCGTCGAGCGCGTCGGCGGGGACCACCTGGTGGAGCAGGCCGATGCGGTGCGCCTCGGCAGCGTCGAAGATCTCGGCGGTGGCGAACCAGCGCCGCGCCTGGCGCGCGCCGATGGCGGCGACCACGTAGGGCGAGATCACCGCCGGCAGCAGGCCGAGCTTGCTCTCGGTCAGGCCGAACTTCGCCTCGGGCACGCCGATGGCGATGTCGCAGGCGGCGACCAGGCCGACGCCGCCGCCGAACGCGGCGCCGTGGACGCGGGCGATCGTGGGTTTGGGCAGCTCGTCCAGCGCGCGCAGGAGGCCGGCGAGGGCGAGCGCGTCGTCGCGGTTGGCGGTCTCGCCGGCCGCGGCCATCCGCCGCATCCAGTGGAGGTCGGCGCCGGCGGAAAACGAGGCGCCCGCGCCTTCCAGGACCACGACCCGCACCGCCGGGTCGGCGCCGAGGGCCAGCAGGGCATCCACCATCCCGGCGATCAGGCCGTCGTCGACGGCGTTGTGCACGTCCGGGCGGTCGAGGCGGAGCCGGGCGCCGGGCCCGTCGCGGTCCAGCAGCAGGGGGGCCTTCATTGGTCGATCCGGGCGTCCATGGTCCCGGCATGATACCGGCCGACCGGAACGGCGGCCCCGGGAGAGAATGCGATCCATTCGCGTTTGTCGTAGAATCGCGGCTCCGCATTCATCCCGGCTGCACCCATGTCCTGGACTGGTTCCGCGTTCCCGCGCCGCTGGCTGTCGACCCCGGTCCTGGCGGTTCTCCTCGCGCTCGCAAGCTTCGGCGCGCACGCGAATCCGCAGGCCCAGCGCGTGTGGCAGCTGCTCGACTACATCGCCGTCGACTACGCCGGGGCGGTCCGCGACGGCCAGGTGCTGAGCGACCTCGAATACGCGGAAATGAAGGAATTCTCGGGCACGGTCGCCGAGCGCATCGCGCAGTTGCCCGAACAGCCCGGGCGCGCGGCGCTGGCCACGCAGGCGCAGGCCCTGCGCGCGGCGGTGGACGCGAAGGCGACGCCGGCCGACGTCGAGCGCCAGGCGCGCGCGCTGGCCGATGCGCTGCTGCAGGCCTACCCGATGCCGCGCGCGCCGTCGCGCATCCCGGACCTGTCGGGCGCCGCCGCGCTGTACCAGCAGCATTGCGCCGCCTGCCACGGCGCCACCGGCGCGGGCGATGGCCCGGCCGGCGCGGCGCTCGATCCGCCGCCGATGGACTTCACCAACGCCATCCGCGCGCGGCAGCGCAGCGTGTTCGCGCTGCAGCAGGTGATCGAGCAGGGCCTGGCGGGAACCGGCATGGCGAGCTACGCGCAGCTGCCCGAATCCGAGCGCTGGGCGCTGGCGTTCTACGTGGGGCAGTTCGCGTTCCCGCAGTCGCGCGCGGCGCGGGGCGAGGCGCTGTGGCTGCAGCGCGCGGAGGTGCGCGCCGCGATCCCCGATCTCGCCGCGCTGGTGCAGGTGCTGCCGGGCAGCGTCGCCGGCCTCGATGAAACGCAGGCCGACGATCTTGCCGCGTTCCTGCGCCGCCAGCCCGGCGCGGTCGCCGCGTCGCCGGCGGGCAGTGCTGCCGCCAGTGCGAACGACAACGCGAAGACCCTCGCGCTCGGCCGTGCGCGCCTGCAGGAAGGCATGGCCGCGTACGCCGCCGGCGACGCCGCCACCGCGCGCGACCGCTTCCTGTCGGCCTACCTCGACGGCTTCGAGCCGGTCGAACCGGTGCTGGCCGCGCGCGACAAGGCGCTGCTGGCCGAAGTCGAGACCGCCATGATCGCGCTGCGCGCGAAGGCCGCCGCCGGCGCAGGCGTCGCCGACGTGCAGGCGCACGTCACCGCCGCGGAGGCGCTCTACGATCGCGCCGGATTCGCGCTGGAAGAGCAGGGCGCGGGCGCCACGACGGCATTCGTCGGCTCGCTGACGATCCTGCTGCGCGAAGGGCTCGAAGCGCTGCTGCTGGTGATCGCGATGGTCGCGTTCCTGCGCAAGGCCGAACGCACCGACGCGATGCCATACGTGCATGCCGGCTGGATCGGCGCGCTGCTCGCCGGCGGCGCGACCTGGCTCGTCGCGACGCGGCTGGTGGAAGTGAGCGGCGCCAGCCGCGAGCTGACCGAAGGCCTGGGGTCGCTGGTCGCGGCGGTGGTGCTGGTGTCGGTGGGCATCTGGATGCACGGCAAGAGCCAGGCCGATGCGTGGCAGCGCTACGTCAAGGCACGCATGACGAACGCGCTCTCGCGCGGCTCGGCGTGGTTCATGTTCATGCTCGCGTTCCTGATCGTGTACCGGGAAGCGTTCGAGACGGTGCTGTTCTACGTCGCGCTGTGGAGCCAGGGCAACCACGCCGCGGTGATCGGCGGCGCGGCGACCGCGGCGCTCGCGCTCGCGGCGATCGCGTGGCTGATGCTGCGCTTCAGCCGCAAGCTGCCGTTCGGCAAGTTCTTCTCGATCAGCGCGATCCTGATGTCGGTCCTCGCGGTGGTGCTCGCCGGCAAGGGCGTGGCCGCGCTGCAGGAAGCCGGGTGGTTGTCGCTGACGCTGGTGAAGGCGCCTCGCATCGAGCTGCTCGGGATGTATCCGACGCTGCAGGGCCTGGTGGCGCAGCTGCTGGTGCTGGCCGCGCTGGTGGCGGGCTTCGCCTGGAACGGGCGCAACGCGCGGGTGCGGGCCGGGTGATGCGCCGGAGCCGACCGTGGGTCGGCTCTGCAAAGGGTCAGTGCTTCCGGCGCGCCTTCGCGCCGGTGGCTTCGGTCATCTCGACCTGCAGGGTGAAGCTGCGTTCCTCGCCGGCGAACAGCGCGCCGACGCCGATCACCTGGCGGTTCACTTCCTCGCCGCGCTCGTTGCGGATGGACAGCACCATCGCGTACTCGTACGCGCTCTCGCCCGCGGGCGGGACCAGCGTGCCCTCGATGCTGAGCGGCACGATCTTGTTCTTCTCGCGCAGGACCGACGCCTCGTCGTAGCGCAGGTGGCCCCGGCACGCGGGGCACACGCTGGCGCTCTCGAGGATCGTCGCCTTGCAGTGGGGACAGGCGCGCGTGGCGCCCGGCGTCCCCGGGCGCACGGTGCTCATGCGGCGGAGAAGCTGTCCGCCTTGCCGCTGCCCTTGTCTTCCCAGCCGAAGTCGGCCTGGCCGCGCATGCGCGCGCCGGTCGCCACGGTCATCGTGCCGCACTTGACGTCGCCGGCCAGCACGCCGCCCTGCTGCAGTTCGACCTGCTGGGCGCCCTCGATGTTGCCCTCGAGCTCGCCGGCGATGACCACGCGCCGCGCGCGCACGCCGCCGGTGAGCTTGGCGCCGTGCTCGATGGTGAGGTCGCCCTGCACGTTGACGTCGCCCTTGAACTTGCCGGCGATGCGGACGTTGCCGCTGCCTTCGATCTTGCCCTCGATGGTGAGGTCGGAGGCGATCAGCGATTCCTTGGCCACGGCCTGCGGGCGCGGCGCCGTCGTCGAGGGGATCGCGGAGGGGCCGGCATCGGCGGCGGGCTGGCCCGCTTCGCGGAACGGCGGCAGGTCGGGGGTGAACGGTGCAGCGTCCTTCCTGGGCGCGGTTTTCTGGTCGAAGATGGCCATCTTGATGCCCTCTGGCGGGGTTGGATGGGGGCTGGGCCCCCGGTCGGCCGAGCCTACTACATCCGGAACACGCCGAAATGCATGCCCGTCGCGATTTCCGCGTTCAGCGACGCGGAGATGCCGAGGCCGAGCACGCGGCGCGTGTCGGCCGGATCGATGATGCCGTCGTCCCACAGGCGCGCGGTCGCGTACCACGGGCTGCCCTGCGATTCGTACTGCTCGCGCACCGGCGCCTTGAACGCTTCCTCCTCGCCGGCCGACCACTGCCCGCCGCGCGCCTCGATCCCGTCGCGCTTCACCGTCGCCAGCACGCTCGCGGCCTGCTCGCCGCCCATCACGCTGATGCGCGCGTTCGGCCACATCCACAGGAAGCGCGCGCCGTACGCGCGCCCGCACATCGCGTAGTTGCCGGCGCCGAAGCTGCCGCCGATGACGACGGTGAACCTGGGCACGCGCGAGCACGCCACCGCCGTCACCATCTTCGCGCCGTCCTTCGCGATGCCGGCCTGCTCGTACTTGCGGCCGACCATGAAGCCGGTGATGTTCTGCAGGAAGACGAGCGGGATGCCGCGCTGGTTGCACAGCTCGATGAAGTGCGCGCCCTTGAGCGCGCTCTCGGAGAACAGGATGCCGTTGTTGGCGACGATGCCGACCGGGTAGCCGTGGATGTGCGCGAAGCCGGTGACCAGCGTCTTGCCGTAGCGCGCCTTGAACTCCTGCAGCTCGCTGCCGTCGACCACGCGCGCGATCACCTCGCGGATGTCGAACGGGCGGCGCGGGTCCTTCGGCACGATGCCGTACAGCTCTTCGGCCGGATGCAACGGTTCGCGCGGCTCGCGCGTCGCCATCGACGCGGGCAGCACCTTGCGGCGGTTCAGCCCGCCGACGATGTCGCGCGCGATCTGCAGCGCGTGCCGATCGTCGTCGGCGAAATGGTCGGCCACGCCCGACACGGACGTGTGCACGTCGGCGCCGCCGAGCGTTTCCGCGTCGACGACTTCACCGGTCGCCGCCTTCACCAGCGGCGGGCCGCCGAGGAAGATCGTGCCCTGTTCCTTCACGATCACCGACTCGTCGCTCATCGCCGGCACGTAGGCGCCGCCGGCGGTGCACGAGCCCATCACCACCGCGACCTGCGGGATGTTCTCCGCGCTCATCCGCGCCTGGTTGTAGAAGATGCGGCCGAAGTGTTCCTTGTCCGGGAACACCTCGTCCTGCAGCGGCAGGAACGCGCCGCCGGAGTCGACGAGGTAGATGCAGGGCAGGTGGTTCTCGCGCGCGACTTCCTGCGCGCGCAAGTGCTTCTTCACCGTCATCGGGAAGTAGGTGCCGCCCTTGACCGTGGCGTCGTTGGCGACGACCACGACTTCCTGTCCCATGACGCGGCCAATGCCGCAGACCATGCCGGCCGCGGGCGCGGCGCCCTCGTACATGTCCTCGGCGGCGAGCGGCGCGATCTCGAGGAAGGGCGAACCCGGGTCGAGCAGGGCGGCGATGCGGTCGCGCACCAGCAGCTTGCCGCGCTCGGTGTGCTTGTCGCGCGCTTTCTGTCCGCCGCCGCCGGCCGCGTGCGCGAGGCGCCGGTCGAGTTCCGCGACGAGGTCGCGGTGGAAGTCGACGTTGGCGCGGAACTCGTCCGAGCGCGGATCCAGCTGCGAGGCGATGACGGGCATCCGCCGATTCTACGGAAAAAACAAATGCCGCAAAAAAGAAGGGCCCGCCGGAGCGGGCCCTTGCCTGCAGCCGGAGCGCGGGCTCCGGCATGCGGGTGTCGCGTTGCTTACTTCTTGGTTTCGTCGGCAGCGGTCTGCGCCTTGTCCGCCATGTTCTGGGCGGCGTCGGCGGTGTTCTGCGCGGCGTTGGCGGTCGCCTGCGCGGCGCCGGCAGCGGCCTCGTTGGCGGCGGTCGCGGCGGCGTCGGCAGCTTCCTTGGTGTTGGCGGCGACTTCGCCGGCGGCCTCGCCGGTGGCGGCAGCGGCGGCTTCGGCGCCCTGCTGGGCGGCGTTGCCCGCGGCGGACGCGGCGTCGGAGGCGGCGGCGGCAGCCTGGTCGGCGGCAGACGAGGCCTCGGCGGCCTGCTGCTGCGCCTCGGGGGTCTCGTTCTTGCAGGCCGACAGGGCCAGGACGGCAGCGGTGGCAAGGACGAAAAGCTTGGTGTTCATGGTGGCTCCGGAGGTGTTTGGGATGGACCGCGATGGAGGGTAAGCGCTCCGTGTGAATGGGCGCGTGATGATGGTGAACGCTCGGCAGGCCGGAGTCAAAAACCAAAAAGGCCGCCGGTTCGCACCGGCGGCCTCGCGTAGCGGATAACGCCTGGCTGCTTACTTCTTCGCAGCGGCGGCGGCGTCCTGCGCAGCGTCCTTCGCCTGGTCCGCGGCGTCGGCCGCGTTGTCGGCGGAATCGGCGGCGGCGTCGGCCTCACCCATGGTCGGGGCGGCAGCGGCGGCGTCGGCCGAGGTGCTGGCGGCGTCGGCAGCAGCGGCGGCGGCGTCGGCCGAAGCCTGGGCGGCGTCGGCGTTGGCAGCGTCACCCGTCGTGGCGGCGGTGTCGGCAGCCTGCTGGGCGTCGGTAGCGGCGGCAGCGGCGTCGGTGGCCGAGTCCGCAGCCTGCTGCGAGTTGGAGCAAGCGGCCAGGGCAACGCCCATAGCCAGGGCGAGCAGCGCCTTGTTGATGGTCATGATCAAATCTTCCTCGTCGTTAGTTTGGCAACGCGCAACTGCGCGCCTTTAACATGATGACAAGCCCTTGTCGCCTGTCAAGCGGGTGGGGCATCTTTTTTTGGTTAATTGATCTTAACGTTTTCACGCGATCTCGACGGCGACCGCAGTTGCTTCGCCGCCGCCGATGCACAGCGAGGCCACGCCACGGCGTCCGCCGCGCGCCTGCAGCGCATGCAGGAGGGTGACCAGCAGGCGCGCGCCGCTGGCACCGATGGGGTGCCCGAGGGCGACTGCGCCGCCGTTGACGTTGAGGCGGTCGTGCGGGATGCCGAGCTCGGTCATCGGCGCCATCGCCACGCAGGAGAAGGCTTCGTTGACCTCGAACAGGTCCACGTCCGCCACGGTCCAGCCGGCCTTGTCGAGCACGCTGCGGAGCGCCGACACCGGGGCAGTGGTGAACCATTCCGGCGCCTGCGAATGGGTGGCATGGGCGACGATGCGGGCCAGCGGCGCGAGCCCGCGCGCCTTCGCCTCGTCGGCGCCCATCAGCACGAGGGCGGCGGCGCCGTCGGAAATCTTGGAGGCGGCGGCGGCGGTGATCACCCCGTCCTTGCCGAATGCCGGGCGCAGGCCCGGGATCCTGGCCACGTCGATCTTGCCGGGCTCTTCGTCCTTGTCCACCATGACGTCGCCCTTGCGGCCCTTGACGGTCACCGGGACGATCTCGGCGTCGAACGCGCCCGATGCCTGGGCCGCCTGGGCGCGGCGGACGCTCTCGGCCGAGTAGGCATCGACCGCCGCGCGATCGTAGCCGTACTTGTCGCAGGCCATGTCGCCGAACACGCCCATCGCCTGGCCGTCGTAGGGGTTGGTCAGGCCGTCGAAGGCCATGTGGTCGATGAACTCGGCGCTGCCGTAGCGGATGCCGGTGCGCGAGTGGTTGAGCAGGTGCGGCGCGTTGGTCATCGACTCCATGCCGCCGGCGACGACGACCTTCGCCGAGCCGGCCTTGATCAGGTCGTGCGCGAGCATCGCCGCCTTCATCCCGGAGCCGCAGACCTTGTTGACCGTCGTGCAGCCGGCCGCCGCGGGAATGCCGGCGCCCAGCGAGGCCTGCCTGGCGGGCGCCTGGCCGAGGCCGGCCGGCAGCACGCAGCCCATCAGCACTTCATCCACCTGGTCCGGGGCCAGGCCGGCGTGGGCGAGGGCGCCCGCGATCGCGGTGCTGCCCAGCTGGGGGGTCGGGACGCCGGTGAACTGGCCGAGGAAGGAACCGATGGCGGTGCGCTTGGCACCGACGATCACGACGCTCTGGTCGGAAGCTGCGGACATGGGGAACTCCGTATGGGGGTGCGGCCCGGGGCCTGCATGGGCCGATTATGGCGCGATTCGGCCTCGGATGCTGCAGTGCCGCATCGCTTGCGGAAGGGGGCGCGGGCGCCCGCATAATGGGGCCGGCTTCCGCGTCCGTTCGAACCAGGGGATATCCGATGCGCAATGATTCGAGCCTGGCGCGCAATGCGCTGGCGATGGCCGTTTTCCTGGGCCTGGCGGCCTGCGGCAGCGGCGGTGGCGGCAGCAACATCAAGAACACGCCGCCCCCGCCCCCGCCCCCGGCGAACAACGGCGGCGGTGGCGGCACGCAGACGCAGCCCGGGTTCTCCGACCATCTTTCGCTCACCAACGATCTCGGCGCGCGCGCCGCCGGCTACACCGGCGCCGGCGTCACCATCGGCTTCGTCGACACGGGCGTGAACCGGAACCATCCCGCGCTGGCCGGGCGCGTGGCGGCGAACTTCGTGCACATCGACGCGGCGGGCAACGACCTGACGGTCGACGACAAGGTCGGCCACGGCACGATCGTCGCCACGCTCGCCGCGGGCAAGGCGTTCGGCCAGTGGCCCGGGGGCATCGCGCCGGATGCGCGCATCGTGTCCTCGCGCATCATTTCCGACGCGCCTCCCGCGGATGACGGCTCCGGCCAGGGCAACCAGGTGGAGAGCGGCCAGGGCTACGGCGCGTTCTTCGCGGCGATCGACGCCGAGCTCGCCGACGCGGGCGCGAAGATCATCAACAACTCGTGGGGCGGCCTGTACTGGACGCAGCCGGAGGTCACCACCGAATTCGCCAATGCGTACCGCGATTTCGTGGTCACGCGCGGCGGGCTGATCGTGTTCGCCAACGGAAACTCGGGCGCCGATGCGCGGTATCGCGGCAATCCGTCCGACAACGCGGCGCTTCCCAGCAAGGACGGCGGCGTGGCCAGGGATCTCGCCGTCGGCTGGCTCACGGTCGGCGCGCTGGACACGCTGCATCCCACGCAGCTCACGTCCTATTCGCAGCAGTGCGGCGTGGCGATGGACTACTGCCTGGTCGCGCCGGGCGACGTGGTGTTCACCGCCGCCACCGACACCCCCGGCATTCCGACCTACTGGGTCGGCTCGGGCACCTCGTTCGCCGCGCCGCTGGTGTCGGGCGCCGCCGCGGTGGTGTGGTCGGCGTTCCCGTACTTCAACAACGACCTCGTGCGGCAGACCCTGCTGGGCACCGCGAAGGACCTCGGCGCGCCGGGCGTGGACGCGGTCTTCGGCCATGGCCTGCTCGATGTCGGCGCGGCGGTGAAGGGGCCGGCGCGTTTCGACTGGGGCGACGTCACCGTGTCGTTCGCGGGCTCGTCGACCTGGTCGAACACGATTTCCGGCGCGGGTGGGCTGGTGAAGAACGGCAGCGGCACGCTGGTCCTCGCGCAGGATTCGACGTACACGGGCGACACGCGCATCAACGGCGGCGCGGTCGAGCTCGGGGCGGGCATGACCGGCTCCAGCTTCGTGGTCGGCAGCGCAGGCACCTTGCGCGGCAGCGGCAGCATCCACGGCAACGTGCGCAATGCCGGGCACGTGCAGGCGAGCGGGGCGACCGGCACGCCGCTGCAGGTCGGCGGCAACTACGTGCAGGAGGCGACCGGCACGCTCGACGCGTACATCGGTCGCGCCTTCGCCGTGGGCGGCACGGCGACGCTGGCGGGCACGCTCAACGTGCTCGGCGTCGCCACGGGCTACACCGCGGCCGCGCACGAGAAGATCCTGCACGCGAACGGCGGCGTGTCGGGCGCGTTCGGCACGCTCACCAGCGCCGGTTCCTTCCTCGGCGCGACCCTGGCGTACGACCCGGACGACGTCTTCCTCGACATCACCCGGCTCGACGTGGGCCTGGCCGCGCAATCGATGGGCCTGACGCCGTCGTCGCTGTCGGGCGCGGTGCGCGTGGAGCAGGCGTTCCGCGCGCTGGACGCGGGCGCGCAGGCGAGTGCCGCACCGGCGTTCCTGCAGGCCGCGGGCGCGCTGCAGCGCACGGAAGGCACCGGCGCGGCAGAGCGCTCGCTCTCGAGCCTCTCCGGCGAACTGCACGCCACCGACGCGGCGCTCGCGCTGCTCGCGGCCGACGGCGGCCGTCGCACCCTCGAGTCCCGGCTGGACCTCGCGCGGCCGGCGGGCGCCTGGGCGGCGGCGCTCGGCGGCAGCCGCAGCCTCGGCGGCGCATTCGGCAGCGACCTGCGCGGCTGGACGATGGGCCAGGAATTCCGCGATGGCGACACGACCTGGGGCACCGCGTTCTCGCGCAGCGAAGGCACGCTGTGGAACAGCGGCCGCCGCGACCGCGGCCACGACGTCCAGACCGAAAGCGAGCTGTATGCGATGCGCACGGGCGAGGGCGGCGGCTACCTGCTCGGCCGGGCCGCGTTCGGGCGCATGCAGCGCGACCTGCAGCGCGAGATCGTGCTGGGCGACGCCGACTACGGCGTCGACTCGCGCTATGCCGACCGCTACTGGACCGCGAGCCTGCAGGCCGGCCACCGATTCGCGATGTGGGCCGGCACGCTGACGCCGTACGCCGGCGCGCAGTCGTTGCAACTGCAGCGCGATGGTTTCGACGAGGACGGCGCGGCGGGCTTCGGCCTGCGCGCGGGCGACTCGCGCTTCGCACTGTCGCAGGCGCTGCTGGGCACGCGTTACGCGCGCGGCTGGCGCGCGGGCGATGCGCGATTCGACTTGCACGCCTGGGCCGAGTGGCAGCGCACGCTGTCGCGTTCGGGCGCGATCGACGCCAGCTTCACCGGCGTGGATGCGAGCGCGCCGATCGCCTTCGACCTCTTCGGCCGCGACGCGGGCGTGCTCGGCGCCGGCTTCGGCGCCGCCTGGGGCAACGCGACGCTGACGTTCGACCTCGACGCGCGCCACGCCGCCGGCCGCCAGGACCTCGGCTCCTCGCTCAACCTGCGCTGGAGCTTCTAGCAACCGCGCAGGAAAGAGTATTGGCCACGGATTCCACGGATTTCAATGATTCAAGAGCCTAAAAAATGGGTTCGCGGGGGCTTGCAGGCCACCGCGAACCCAAATTTTTTCAATCCGTGGAATCTGTGGAACCTGTGGCAAAAAGAGTCTGGCTCAGGCGTTGCCGGCGAAGAGCTCGCGGCCGATGAGCATCCGGCGGATTTCGTTGGTGCCGGCGCCGATCGCGTAGAGCTTGGCGTCGCGCAGCAGGCGGCCGGTGTCGTACTCGTTGATGTAGCCGTTGCCGCCCAGCGCCTGGATCGCTTCGAGCGCGACCTGCACCGATGATTCGCTGGCGTGCAGCAGGCACGCGGCGGCGTCCACGCGCGACTTGTGGCCGGCGTCGTAGTCGCGCGCGACCTGGTAGGCGTAGGCCCGCGAGGACTGCAGCGCCGTGTACATGTCCGCGATCTTGGCCTGCATCAGCTCGAAGGTGCCGATCGGCGCATCGAACTGGCGCCGTTCGCGCACGTAGGGCAGGGCGATGTCGAGCGCGGCCTGCATCAGCCCGATCGGCCCGCCGCTGAGCACGAGGCGCTCGGTGTTCAGGCCGGACATCAGCACGCGCACGCCCTGGTGGACTTCCCCAAGCACGTTTTCGGCGGGAATCCCGCAATCCTCGAACACCAGTTCGCAGGTGTTGGAGCCGCGCATGCCGAGCTTGTCGAGCTTCTGCGCGGTGGAGAAGCCACGCATGCCGCGCTCGACGATGAAGGCGGTCATGCAGCGGCTGCCCGCGTCCTTGCCGGCGGTGCGCATGTACACCACCAGCACGTCGGCCTCGGGCCCGTTGGTGATCCACATCTTGTTGCCGTTGGCGACCCAGGTGCCGTCGGCGCGCAATTCGGCGCGACAGGCCATCGAGCCGACCACGTCCGAACCGGCGCCCGGCTCGCTCATCGCCAGCGCGCCCTTCCACTCGCCGCTGCACAGCTTCGGCAGGTACTTCGCGCGCTGCGCCTCGTTGCCGTTGGCGTAGAGGTTGTTGACGCAGAGGTTGGAGTGCGCGCCGTAGCTCAGGCCCACCGAGCCGGACGCGCGCGAGATCTCTTCCATCGCCACCAGGTGGGCGAGGTAGCCCATGCCGCTGCCGCCGTACTGCTCGGGCACGGTGAGGCCGAGCAGGCCCATCTCGCCGAGCTTCGGCCACAGGTCCTGCGGGAACGCGTTCTCGTGGTCGATCGCGGCCGCGCGCGGCGCGATCTCCGCCTGCGCGAAGCGGTTCACCGCATCGCGCAGCGCGTCCAGCTCATCGTTCAATGGAAATGGACGCATCCCGACCTCGAAGTGATCCGTTTCCCAAGCCCCCTTTAGTAAAGGGGGCGCCGCGAAGCGGCGGGGATTTGGAAGAACATAGCGGGACCCGGAATTTGCAACGCAAATTCCGGGCTGAACAAGGCGCAGCCTTGTTCAGTGCCCGCGGATTCGGCCCTGGAAGCGCGGCTTCGCGCGGCCCAGCGGCAGCTTAAGCTTGCCCATCACCGCGATCCGCTCCTCGGCCATGCGGTCGGCGGCCTTGTAGGTCGGAATCCCGTCGCGGTCGGAGATTTCGTAGATGCGGGTGAGGTTGTGGTAGATCGTCCGCATCATGCGCATCGCGCGCTCGCGGTTGTAGCCGGTGATCTCCAGCGCCACGTTCATCACGCCGCCCGCGTTCACCGCGTAGTCCGGCGCGTAGACGATGCCGCGCTTCTCGACTTCGTCGCCGATCGCGTTGGTCGCCAGCTGGTTGTTCGCCGCGCCGCAGATGATCTTGAACTTGAAGCGGGGCAGGGTCTGCTCGTTGACCGTGCCGCCCAGCGCGCAGGGCGAGTACACGTCGGCGTTGACGTCGTAGATCTCGTCCGGCGACACGGCCTCGGCGCCGTACTCGGCGACGGCCTCGTCGACGCGGTCCTTGTGGATGTCGGTGACGAAGATCTTGGCGCCGCGCTCGCGCAGCAGCTTCACGTACTCCATGCCCACGTGGCCCAGGCCCTGCACGGCGTAGCTGTACTTGCCGACTTCCTCGTCGCCGAACTTTTTCTGCAGCGTGGCCATCAGGCCCTGCAACGCGCCGTAGGCCGTGAACGGCGACGGGTCGCCCGAGCCGCCGTGGACCTGGTGCACGCCGGTCACGAACTCGGTCTCCTTGAAGACGAATTCCATGTCGTTGACATCGATGCCGACGTCCTCGGCGGTGATGTAGCGGCCGCCCAGCGATTCGACGAACTGGCCGAACGCGCGGAACAGCGCCTCGGACTTGTCGGTGGCCGGGTCGCCGATGATCACGGCCTTGCCGCCGCCGATGTCGAGGCCGGCCACGGCGTTCTTGTAGGTCATGCCGCGCGAAAGGCGCAGCACGTCGTTGAGCGCCTCGGCCTCGCTCTTGTACGGCCACATGCGCGTGCCGCCCAGCGCGGGGCCGAGCACGGTGTTGTGGATCGCGATGATGGCCTTCAGGCCCGCGTCCTTGTTGTGGCAGAAGACGACCTGCTCGTGGCCGAAGGTATCGAGGGTTTCGAAGATCATCGCGAGTGCGCTCCGCGCCGGCGGACCGGACCGCGGGAGGCGGCCGGGGCGTCGACTTTGTTGGATAAGTCTTTGATTCGGTGGGTGAAACCGGCGGTCCAGCTGATTGGGCTCCGGCCGCAGGGGCGATATTTTACGCGCCCCGGCCGGCAAAAGCCCGTCGCGCCCCCGCAGGCCCGGCCGCATCGTGCCGGGGAGGCTTCTGTATCCTCGCGCGATGACCGCATCCACACCCGCCGCCGGCGATGCCGCGCGCTGGCAGAAAGCCGAGGATCTCGCCGCCGCCGGCCGCATGGACGAGGCCGTCGAGGCCTACCGGGCGCTGCGCGACAGCGAGGAGCTCGTCGTCCCGGCCGCGCTGCGCCTGGCACAGATCGCCGCGTCCCGGGGCCGGCTGCGCGACGCCGTGGCCTGTGCGCTGACCGCCTACCAGCTGCGGCGGCCTGAACCCGAACTGCTGTGCAGCGTGGCCCGCGTGCTGGGGCCGATCGGCGAACTGCGCGCGATGTTCGCCTGCGCGCACGATTTTTCGGTGATGCGCGGCCGCAACCCTGCCGTCATGCAGGAGCTCGGCACGCTGCTGCTCGCGGCCGGATTCCCCAACGACGGCCTGCAGATGCTCGAGCGGGCGCGCAACGCCGGTGCGAGCGGGCCGCCGCTGCTGCTGCCGATGGCGCGGGCGCTGCAGGCGACGGGCCGCGACGCGGAGGCGCGCGCGGCCTATGGCGCCTGCCTCGAAGCGGCGCCGGGCCTGGTGTCGGCGTGGCTCGGCCTGGCGGAGATCGGCGGCCGCACCGCTGAAGGCGAGCGGCGGCTGGCCGGGATCCTCGCCGAATTGCTCGAGCGCGACGGGAACAACGAGGCGGGTGCGCGACTGGACTATGCCCTGTTCCATCTCCTCGATCGCAGCGCCGGCGCCGACGAAGCCTGGGGCGCACTGGAGCGCGGCATGCGCCTGCAGCGGGTCGCGCTTGCGGGCTTCGATCCGGCGGCGGAACTGGCGGTGCTCGAGCACGTCGCGGCGGCGCGCGCGGAGGCTGCGCCTTCGCAGGCGCCTTTGCCTTCGCAGGACGCGCCGGTGCCGGTGTTCCTCGTCGGCCTGCACGCACCGGCGATCGCGGCCCTCGGCAGGTTGCTCGCCCGGCATCCGCAAGTCTCCGACATCGGCGACGCGCGGGATTTCGTGCAGCAGATGCGCTGGTGCGCCGACGCGATCGGCGCGCCCCGGCTGGACCTGGACCTCGCGCGGCGCGCGGATGCCATCGATCCGGCGATGCTCGGCGAGCGCTACCGCGCGCACACCGCGTGGCGGTCGATGGGAAAGCCGGTCGTGCTCGACCGCAACCCCGCGAACTTCGCCAATGTCGCGCACATCGCGCGCGCCCTGCCGGACGCGCGCATCCTGCACCTGTCCGCCGCGCCGATGGATACCTGCTTCGCCGCGATGTCCACCTGGACCGACCCCGAGGCCCCGTGGAGCCACGACCAGGCCGAGACCGCCGAGTACTACCGCGCGTACCGCCGCCTGATGGCGCACTGGCGCAGCGAATTCCCGTCGCGCGTGCTCGACGCGCGCCAGGACGAGCTGCTCGCGGACCCGGCGGCGGTGCTGGAAGAAGTGCTGCGCTTCTGCGGCCTGGACGTCGCGGCCACGCCGAAGCTGGCCGAAGGCGCGGCGCCGCTGCTGGGGCAGGGGCGGGCGGCACCGCAGCGCTGGCGGCGCTACGAAGAGCCGCTGGCGCCGCTCAAGGTTGGGCTGGGCGCGCTCGCCTACTGATGTAGGGCCGCCGGCGCCTTGAACTTCGCGCAGGGATCCTCGCGCTCGAACGCGGGCACGACCTCGGCGCGATCGAAGTGCACGGCTTCCGCCGGATCCTCGACGAAACCGACCGTTTCCGGCGCGATGCCGCGTGCGCGCAGCCAGTAGGCCACGCCGAAGTCGCGGCGCACGTGCCCGTTGCCCGCGATCAGCACGACGCCATCGCCGGGATGCGCCGCGAGCGCGGCGGCGAGCACGTCCGCCATCGCGACGTCGCGCGCTACCTGCGCGGTGGCCATCGGCGCGAGCATCTCGTCCGGGAGCATGCCGCAGTGGCCGGCGCGCACTTCATCCACCTGCGGCTGCAGCACGTCCGGAGGCACCGGGCGGTCGTAGCCGTGCTCGACGATCTTGCCGGCGTCGGCCCGCGAGAGGTTCGCCGCGTACAGCGGCAGGTGTTCACGCAGCGCGAGGTCGATCAGCGGCGCGTAGTAGTCCCAGTGCCAGCTGGCCTTGCCGGGCGACGCCATGGCGATCACGCAGGCGGCGTCCTTGCAGGCCTGCTGCGCGCGGTCCAGGTCGGCCTGGCGCTCGCGGTCGAACTGCTCCATCGCGATCGCCGGACGCCAGCCGGCGTCGATGCGTGCGCGCAGGAGGGCGAGGCGGGCGCGGTGGCCGTCGGGGTTGTCGTGGACTTCGCCGAGCAGCAACACGGTCGGCGCGGCCGCGGGCGCCGCCTGCGCGGCGGCGGCCTGTGCGGTCGCGGCCGGCATTGGCGATGCCGCGAGGGCGGCGGCGAGCAGGACGGGCAGGACAGTCGTTCTGGCAGGCATTGCAGGGCTCCGCGCGCGCCGGAGAGGGCGCCGGGCCAGCCTATCAGCCCCGGCGCTACAATCGGCGGATGACCACGAATTCCAACGCCAGGGCCGCCTCGGCCACCCCGCAGGCCGACAGCGCCACGCCGCTGCGCTTCGTCACCGCCGCCAGCCTGTTCGACGGCCACGACGCCGCGATCAACATCATGCGCCGCCTGATCCAGGCCCAGGGCGCGGAAGTCGTCCACCTCGGCCACAACCGCTCGGTCGAGGACGTCGTGCGCGCCGCGCTGCAGGAAGACGCCGACGGCATCGCGCTGTCCTCGTACCAGGGCGGCCACGTCGAATACCTCAAGTACATGGTCGACATGCTGCGCGAGCGCGACGCCGGCCACATCAAGGTGTTCGCCGGCGGCGGCGGCACGATCACGCCCGAGGAGATCCGCGAGCTCGAGGCCTACGGCGTCGAACGCATCTACCACCCCAACGACGGCATGCACATGGGGCTGGTGGCGATGATCGAGGACGTGGTGCGCCGCGCCGATGGCGCGCGGGAACAGGGAACGGGGAACGGGGAACAGGACGCCCGTCGCACGCCCGACATCGACGACGAGATCGCCATCGGTCGCACGTTGTCCGCGATCGAGGATGGCGCGATTTCCGAATCCGAACTCGCCAAGCTGCGCAAGCAGTGGGCCGCAGGTGCCGGCAGTTCCCCGTTCCCCGTTCCCCGTTCCCGCTCCACCGCCGTCATTGGCATCACCGGCACCGGCGGCGCCGGCAAGTCGTCGGTCACCGACGAACTGCTGAACCGTTTCCTCGCGTCGTTCCCGGAGATGCGCATCGCCGTGATCTCGGTCGACCCGACGCGACGCCGCACCGGCGGCGCGTTGCTGGGCGACCGCATCCGCATGAACTCGCTGCGCTCCAGGCGCGTGTTCATGCGCTCGATGGCCACGCGCCGCCAGCACGCCGCCACCAACGTGGTGCTGCAGGACTGCATCGCGTTCCTGAAGTCGCTGGGCTACGACCTGGTGATCGTCGAGACCGCCGGCATCGGCCAGAGCGACTCGGAGATCGTCGACCTCGTCGACTTCCCGATGTACGTGATGACCAGCGACTTCGGCGCGCCGAGCCAGCTCGAGAAGATCGACATGCTCGACTTCGCCGAGCTCGTCGTGCTCAACAAGTTCGACAAGCGCGGCGCCGAGGACGCGCTGCGCGACGTGCGCAAGCAGTGGAAGCGCAACCACGTGAAGTTTGCGGTCAAGGACGAGGACGTGCCGGTCTACCCGACCATCGCCTCGCAGTTCAACGACCCGGGCATCAGCTGGATGTTCGCGAACCTGTGCCGGCTGCTGCGCGAGAAGCTCGAACTGCCGGCGGAGAAGTGGACGCCGGAAGTCGACACCACGCTGCGGGAGCCGCGCGCCACCGTGCTGATCCCCGGCGCGCGGGTGCGCTACCTCGCCGAGATCGCCGAGCAGGGCCGCGCGATCAACGCCCGCATCGAATCGCAGGCCGAGGTCGCCGACCGCGCGCAGTCCTACTGGCAGTCGCTGCAGGACCTGGGCGACGCCGCGCTGCCGAAGGCGCTGGCGCTGTACGAGGGCGCCGCCCTCACCGCCGGCGACGCCGACCGCACGCTGCAGACGCTGCGCCAGCGCTACAACGACGCCGTGCAGTCGCTCGACTCCGAGGCGCTGAAGCTGCTGCGCGAGTGGCCGGCGCGCCTGGAGTCGATCACCGACGACGTCACCGAATACCAGGTGCGCGACAAGGCCATCCGCGTCGAGAACTACCGCGAATCGCTGAGCCACCAGAAGATCCCGAAGATCGCCGCGCCGACCTACCGGAGCTGGGGCGAGCTACTGGTGTTCCTGCAGAAGGAGAACCTGCCCGGCGCGTATCCCTACACCGGCGGCGTGTATCCGTACCGCCGCACCGGCGAGGACCCGATCCGCATGTTCGCGGGCGAGGGCACGCCCGAGCGCACCAATCGCCGCTTCCACTACCTGAGCGTCGGCCAGCCGGCCGCGCGCCTGTCCACCGCCTTCGACAGCGTCACGCTGTACGGCGAGGACCCGGCCGAGCGCCCGGACATCTACGGCAAGATCGGCAACTCCGGCGTCAACATCGCCACGCTCGACGACATGAAGAAGCTGTACTCCGGCTTCGACCTGTGCGACCCGACCACCAGCGTGTCCATGACGATCAACGGCCCGGCGCCGATGATCCTGGCGATGTTCATGAACACCGCCATCGACCAGCAGGTGGAGAAGTACCTGCGCGCCGACCAGCAGCGCTGGGAAGTCGCCGCCGCCAAGATCGAGAAGATGTTCAAGGGCCGGCGCCGCCCCGAGTACAGCGGCATGCTGCCCGAAGGCAACGACGGCCTGGGCCTCGGCCTGCTCGGCGTCACCGGCGACCAGCTGGTCGAGCCCGAGGTGTACGCGCGCATCAAGGCCGAGACGCTGCGCACCGTGCGCGGCACCGTGCAGGCCGACATCCTCAAGGAAGACCAGGCGCAGAACACCTGCATCTTCAGCACCGAGTTCGCGTTGCGGATGATGGGCGACATCCAGCAGTACTTCGTCGACCACGGCGTGCGCAATTTCTACTCGGTGTCCATCTCGGGCTACCACATCGCCGAGGCCGGCGCGAACCCGATCTCGCAGCTCGCGTTCACCC